>CANFHC010000011.1 GCA_947446575.1 Bacteriovoracaceae bacterium | reverse complement strand
TGCGATTTTGAAGAAAGAATGTAAAAAAATCCGCAAGCTCAAAAATCCAGGTGAAGAATTAAAATTTTTACTTCGAATTGAATCTTTTAAAACAAAATGGATACGCTACGGTCACGTAGACGCAACTAAGATTTTTAAATTTGATTAAGCTTTTTGGTTTTACACTACTAAGAAATGGAGTGAAATACGATTACTCATTTAAAGAGTCACTCCAATCCCTTGCACCTTTAGTCGAAAAAATTTATCTGGCCCTCGATCGAGGCGACGATACTACCGAAGAAGAAATAAAAAAATTTCCCTTTGTAAAAATTATTCCTAGCGTATGGGACATGAGTCTAAAAAAAGGTTTAGTGCTTTCTGTTGAAACGAATATTGCTCTAGAGGCCCTTCGTGCTGATCAAGGCATTGAAGAAAATGCTTGGGGGATCTACCTGCAAGCCGATGAAGTTCTTCATCCTGATGATTATGAGATTCTTAAAAATGATATTGAAAAAGCTCAGGCAGAAGGCTGTGATGCTATCTCATTTCGCTATTTACATTTTTGGTTGACTCACCATCATTTGGCCATTTCAAAAAAATGGTATCCCAATGAAATTCGGGCAATAAAGTTAAAGTCACCGATTGAATCTTGGGGGGACGCTCAAGGATTTAGAAACTATAAAAAAATTTTTTATACAGAAGCTCGTATTTTTCACTACGGGCATGTGCGCGAGAAAAATTCTTATAAAGAAAAAATGCATGACATGGGTAAACTTTATCACTCGGCTGAAGATTTAGAAAAAAAGCTGGAGAAAGGTTTCAAAGATGCTCGCAAGAATAAATGTGCGCTGTATTTTGGAACGCACCCACCAGTTATGAAAGAGCGCATCTTGCGAATGAATGATATTTGGGAATTGGATAAGGTTGAGAATGCTTATTTTGTTGGTAACTCTAAAAAATATTCTCCAGAATTATTAAAAAAAATTAAAGCAGGCAAGGTCATTTGGTGTGAGCGAAAAAGCGATGTCCCCAAAGACATGAGAGATAAAATGGTGATCACTGAGCCTACTTATTTTGATTGCCTCTTAAAAAAATCAACAGTTCCACTTAAGATGAAATCAAAACTTGCTCATCCTTGGAGCAATGACTTTAGGCTCATTTTACAAGCTTCTGAAAAACAAATCGGATTTAGGGCATGAATAAATTTTCAGTTGTCATCATCACATTAAATGAAGAAAAAAATATCGGTCGATGTATAGAGTCAGTGCGATTAATTGCAGATGAAATTGTAGTGGTAGATTCACTCTCTACAGATAAAACTCGCGAAATTTGTGAAAAATACAATGTGCGTTTTATTCAACAGAAATTTTTAGGTTATGTTGAACAGAAAAACTTTGCTCTCCAAAAAGCTAGTCATGAATACGTACTTTCTTTAGATGCAGATGAAGCGCTCTCGAGAGAACTTGCGGCAGAAATATTAAAATTAAAATCTCAATTTAATGTTGATGGATATAAATTTAATCGCCTGACAGAATATAACGGTCACTGGGTTCGTTATTGTGGATGGTATCCAGACACAAAACTTCGTATCGTAAAAAAAGCTAAGGCCCGTTGGGTAGGGAATAATCCACATGACGCCTTAGAAGTTGATGGAGTTGTTGAGCACATCGGTGGCGATTTACTTCATTATTCTTATAATTCAATTTCTTCGCATGTTTTGCAGACAAATAAATTTACAACTATTGAGGCCCGCGCACTTTTTGAAAAAGGGAAACGCGCAAGTCTTACAAAATTAGTGAGTAGACCACTTTATCAATTTTTTAAAGACTATATTTTGAAATTGGGAATTCTCGATGGAAGATACGGTTTTATCATCTGTTTTATTAATGCTCAGTATGTGTTGCTGAAATATGCCAAGATGATTGATTTAGAAAAATCGAAATCAATCTAATTTATTTCTTCCTATAAGCACGTAGGGAATGACACCCAAAAAATTCACAGTCAAATTACATAAGTAAAAAAGATTAAAAAGAGATGCTCCATTATCTATATGGACAAAAGAAAAAAGGTTGGCAAAAAGCACGTGGCCCACTCCAAGCCCCCCAGGAGAAATGGGAATCGCCATCGCAATCATCCCGATTGGAATAAATGTAAAAGCGTATTGAAAAGGTAGAGCACTTGTTAAAAAAGGCGAACTCACAATCCAGAAGGCCATGATTGACATAAAATGGCAGCCCACACCAATCAAAAAACATTTAAGGACGTCCTTTTTTTGCTCTCGCAATGAAAAAAATTGTTTAAGAAGTCCTGCTATTTTTGAACCAATAAATGGAATTTTTTCAATTAGAAAGTAAATGAGAGACTGGTATTTTTCGGGTGAAATTAAAAGCGCCAAAAAGACTAAAGCCGCACCAAAAAGCAGTAAATTTAATTTTATAACGTGAGAGAGTTGAGGAGAAAGCAGATGGATTTCTGAGTAATACACCAAGCTAAAACAAGCGGAAAGAAAAAGAAGTGAGATGAGCCCCATGATTCTATCGAACAATGTAATTGTTATGAGAAATGATTTGGTAAAATTTTCATCGAGTTTGTTAATATAGAGCAATTTAATTAGGTCACCCGTCACTGCGCCGGGGAGAACGCTAGAGAAAAAAACTCCAATATAATTAATACGAAAAATCGTAGAATAGGAAAGAGATTTTTGACTCTTAGTCTCAAGTAAAAGTTTGTAACGATAAGTTCCAAGCGCAAATTGGCCCAAAAGAAGTAAAATTGCAAAAATCCATTGAGGTCCTACGTGAAAAGATTTCTGAATTAATGATAGATCGAGCTTTCCGCTCGAAATTAACCAATAAAGCAGTGCTGCAGCTAAGATTAATTTCAAGGCATTTTTGAACATATAAATTTTTAGCATATTTGCTTTAGGAATGCTATTGTCTATGGGTAAACCTACGGAGAAAAATCATGAAAGTTTCAGTTATTGGTACTGGCTATGTTGGTCTTGTTAGCGGGACATGTTTTGCAGAAATCGGTCACGATGTTACTTGTATAGATATCGACCCTAAAAAAATTGAAATGCTTAAAGCTGGAAAGTCCCCGATCTATGAACCAGGTTTAAATGAATTATTAGAAAGAAATATTAAAGCGGGTCGTCTGCATTTTTCTTTGGATTACGATTCTGTCAAAGAAGCTAAGTCTATATTTCTAGCAGTAGGAACGCCTTCTGCGGACGATGGAAGGGCTGATCTAAAATATTTAAAAGCCGCAGCTATTGCAGTTGCAAAAAATATTGCCGACGGAGCAATCATCGTTATCAAGTCAACTGTTCCTGTTGGAACAAATAATGAATTGAGAAAATTAATCGCAGAAAATACAAAGAAAAAATTTCAACTGGTAAATAATCCTGAATTTTTAAAAGAAGGTTCAGCTGTTGAAGATTTTATGAGACCAGATCGGGTGATCATTGGTCATCAAGATGAGGCAGCTATGAAAGTCATGGAAGAGTTATACGCTCCACTTGTTCGCCAAGGAAATCCAATTTATGGAATGAGCAATCTTTCAGCTGAAATGAGTAAATATGCAGCAAACTGTTTCTTAGCTACAAAAATTTCTTTCATCAATGAGATCGCTCGCCTTTGTGATGCAACTGATGCTGATATCGAAGAAGTGAGAAAAGGAATTTCTTCAGACAAGAGAATTGGTGGACACTTTTTATATCCAGGTCCAGGTTACGGTGGATCATGTTTTCCAAAAGACGTGAAGGCCCTCATTGCGACAGCAGAAGATTATGGAATGAATTTGAAAATCGTCAATGCAACTGAAGAAGTCAATGACGAACAAAAATCTTATGTCTTCAGTAAAGTTGTTAAGCACTACGGAGAAAATCTAAAAGGCAAAGTGTTCGCTTTTTGGGGAGTTGCTTTTAAAGCCAATACTGATGATGTTCGTGAAACAGCAGCAATTGCGATGGCCTGCAAACTCATTGGTGCTGGAGCAACTGTTAATATTTTTGATCCAGTTGCCACAGAAAATTATTTGCATATGATGAGCGAATACAAAGAATGCGAAGGAAAAATTAAATCATTTGAAAATAAATACGACGCTCTTAATGGAGCAGACGCTTTAATTACAGTTACTGAGTGGCGAGAGTTCACAACTCCAGACTTTTCTGAAATTAAAAAACGTTTAAATAAACCTGTTATCTTCGATGGAAGAAATCTTTACGATACTAAAAAAGTTCAAGCTGAAGGGTTTACTTATTTTGCTATTGGAAAGAAAGTCTAGTTTGGGAGAAGAAAAATGAGAATAGCAGTCCTTCAACTTACGTCTGTTCTTGATTACAAAAAAAATCTTCAAACCATAAAAGGTTTGTTAGAAGAAGCAAGAACTCAAGGTGCAGAGGCAGCTTTTCTACCAGAAGTTTTTTATTCAATGAGTGATGGGATTACACCAACGCCTTATTTGGTTGAAGAAGGAAACGAGCACTTTAATGAAATAAGGAAACTCGCAACTGATTTCCAAATGGCACTCATTGGTGGATCAGCAGCAGCATTAAAAGACGGCAAAGTGGTGAACCGTGCTTATAACTTTGATAAGCATGGAAATGACTTGGGCCACTATGATAAAATTAATCTTTTTGCCTGTGATCTGCCTAATAAGAAAATTTCAGAAGCAAAAAATTATACCGCTGGATCCGATTATAAAATTGTTGAACTTGATTCAAGAAAAATTGGTCTCGGTATTTGTTTTGATATGCGCTTTTCAGAACTCGGTTTGCATTACCGAATGAATGGGGCGGAAGTGTTAACTTACCCAGCAGCCTTTACAGTACCGACGGGAAAAGCACACTGGCATACCTTACTTCGTGCACGCGCAATCGAAAATCAATGCTTCGTAGTCGCTGCTGCTCAGTGGGGACATCATAATGAAAAAATTCAAACCTATGGTCACTCAATTGTAGTCGATCCGTGGGGAGATATAATTCTTGATTTAGAAGAAGGAGAGAAGGTCGGAGTGGTAAACTTGGATTTTTCCAAAGTGGATCTCATTCGTCAGTCCGTCTTAATGAACAGATGATGAAAATTTTAACTTTATTCTTTTCACTAATTTTTGCTCTAAACAGTTTTGCGAATCTTTATTTGCAGACGGATTATCAAGAAGGAAAAAAAGCTCCGATAGTAACGAAGCAACATATTTTTTTAAATAAAAGAGAAGTCATTAATTACACCAAAAAAAGTTATGTTCTAACTCTTACCAATATAACTAAAGATGAAGCAACCATTGAAAGTGAATCTTATGATGTAAATAAAGTTGGTCACAAGACTATGCAGGGTGGATCACTTGGAACTTATAAAGTAGGAAAGAGCTTCTCATTAGTAGATCATGCACCTAATGGAGCTACTCTTTTTTCATTAAAAATTACACTCGAAAAAATAGTACCTACTAAGCCTTAATCAAAAGGGAAGTAACTCTTCAGCTCTTTGTGTGAATTTATATGTAGGCCCTTGGTGATTTAGTTCCTCACCAGCGATAACTCTTTCATAAAGAGCTAAATAACTTTGAGCATGCTTTTTTATTGAAAAATTATCTTCAGCATATTTTCTAATGACGAACGGATCAAAAGTCTTTCCAGGGTTTTTTACTTTTTCATTTAATTCTTCAATGTTTTTCACGATGAAACCTACCTCGGGAGCAATTAATTCAGGCAGACTTCCATAGCTCGAACCGATGACAGCTAAACCCTGGCTCATCGCCTCGATAACGGCAATTCCAAATGGTTCGTGCCAACGAACAGGAAAAAGCATGACGTCACAAGAGCGAATGATTTCTAGTTTTTCTACTCCACCAACAATGCCGTGATTATGAATATAGCGAGAGAGTCCCCACCACTTGCCACCGGCGACGTGCAGATGTTTTCTATTGGCCCGGCAAACACGAACTGCATGGGCAAGATTTTTAACTCGCCACGAAGCTTTAGCCAGAAATAAAAATTGATTCCATTTTTTTTCAGAATACACAAATGGATATTCAGTAAAATCAATTGCGTTATGAACGAATTGATCGGACCCGTGAATTTCAGCGTGCTTTTTTGAAACAAAAACTGAATTTTTATAAAATACTTCACCGACTTGTCCATTGCCATGGACGGTAGTGATCGTTGGAATGGTTCCTGGAACCTTGTAATTGTAACTTAGATGGATGATGTCAGCGTCAGATGGAACGAGAGATTGCCAAACAGCTGGATTGCCATCCTGGCAAGCAATGAGCTGAATTCCAAATTTGTCTACGCGAGAATCAGGGTGACCAATGAGAACTATTTTATGTCCCAGGCGGGCGAGTTCTAACATGTGCCAAAAAAGAATTCGCTCGATGCCACCGTAACCTACAACAGGTAAAGGGCTCGCATGTTGAAAAACAATTTTCATATTTTTTTGCCAGTTTGAAGATCGTAGAGTTTAGAGTATTTCAGCATGGCCGATAATGAATTGATGGAGCAAATAATGATACCGTAGCGACCATCAAGAAATCCCCTTTTGAAAAAATAATCACGTAAGAATTTTAACATAGGTCTAGTGAAAATTTTAAACAAGCTAGATCGTTTGCCTTGATTGAAAGCTGCCTTTGCGGCAATAGTCGTAAACTTATCAGTTTGAATTACATGTGATGCAATTGACTCATATGAGTAATGTAGTAGATCTCCGTGCAAAAATCCTACATCTTGATTGTGATTCATTTCTAAAATGTCGTGAGGATTTGTTCCTCTCCACGATGCACTTTCTTTTTTCACTAACCTAAGTTTAGTATCCGGATACCAACCACAGTGTCTAACCCAGTGGCCGCTATAGTTGGTAAGGCGATGAAATCGGTAACCTTCGAGCTGAAAGTCTAGTTTGATGCGCTTGATTTCTGCTAATAAATCTTTAGAAAGTGCCTCATCGGCATCCAACGATAGTACGTAGTCATGAGATGAATGTACTAGGGCAAAATTTTTCTGTTCAATATGTCCCTTAAAAGGATTTTTTATAAAACGCACATTATAGTTTTGACAAATTTCTTCTGTTTTATCGGTAGAAAACGAGTCAACGACTAAAATCTCATCAGCGATTTCCTTTACAGACTGAAGACATCTTTCAATGTTTTTTTCTTCGTTAAATGTAATTATTGCAACAGTTAGTTTGGTCATTTATGTGTTATAATATTTCATAAATATATGATTGGCAAAAAACCTGTTTTCTTTTTAGTCAAAAATAGAGCACTGGGCGACTCCCTGATGGGGCTAGCGAGTGTGCAGTATTTGCGCGCACTCTATCCAGAGTGTATTATTATTTATGCGGTTCCAGAGTGGATTGCTCCGCTTTATAAAAATATTGAGACCGCTGCCGATATTATTTATCCCTTAAAACTTAAAAAACTGAGCGATATATTTGATCTCTATACGGAACTGATTAATTTGAAAGTTGATGCTATTCATGAAATGCATCAGTCTGGACGGGGTCACAAAGTTTTTACAATATTCAGTATAATGAAAAATATTCCCTACACATTTCATAATCATCACTTAAAATCCAATACCCAGGTACTAGATCAAGGTGTAATAAAAGAACTCATTCAAAGAGACTTAGATGGTCTTTATTCTTTTTATGGAAAAAATGAAGTCCCATCATTTTTAGATTATGAACCTAAAATCACTTTGACTAAAAAAACATTACAGCAGCAGCAGGTCATATTCGGAGTCGTTGCCACAAGAAAAACAAAAATGTGGCCCCTGCAAAATTATATTGAGCTCGCTCGAAAAATTTCTGAAAAATACCCTCATGTAAATATAGTTATCCCTCTTTCTAAAAGTACTGAGGATAAAAAAATAAAAGATGAATTACTAGCTGGAAATTTACCAATTAATACTAAAATTGTTGAGTGGCCACTTGAAGAACTACCAGCGGCTTTTTTGAAATCGAAATTTTATATTGGCAATGATACGGGATTAAAACATCTGGCCGTCGCAGTAGGGATTAAATCGTACACTTTTTTTGGACCAGAGCCAGTTAATGAGTGGCACCCCTATAACAAAAACAGACATCCTTATTTTTATCGTGAAGGACTCGCCTGCCGAACTCGCACTCATCACTACTGTGGATTGAGCGTATGTGATTTAATGATTGAAAATATGCAATGCTTAACTTCTTTTACAACGGATCAAGTCTTTCTTGAAATTGAAAAAGATTTATAAAGATTATCAGACTACATGTATGGATTTTCGCCACTAACATGATCAGTTAGATCGACAACTTCAGTTATCATTGGAAAATTTTGTTTTACGAGAGTTTGAATACCATCTTTGAGCGTCGCTTTGGAGCTTGAGCATCCTTGGCATCCACCACTTAATTTTACAAAAAGTCTATCATTATCAATATCGATTATTTCGACATTTCCACCGTGAGCTGCCAGAGCTGGGCGGACTTGTTCATCAAATAAAACTTCTAGTTTTTTAAGCACATTTACCTCAGGTTTTAATAGCGATTTCTCAATAATTCTAGCTGAGAAATTGCAGAATATACAGCATGTTCGACTCGAAGAATGCTAGACGAAATTTTCACACTCGTAAAACCAGCATTATGGAATCGTTCTATATCCGATGGCGTCCAACCACGCTCTGGGCCTACGGCCAGAGTTACTGGGTGACTCCAGTCAATCTTTGTATCCAAAAAACTTTTCTCGGCCTTTAAGTCTAAGATAAATTTTTGTGGAATATCTTTGTACTGCTCTGCTGGACTATATTTATCTAATTTAAATTTTGGCAAATCTGTGTAAATTGCCGCTTGAGAAAGTCCTGCCAAGAGAAATTCTTCATAGGCATTTTCTTCAAAAATTTTTGAATCAAGATAACTTTTCTCCGTTAGTTCCGCTTTAAAAAAATGAATACTACGCGCTCCAAAAGTGGTGGCGTGCTCCAAGATTTTTTTTGACGTTTGTGGACGAGAAAGGCCTACGACTAGGTCAAACCATTGAGGTGTTCCAGGTGTGATCTCTGCCAATTTTAAATGACAAGCATGTTGATTTAATTCACTAACGATACCGACAGTATTTCCAGAATTCAAAACTGTGCACTTAACAGAGTCCCCAACTGAAAGTTTCAGTGTTGTATGAATATGGCCCAGCACATGAAGATCAGTGATTACGCCTGAGTTGTCTTTTAGGATTAATGAATTCATGAACTCTAAGTCTCATTAGTGGACATTTTCGTCAAGAGAGGCTTGCAAAAATAACAACTTAGTTTTTTCTAATACCTAGAGAGATTGAAAGTGAGAAGTCATGAAATTAATAGAAGAACTATTTCTCCCTTCACATTTTACACTTTTGACAGCTCCCGTAGCTGCAGGAAAGACTCGCTTGGTTGTCGAATATTATCGAGAAAACGGACATAAAGTCATATTTGTTTCACCTCTTAGAGCACTGGCCAACGAAGTGTATTCCAAACTATCTCAAGCTGAAAAAAATATTTTTATTGCCGGAGGCGAAAAAGGGCTAGAGGAGACGATGACTAATTTTCTTCAGGCAAGAAAAGGATTTTTAGTTACGACAATGGAGCTTTTATCTGAAGATTTTTTAGAAGCCTGTTTTCTTCAAAATGAAAAAATCCTGTTTATCTTGGATGAGTTTCACCTCTTTTATCATTGGGGAGAGAGTTTTCGACCAATTTTACATGATCGTTTTCTTGCTATCTTAGATACACAAGCGCCTGTACTTGGAATAACGGCCACAATGAGTGCGGAGTTATTGAGTCACTTAAGAGAAGATTTGGTTTACCACAACGACATTTGGTTTCATATCGACTATGGCAACCATCAATTGCATCGTGAACCTAAAAAGATTCACTACTACCATCCTATGAAACCTGAACTATTTAATCGGTGTGTTTGGCGAGAACTCAGACAAAAAGAGCCGCAACATGTGTATTTAATTTTTTGCTCTTTTCGTTCTGAAGTTGATGAGCTTGTTATGCGAGCGAAGCGAATGGGATTGAGAAGTTTAGGATGTGTTGGCGGTGAAGTTGAAACTTTTCTTTCTCAATTAGAAGAAAGTAAGGGCCACATCGATTGTATATTTTCCACTACGACCCTAAGTCATGGAGTTAATCTTCCAGAAATAAAAAAAATATTCATTAATTATGAAGTTAAAAATTATGATTTTTGGTTGCAGATGATTGGTCGAGGTGGAAGGCAGGGGAGTGACTACGAAGTTTATACATTTGATCAGTTTCATTCGAGTAAGAAGCAGATTTTGCAAAATACATTAGGGAATTATTTGTCTGATTTTATTGGACTTTAATTTAATATAAATGTGCCTGATAGACAGGTACACTTAATTGGTGTACTGTGAGGTGTGCTTTGAGTTATTCACGTGTTTTTATTGAAGAAAAAGCAGAAAAGGGATTAAGAAAATTACCGAGACATATTCTTGTCATATTTGAAGAGTGGGTTAGGCTAATTGAAGAGCAAGGTTATGCTGAAATGAAAAAAGTACCAGGTTACAGAGATCATAATCTCAAGGGAAAATTGATAGGTAAAAGATCATCTTCATTGAATAAGTCATACAGAGTTATTTATCATTTAGAAGATGAAGAAATAATAATCGTTAAAGTAATTGAGGTAAATAAGCATGACTACAAAATATAGAGATGCAAGAATTGTCTTAGAAGAATTACTTGGGCCAGTTTCTTTTGGTGAATTAATAAAATCACTTCGATTAGCAGAAGAATTAACACAAGTCGAAATGGCTAAGAAGTTAAAAGTGAGCAAACAAGAGTTATGTGATATTGAAAAAGGACGAAAGTTTATTTCGGTAGAACGTGCAGTTTATTTCGCTAAAAAATTAAAACATTCGGACAAATTATTTGCAAAATATGTCATTGAAGATCAATTGAGAAAATCTGGTCTAAATTTAAAAGTACATTTTGATGATGCCGCATAAATGCAAACAAAAATAGAAGGCATCGTCCTTTCAAAAATTCCCTACGATGAACGGCATATAATTGCCCACCTACTGCTGCGTTCTGGAAGAAAAGTTTCAGTTGTTTTTTACGGCGGACGAGGTGGTGGAAAAAAGCAGAAGTCATCTATCATTGAATTAGGTTTCATGCTTTCAGTGGAACTTGCGACCAATAAAACAACCAGTGAAATTTACCACGCCAAAGAATGGCAACTCATTTGGCATCACAATCATATTCGTTTAAATCACACCGCTTTTTATATGGCGTGCTTTTTTCTAGAAATAATCAATAAAATTTCTCCCACTGAAAATTTGCATGATGTGCATGAAGAAAATACTGAAATGGTGGGCCTCTTTACAACGTTGAGTAATGCTTTGGTGCATATGGAGAAATCTCTTGAGGCAAAAACTTTTTATCCTCACTCGCATGCAGTAATTTTTTTAACAAAGACTCTGCTGCACTTGGGAGTATTTCCAGAACGAGAACATTGCACTTTGTGCGGAGAAGAGCTGCAACGTTTTAATGATATGTATCTCATACCTGAAGAAGGGGGCTTTGCTTGTCCTCCCTGTATGAATCAGAGAATTGCATATTCTGTCCAATCAGGAAGAGAGTTGTGGGAACTAATAGGTCATATCGCTCATACGAAATATGGCGAGCTTGGAACTATTAAGCTTGAATACAAATCTTTGCCCAAAATGTTATTTCACTATTTTTGTTTTCAATTTCACTTTGAAGAGAAAGATTTTAAAACGGCAGCCATGATTTTTTAGGTAATAAGTGACTTTCTAGTCGCAATTGGTTATTCTGATTGCCATGTATTCCAAACTGACTAAACAATTGTTTCCCTACCTGAAACCATATAAAAATATGGCACTAGGTGCTTTTTTATTATCGTTTGTTTTAGCTGCTCTTTCCGGTGCTCAAGTTAAATTGATTAAACCCATTTTCGACCAAGGCTTAACTGGAAAAGCTTCTTGGAATGAATTTCTTGCTTTAGCAGGCGGATTGCTTTTATTAGGCATCCTCAATTTCCCTGCTCGATACTATCATTTTTTTTGGATGAGATTTGTTGGTGAAAAAATCAACAGTGATGTCCGAGATGAAATCTTCAGTAAACTTCAAAAACTTCCTACTGCTTTTTACAACCAAAATAAACAAGGTCGCATGCTTTCAACCTTGTTGAACGATGCTGAACTATTTGCACAATCATTTCGCGCAATGATCGATGTTGTGAGAGAGCCGGTTAAAGCTTTAGTTTATTTGGGTGTCGCTATTTGGAGTGATTGGCAATTAGCAATAGTAATTTTTTTAGTAGGTCCACTTTTTGTAGCTATTTTCCAAATCAGCGGTAAAAAAATAAAACTTAATCAAAGAGAAGTGCAAGAAGGTAGAGCAGAGTTAACTCATAATTTAAGTGAAGGTCTCTCAGCTCACAAGGTAACCAAAGCTTTTAATCTCCAACAGTTTGTTATGGAGAGATTCAAGCGTTCTCAAGATTATTATTTTCACTATGTAATGAAGACCAGTAAGGTTGAAGAATTAGCTCATCCATTTGTTGAGCTAGTCGGAGCTTTGGCTTTTTCTGGTGTTATTCTTTTTGCTTATTTCAGAATTAAATATCACGGCATGACCATTGGGGATTTCATTCAATTCGTTGCAGCCCTCGCTCTTTTAATGGACCCGATTAGAAAGTTTTCTCAAGCCAATGTAAAAGTTGGACAAGGGATCGCAGCTCTTGAGCGCATCAACGATATTTTACATTTAGAAGAAGAAAAAGATTTTGGATCATATAAACCTCAACATTTTCATTCTGAAATTATTGTCGATAACGTGACTTTTTCTTATGGAGAAAGCAACGTTATTCAAAACCTAAGTTTGAATATAAAAAAAGGACAGAAGGTTGCCCTTGTTGGATTATCTGGCTCAGGAAAATCGACGTTAATTAATTTACTCTTGGGCCTATACCCAATTGCTCATGGCCAAATTCTCATTGACGGGCATCCTCTGCATGAAATTAAATTGCGTGAACTTCGAAAACTTTTTGGACTCGTCTCACAAGATATTTTTCTCTTTCACGATTCTATAAAGGCCAATCTCGCAATCGGTGGACATTTTTCAGATGCTGATATTCGCAAAGCGCTAGAAGTATCTTATGCGTCAGAGTTTGTGGATCGATTACCAAAAGGACTTGATACAGTCATTGGGGATCGAGGTGCAAAACTTTCAGGCGGTCAGCAGCAAAGACTCACAATCGCTAGAGCGTTCCTACAAAATACTGATATTCTGCTCTTTGATGAAGCCACTTCAGCACTTGATAACGAATCTGAAAAAGTTGTGCAGCAAGCACTAGAGGCCATTGCTGGAAACAAAACTGTTATTGCCGTGGCCCATAGACTTTCGACTATTCAAGAATACGATCAAATCTTTGTTATGAAGGAGGGACGTCTGGTAGAACAAGGGACTCATGGAGAGCTAATCGAGAGTAGCGGTGAGTACAAAAAACTCTACGAACTCTCTTTAAAGTCTTAGTAAATCCCTGTACAATTCCCTATATTTTTTCACATTTTCACTTCCGAAAAAGGAGCATCCTCGTGTCAAATGAAACAAACCTAAAATCAATGAGTGATTTAGTCGCCCTATGTAAGCAACGCGGATTTATTTTTCAATCATCAGAAATTTATGGAGGCTTGAATTCATGTTGGGATATGGGCCCTTACGGTGTTGAATTAAAAAATAATTTAAAGGCACGTTGGTGGAAATCAATGACTCTACGTCAAGACGTAGTTGGTGTTGATGCTTCAATCCTTATGCACCCGATGGTGTGGAAAGCTTCTGGTCACGTGGACGGATTTTCTGATCCAATGGTGGATTGCAAAGTTTGTAAAGAAAGATATAGAGCAGATAATATCGATATGACTAAACCATGTCAGAAGTGTGGATCAAAAGATTCATTCACTGATATTCGCCAATTCAATTTGATGTTTAAAACTCAAATGGGAGCAATGGAAGATACTTCGTCGATGGTTTACCTAAGACCAGAAACAGCTCAAGGAATTTTCGTAAACTTTTTAAATGTTCAAACGACGATGAGAAAAAAATTACCATTTGGTATCGCTCAAATCGGAAAAGCATTTAGAAATGAAATCACACCAGGTAACTTCATTTTCAGAACTCGCGAGTTCGAACAAATGGAAATGCAATATTTTGTAAAACCAGGAACTCAAAAAGAGTCAATGGAGCAATGGAAAGAAACACGTTGGAAATGGCATATTGAAAACGGTCTGCGCCCTGAAAAAATTCACTGGGCACCACATGGACCAGACAGCTTAGCTCACTACGCTGACGCTGCTACTGATATCGAGTATGAATTCCCAATGGGATGGGGAGAGATGGAAGGAATTCACTCTCGCACTGATTTCGATTTAAAACAACACCAAGAATTCTCTGGAAAAAACATGAACTATGTTGACCAGGTTAATAACGAAAAATATCTTCCATACGTCATTGAAACATCAGTGGGAGCAGATAGATGTTTACTCGCAATTCTTTGTGATGCTTACAGATTAGAAAATGCAGGTGATGCAGATAAAGAGCGTTCGGTAATGAAATTCCATCCAGCTTTAGCTCCGATTAAAACAGCGATCATGCCATTATCAAAAAAATCAGAACTCGAAGAAGTTTCAAATAAATTATTTGAAGATGTGAGTGCAAACTATAAATCTGAATATGACGTTGCTGGATCAATTGGTAAACGTTACAGACGCCAAGATGAAATCGGAACTCCTTATTGTATTACAGTGGACTTCGATACTTTAAATGATCACGCAGTTACGATTAGAAGTCGCGATACGATGACTCAAGAAAGAATTGCGATTGCTCAAGTGCAAAACTATTTAAAAGATAAATTTAAGTTTTAAATAAAAATTTTCTCAAACCACAAACTTCAATTCACAGAAGCTTTAGGAGTAAGGAAACTATGACAACACAAAAATGGGTATATCTCTTCAGCAGAGAACTAACTGAAGGGAACAAAGACATGAAAGACCTATTGGGTGGTAAGGGGGCCAATCTCGCAGAGATGTGCGCACTTAAACTTGATGTCCCACCAGGGTTCACAGTCACAACACAAGCTTGTCTCGATTACGAGAAAGCAGGAAGAGAAATCAACAAAGAAGTACGCGCTGAAGTTTTAAAAGCGATT
Source organism: Bacteriovoracaceae bacterium (assembly GCA_947446575.1). GTDB lineage: Bacteria > Bdellovibrionota > Bacteriovoracia > Bacteriovoracales > Bacteriovoracaceae > Bacteriovorax. The sequence continues at coordinate 96,315 of CANFHC010000011.1, read as the reverse complement.
ACAGAAGCAGAAAAACTCACTGGAAAAAAATTCGGTGACAATGCTAATCCACTTCTTTTTTCTGTGCGCTCTGGAGCTCGCGCATCAATGCCAGGAATGATGGACACTGTTTTAAACTTAGGGATGAACGATCAATCAGTTTTAGGTTTAGCAAAGTTAACTAACAATGAAAGATTTGCATGGGATTCATATAGAAGATTTATCCAAATGTACGCTAACGTCGTTATGGACTTTAACGTTTCACTTCTTGAAGCATATCTTGAAGATTTAAAAGAAGCTCGTGGCGTTCATGAAGATACAAAACTATCAGCCTCTGATTTAAAAGAACTTGTTGGTGTTTATAAAAGAATTATATTAGAAGAAAGTGGTGAGACATTTCCAACTGAACCATTGGAGCAGTTATGGAGGGCAATCGCTGCTGTATTTAACTCTTGGGGAAATCCACGCGCAGTTAAATACCGAGAAATTTACGATATCCCTCACACATGGGGAACGGCTGTAAACGTTCAATCGATGGTTTTTGGAAACATGGGAGACGACTGCGCGACAGGAGTTTGTTTTACTCGCGATCCTTCAACAGGAGAAAGAAAATTCTTCGGCGAGTATCTTATCAATGCTCAAGGTGAAGACGTTGTTGCAGGGATCAGAACTCCACAACCAATTAACGACTTTTCTAAGAACGATTCAAATAAAAATTTCAAGACGCTTGAAGAGGCAATGCCTGAAGCATTTAGAGAATTGACTGCTGTTTATCAAAAACTTGAAGCTCACTATAAAGATATGCAGGATATCGAGTTTACTATTGAAAATAAAAAACTTTATATTCTTCAAACGAGAAATGGAAAAAGAACTGCTGCAGCTGGAATTAAAATTGCGGTAGATTTAGTAAGTGAGGGGATACTCTCTAAAGCAGAAGCACTTTTAAGAGTGAATCCTGAAGACCTAAACCAACTTCTTCACCCACGTCTAGATCCAAAAGCGACGAAAAAAATTATCGCTAAAGGTCTTCCTGCTTCTCCAGGTGCTGGAGCAGGTGTGATTGCTTTTTCAAGTGAGCGAGCGCACACGCTAGCAGAAGAAGGACAAAAAGTTATTCTAGTTCGCCAAGAGACTTCACCAGAAGATATCGCTGGCATGGTTGCCTCTCAAGGGATTTTAACGGCCCGTGGAGGGATGACAAGTCACGCGGCGGTTGTTGCTCGCGGAATGGGGAAACCATGTGTAGCAGGTTGTTCAACTTTAATGATTGATTATGCTGCTGGAATATTAACTGTTGATGGAAAAAAATATAAAGAAGGTGACGCTCTAACGATTGATGGGGCCACTGGTGAAGTTATTGAAGGTGTTGTTCCAACGATCGACGCTGCTATTACTGATGACTTTGCAACTTTCATGAAATGGTCAGATGAATTTAGACGTCTTGGTGTAAGAACTAATGCTGATACTCCTGATGATTCAAAAGTTGCTGTTAAATTTGGAGCTGAAGGAATTGGACTATGTAGAACTGAGCATATGTTCTTTGAAAAAGATCGTATCTTAGCAGTTCGCGAAATGATTTTTGCAAACACAGTAAAAGATCGCGAACTTGCTCTTGCTAAAATTCTTCCATTTCAAAGAGAAGATTTTGTCGGGATCTTTACCGTATTAAATGGTCTGCCTGTTAATATTCGTCTTCTTGATCCACCTCTTCATGAATTCTTGCCTCATAGCCTCGAAGATAAAAAAGAATTATCTGACAGTCTTCAGCTAGATATGAAAACTATTGAAAATCGCGGAGACCAACTTCACGAGTTCAATCCAATGTTAGGTCATAGAGGATGTCGCTTAGGTGTAACGTTCCCAGAAATTTACCGCATGCAAGTTCAAGCAATCATCGAAGCTGCTCTTATTTGCGCTGATAATGGTGTGACGGTTTATCCTGAAATTATGATTCCACTTGTTGCACTTGAAGGTGAATTAACTCTACTAAAAGAAGATGCAATTCGCGAGATCGAGAGAATCTTTAAAGCCAAAGGAAAAACAATTAAGTATAAAATTGGAACAATGATTGAGCTTCCAAGAGCTGCAATTATGGCCAATTCAATTGGAAAGCATGCTGAGTTCTTCTCATTTGGAACAAATGATTTAACTCAAACAACTTTTGGATTATCTCGTGATGATGCTGGAAAATTTTTACCAGATTACGTTTCAAAAGCTTTAGTGCCTAACGATCCATTTGTTTCTATCGATCAAGATGGTGTTGGTTTCTTAATGAAGCACGCTGTGAGCGAAGGAAGAAAAGCAAATCCCGATATGCACTTTGGGATTTGTGGAGAGCATGGAGGAGAACCTAAATCGATTGAATTCTGTCACAAGATTGGATTAGATTATGTTTCTTGTTCACCTTACCGAGTGCCGATTGCAAGATTGGCAGCGGCGCAGGCGGCGATTAAAAATACGAAATAAAATGAAATGGCCCCTCTGATTCGGAGGGGCTTTTTTTTGTGAATGAGTTTATGGAAAATTTAAAAAATTTAGCGTTTGAATTAATGGGCGATCAACATTTTGATTCAATCGCTGTTGGCATAATTGATTTTAAAAATAAAAAATTTGAATCATTCGAAATTTCTGCTGATGTCTTTAGCACAAAACCGTATTTATATTTTGATTTAGCGAGTGTCACGAAACCGCTTACCAATTCAGCTGTCAGGTTAAAATTCCCAGAACTCTTTGATGAAAAAATGATGTTGCTTTTAAATCATAAAGCAGGCCTTCCGGTTGGCGGTCTTCTTTCAAAAAAAACGTGGAGAGAGGAATTACTTCCCTACGAGATAAAAGAGTCACCTTCACTTTATTCAGATTACTCATCTTTAAGATGCATGCTTGAGATTGAAAAAAAATCAGGAAAAAAATTAGAAGATTTGTGTTCATATTATTTTGACCGCGAACTTGTTCATTGGAAAAAACTTCCAGAAGATTCTTTTTCTCCAGAAACAGGAGTGAGAAATAAAAAAATAGTGTGCGGAGAAGTTCACGATAACAATTGTTATAATATTGGTGAGTTTATTTCTCATGCGGGATTATTTGCGACAGTTGATGGACTTTGCCGATCACTTATTAATTTAGAGCAAGAAACGAAAATGAGTGAACAAATATTAAAGGCACTCGCTACGCAAAAATCAGAAGATCGTTTTGTTTTAGGATTTGATCGAGTGATGGATCCCGCTAATACGCTGGCAGGAACTGGAGCAACGCTAAAAACGATTGGGCACTTAGGATTTACGGGAACATCTTTTTGGATTGATTTAGAAAAAATGAAGGGAGCTGTTATTCTTACAAACGCGACTCAGTCGTATTGGTATGAGCGCTCGGGGTTATCAACACTTCGAAAGTCTTTGGGTGCAGCTATCTGGCGTTACACCAACTAATAATTTTCTCACAAAATTCTTTGGGATGAGTCTTGTGTATATTATGCCAAGATTTTTCAATCAGATGAAATTCCGCTCTAGGAACGTGAGATTTTATATGCTCAATACAAGTCGCTGTCATGGCAGAACCAATGACTGGATCAGCTACTAGAAATAGCACAGGAAATTTCGTTGTAGTGAGTGCAGTAGTTAGATCAGTATAATTTCCTTGATAGCCATACATTACAGAAACATCCGGCCAAAATTTTAATTCAAACTTATCGGGAGCAAATTCTACTACCTTGGTTTTTAATAAATCTTTGGCGTAAGAATAAAGTGGAGAGATTATAGTTAAAATATCTTCTTTATTTTTAAAAATTAAAGAAGGGATACAAGCTTTTTTTGCAAGATTCGCCTTTTCTTCATCACGCTCATTAGATCGCAGCTGTCTTTGATGAATTCCCATATCTTCAATGATCATTTTATCAATCATCGTGGGATAGAGTTCTCCAAATTTTAAAACAGTTCTTCCTCCCATGGAATGTCCTAAAAATACAGCGTGAGTAATTTTCAATTGATCTAGGAGTTTTTTTAAATCATGGGCCATGCTTTCTGCAGAATAGTCTAGTCCTTCGGGAGGAGAGGCACCATGACCGCGTTGATCGACCAGCAAAAGATCAAAATTTTTTTCCAGCAATGGAATGAGTGGTATAAAAGTTTCTAACGAACTTAAAAGACCATGAATCATGACCAATGTAGGTTTGCCATTTTTTTTATAGATATGATGAAGATGCATAGTTACCTAGTTAAAAAATCTCTGATGAAAGCAACACATCCGCCTTTTTTTACAATGGGTGCTTCTTCTTTAAAGATTGTAAGCATTTTGTTATTTGCTCTATAATCTTCAAGTTCATTTCGATTAAAGAGGGCAAGGCCCACTATTTTTTTATTCGAAACTTCATAAAGACCATGATCAGTTAAATAGAACTCAGATTTACCTTTTTTAGGAGCTAGTTCAACCCACTCGTGATTAGCTTTTTTTGTTTCAATGAACGTTTGAACATTTTCTAAATCTTTAATTTCTTTCTTTGCATTCTTTTGGTCAAACTCTGTCTGGGAGAGAACCATTTTTTCTACTGCCTGATAATTGGCCATATTGGGTGCTTCTTTTAAATTAAGTCCCAAGTACGAATTGATAAGTTTTGTATAACGAGCATCAATTTTACCTTTTAGCGAAGATACTTTTTCAGGAGTTAGACTGCTATCAAGCTTTGCAACTTCAGCAAGCATCATGTCGAAGACCTGGCGTTTATAGAAAAAAACATAACTGCTAATATAATTTCCTCGTCCACCACGCAATTTATATTTAGCAGCGCTGGCCGCTTCCATATACACATCTACAGGTCCGCCATTTTTAGCCATGGTCAGAACATCAGGCCAAACTCCACCGAAATCACGCAAGACCCATTTTCCAGTAGGCTTTAAATCTTTCGTTGTTTCAAAAACTAAGTTTTGGGAGTGGGGTTCAAAATTCACACCACTTTTGAATGAAACTTCTTCAAACATATTCATATAACTATTAATCATATATGTTTCAAAAAATTCATATGAAGATAATCCACTTTTTTCTATAACATCCATTATCAGTGGTCTAGTTTTTCTATTTGGGCTCATCATCGCTGAAAAAGAAATCCATTTCATATCGCCATTAACAAGTTCATCCGGAATTTCACGAATGAGCTGTCCACCTAGTTTTTCAGGAGCTCCAGGATGAGTTTTATCTATAGTAAGGCCTGCTGATTCAGGAAATATTTTTAAATTCATCTGAGTGAGTTTCTTTTCTCCCATTCGATCAAACACTTTTTGGTTGGCTACTGAGCGCTCAACTTCGTTGATACTCACGAGGCGATCGATGCTCCCAATAACGTTTTTATCTAAACTAACTTTTGCAATAAAAGGTTTTCTTTGGTTATTATTTTTGTTCCAAACTACCAGAGAGCGATAGCTTGAAGTGGGCGACGCCATGAACTCAGTTGTGTCAGGGCCAACGTAATTGTAGGATGCACGCAAGAATTCATAATGGGCTTCTGATTCAGGATGAACGAATAATTTATAATGTTTTTTTCCACTAATTTTTAACGCCAATTGATCGGCCACTCTTTGATCTAGTGAATCGGAAAATAAAAAATTAGCGTCTTCTGCTGGAACTAAGTAGTAGGGGAGAGGAAATTTCGGGTTATTTTCTGGTACGTAGGCTGGATCGATATTCGAAGCAAAGGCATTTTCTCCCCAAAGAACTTTATTATGGAGATTTTGTTCTTCGTATAATAATTCTCTAACTCCAACAGCTAGATTTTCTTTTCCGCTAATTTTTTGTAGATGCTCAGATGCAATGAATCGGCTAACTTTATGATTAAAAGCAGGATGATTATCACATCCAGGAATTAGAGTAAGTAGTAAAAAACTTAATAATAAATAATTTCGTTTCATATACTAACCTCTAGAACATAATTAACAATGACTTCATGGCTTCCATGCAGGTTCCAACTACACCACTGTCTTTCTTAGCCGCATTACTTGCGACACCTTGATAAAAAGCTTCAAGCGGTTGTTCCGTTTTTGCTATTGGAAGTAAATCTAAAGTGAGATTTCCGTTGTAAGTGACTTTGTGATAAAGACCAGCATTTTTAAGTCCTGCGAGTGAGTAAATCTTTACCAAAAAATCGGGATCAGTTTTTTCAGGAATTTTCATCCAGACTATGTCAGCACTATCAATGGCCATGCTTACATTGATTTCAGCAAAAGCTTTTATTTTTGTCAGATGATCTCCTAGGCTAGCTAGCCCCTCTTTTAATATTTTTTCTGCTTCAGTATTTTTAGCTTTAAGGATAATATGCATTTTTTCTGTTTTCGGATTCCATTTTCCTTCAACTAGGCTTTTTGAAAGGGCTACATCAAATTCAGCAACACCTTTAAACTTTTTATTCATTTCGTGAACGACTTCGCTTACTTTAACTAATCGATCTAGAATAAAACTATCAGAAAAGGTCGCATTTTCTTCTGCGAATTTTAAAACATCTTTTTCAGTTAGTTCTTTCACATTTTTTAGATGTGAATAAGCATAATAACGGTATGAAACTGCCTTTTTTGCAAGGACTTCAAAAATAAAAGAACGGTTTTTCTCTGCACTACTCATTACGGCTTCTGTTATTGGAACAGGGAAGCCTTTTGCGTCTCTCTCGAATAGTTTTGCTAAAAGTTTATTTTGTGAGTTCTTTCGCTTCGAGCTTGTCGCATGAGCGAGAGTTTCACTGTCACTTCCTAAAATATCAGAAATAAGCAGATACATTTCTACATTATCACCTGGACTATTAAATATTTTCCTTAAGTAAGAAGTTTCAACTTCTACTAATTCAGAGCGAGCGCGAGCTTTTTCTAACCACTCGACACTTTCTTCAAATGGAGAGCCAACGTGCTCGACACTTCCACCATATTTTGCGCCTTCGATTTTCATTGGATTGGATTTTACCGTAATTTTATCATTACCATCTTGCACAGAAGCAGGGATGACGAGATCGCCAACTTTATATCCTTTATCCGCAAAGGCTCCAGCTGTTCCCATATAAACTACATTAGTATGACCACTATTTTTGAAAGCTTGTGCGATTGGAACAATCTCATCTCCCCAGACATTAGAGACCACTCGCCAACGGACATCTTTTCCTTCTGAGTCTTTGAAAATATAATCGCACATTTCGATAGTAAAGTTGTCGTAGTTATAAACTTTGAATTTAGCCGGAAGTAATTTCGGGTTGTCAGTAAATTCTTTTTCAAAAGCAAGGTAAGTGTCTTCAACAATCTTTTTATCTTTAAAGAGAACTTCAAAAGGAGATTTTTCTAGAGCAAAAAACTTTTCACGAGTTTTTGCATCTATTCTTTTGTTAAATAAGTCTGGATCTTCGTCGTAGAGGTTTTTGAGTGCCTTGATTTTCCAAAATAGATTGAACTTTCCATCAATCGATTCTTTCTGGCCAATGATTACTCTGTTGGCCTTTGGCAAAAGTTTCAATTGCAGAGTATGTTCTTCTATTTTTCCGGCGTGAAATTTTTTTAGGTCACCTTTTACAACAACTTTGTTTTTTAGTTTTTTTCCATTTATATTCGACAGAGATAATTGGCTAACTAAGTGGTCGAGACGGTCTTTGCCACCAATATTGGTAATGGCATATCGATAAGAGCTTTCACCAGGATATTTTATAATGAAAATCTTGTTGTAGTTTTTTGCTAGCGGTTTAACTTCGTAGAGTATTTCTCCGTTTTGTTCTTTAAGTTGTTTTAAAAACTCACGGCTATCACCTAAGTGAAATTCAATTGTGCGGTCATTTTCAATTGCTTCCCAATAAATCGCACGAGTCGTGCGGTTAGAAATATAATGACCAGAATCAAGAGTCATATCTTCAGGTGCTAAAATATCAGGGGTGATTAAAGTTTCATTGACGAGAGATTTTTCTCCCGAATTTATACTTAGGTCGAGGCTTAGTTTGCTAGGAGAGAGAGTAAAAGCCTCGTTTAGTTTGGTTCTAAAAAAATTATAGTTCCATTTAAGGTCTTCTTTTTTTACGTTTTTTACAAGATCTTTGTTTTTTAAATAATCATAAATCATTCCGTCGTAATTATCGGCATCTGCCAATTGATTAGCATCCAAGTGCATGGCGATGATGTCTTCAATCGACAGACCTTTAAGGTCAGTCACTATTTCATTTGGAATTTTTCCTTCAAGAGCAACAGCGTATTCATTGAGGTAGTATTTGAATTTATCAATTGATAAGTAATAACTTATCTCATCGGTGACAGAAGCAGGCAGTCGGTTTGAGGTGACGACACTGGCACAGCTACTTAAAAGAGAAATGGTTAAAAGAAGACTTAGAAATTTATTAAACATAATATTCTCGTTTATTTCCAGAAACTAGTAATAATATCCAAACAAGCAGAACTCTTTACAGGAGCAAGTTCAGCAACAGGTGGAGGTGTTATTTTTTTAGTAAAAATTTTGTTAAAAAATTTGACCATAAAATTTGGTTCATTTGGAGCAATAACAGCCGCTGTTATTTTTCCTTCATATCTATTTAAAGCTGAATCAAAATAGTCTTTTGAATTAGCGAGAACTTTTACATAAAGCTCTTCACCTTTAACCTCACCATGGGCCTTAATTAACTTTTCTTTGAAAAGTTTTTGCATTAATTCTTCTGTGTTTTGTAGGTCTGGAGTAATTTTATTATCGTAAAATCCAACAACATCTTCAGGGAACGCCATAAGAGGTAGGAGAAATTCAACTTCATTTTTAAATTCAGACGCAAAGTTAAAAGAAACTAGTCTTGGGTCGAGAGCATAAGCACTCATTTTATTTGAACCAAAATTTCGAGCGACATTGAATTTAGGAGTGAAAGATAGAAATGGGCTTCCTTGTGGATTTTTAGAATGGTTGACAAACATCGTTACGATTCGAGCACTCTTTGTAAATTCACTTTCAAGTTTTGCATTTGTTCCAATAAATTTTTCATACATGGCCGTAAGTGATCTCAGACGACGGTTCCATGTTCCTTGATTTTTTGTAAGGATTGTCGACATTACAAAAACATCACCATCTTTTTGAGCGATTTCTTTTGGTATTTCTTTTCCACCTTTATAAGCTGAGTAGATGAAGTCATCATTAATACCACGATAGATAAAAATTCTTTTATCCATTGGGAGTGGATGAACGATAGCATCAAGATATGTTTCCCAATATCTTTTTTCAAACGGGGCCATCTCTTCCCATGGAAGATATTTTTTTAAAAGATCAGCAACACCAGCGCGGTTATTTTTTGCAACTAGGTTTTTAAATTGTTGATCTTCAGTTGCTTTATCAAGTGCATCGATAACGGCCCTACGCTCTAGGTCCGCACTTTTTTGGTGTTTTAATTCTTTTTTTGCAAGTTCGGCATAGTCTTCTTTTTCTTTTGCCCAATCCACACCACGAGTTTTTAGAGCATCTTTAATTTGCTGATCGCTCAATTCCCCGGTTGGTTCCATGTTTGCTGCAGCCTCTCTAATTTTTGCCCAATTTTGTGCTGAAATTGGATCTTGCTCAATAGTGTTATAGTACATTTCAAAAGCAGCGAAGTGACTCATGAAATATTTTTGATCGCGAAGAATACGCAAAAAATTTAAAAGTTCAGAAGAGGCAACTGGATCATTTATTGCTTCTTTCGAGTGAAGAATGACAATCTTATAGACGTTGTCCTTAACTTGGAATTCCGGAAAGAAAGCGACACCTTTTGGAAGTGTTACATCTTCGAGAAAATCTACAGCGATTTCATTTCCTGTTCCGTACGTTCCTTTAAAGAGAACATTGTTGTTAATAAATTTTTGAATTGTTGTTCGGTAGTCCGTTTTGGTAGAAATTGTTGATGAGCGAAATTCAAAAACTTGTAGGACTTCCTCTTGGGTTTGAACAATCTCATCAGCTGCTGGAGTTCTTTCATAATTAAAATACGAACAACTTGATAAAAATAAACTTAAAATCGCAAGAAGTGATAATGTTTTCATTTACGATACCGCCCAAAATATATTAGTAATAAGGTTGTAAGAATTTCTCCTTAAGCTATTATTCATCGGTAGTTTTGACTAACTTTTTAGCTTTAAATGTGTTAAGATGCTTTGAATTGCTACCCATAATCTGACAGGAATACTCATGAATTTAACTAACAAGCAAGACTTCAATGGTTTAAAAAAATTCCAAAAGAGCATTAAGAAAGTTTTTTTCTATCGTGTCTGCGGAACAGGGATGGGAGCAGCTGCCTGTTTGTTAAAAGAAAAAGGTTATGATGTTCAAGGTGGAGATACAAATTATTATCCTCCAATGAGCACTTACTTAGAATCGACAGGTATTCCACTTTTTAAGCTCGATCAAATTGATCAAGCATTTTTAAAAACTTTTGATTTAATAGTTGTCGGAAATGTTATTCCTAACGGCGGCCCAGACGCTTTGATGATTGAAGAGCTGGGAGTTAAATTTGCTTCTTTTCCAACGGCTATCGGCGCACTTGTTTTAAGTGATGTAAACGTTATAGGAATTGCTGGTACACATGGAAAAACGACAACAACTTTTTTAGCGACACAGGTTTTTGAAAAACTTGGTACGAATCCAGGCTATTTAATCGGTGGAGTAATGGAAGAGCGCCCCTCTTCAAGACTTGGAAGCGGAAAATATTTTTTCATAGAATCAGATGAGTATGATAGTGCCTACTTCGAAAAAATTTCAAAGTTCAGATCTTACTCGCTTGATAATTTAATTTTAACTTCACTTGAATTTGATCATGCTGATATTTTCAATTCTGTTGAAGATATTAAAAATCAATTTAGAGCAGCTTTGCCACATATTTCTAAAACAATGATCATGTCGGCAGACTATATTGCTTCACTTGAACTATTTAATGAATTTACTGACGGTGATAAAAATCGTTGGATAAAATACGGAGAGAAATCTGAAATTGGTCCAAAAATATTAGAGACCAATGAATTTGGGTCTCGCTTTCAATTAAAATTTAATAAAGAAGAATTTACCTTTGAAACGAATTTAATTGGAAGACACAATATTTTAAATCTCTCTTCAGTAATTCTTTACGCTTTAACCGAAGGATTTAAACAGGCAGAGATTCAAGCGGCGATTAAACATCTGCAAATGGTAAAACGCCGTCAAGAAGTTCGTGGAACTTATAAAGGTGCTCTTATCGTCGACGATTTTGCACATCACCCTCGTGCTGTTGATTTAACTCTTGATGGAATTATTACACAATACCCAACAAGAAAAGTGCACGTCATCATGGAACCTAATTCTGCAACAGCAAGAAGTGCCATTTTTCAAAAAGAATTTACCGAATCATTAGATAAAGCAACTTCAGTTATTTTTACAAAACCAACGAGACCTACAAGTGTGAAGAACGTGGGGGATTTGGATATTTATAAAATTATTGATTCTGTAAAAGCTTCAGGGCGACCTGGGTGTGTTGTCGGAAATTTAGTAGAGCTAATGGTTGAAATCGAAAAGCTAGCTACTCCAGAAAACCTCATCCTTATATTAAGCAATGGTACATGTTTAGGATTGTGGGAATCAGAATTTGTAAAAAGTTTAAAAACTTAAATGAAATATTTTCTTTTTCTTTTTCTATTTATTGTTATTGCATCCTCATTGCCAGTCAGTGCTGCCGATCATTTAAACCAAACTATTCTGGCAGAGTATCTAAAACTCCAAAAAGAGTATTCAGATGAATCATGTAAACCAGGTACTGAAGATGCTTTTTCCAAACTAGATAAAAGTTACCGTGGCGATGGAAATTTCATTCCTGTTTTATTAGACGAAAAAGTAGATCTTAAAACAATCAAAAATTTACTTCCTTTAATGAAAGAAAAAAGTCAGTGGATTCAATCTCAAATTGACCTAATAAAAAAAATAGAAAACTTCAAAAGCTTGCGTGCTCAAATTGATCGTTTGGAAAATGATGTTTCCTTGTTACAAGACGCTAAAAAAGATTTTTTCTTTAACAATAGTGAAACTAAAAAAGAAGAGATAAAAAAAAAGGCTGCAAAGCAGTTTGAGCAATTATTAAAAGAAATTGAACTCTTTAAAAGTCAGGTTCCTTTTTTGTTAAGTTTTAAATTTCCTATTAACCACCTCGCCTTGCGGTCAGAGTATGAAAAGTTTAAATACACCAACACTAAAGATGCCCGCAGTCGCGCGAACTCAATTTACCTTTTTAGAAAAATTGTTCAAGACGGATCCTATGATGAAGAACTCACTAGAAGTGATGCTGTTATTCGTTCAGCTTTTGATACTTTGTATCTTTCATTGATGAAGGAAACGAACCGATCTTTTTTAACTGATAATGAACGCGTCGATTTTCACTATGTGCTTAATAATTTTGATAAACTTATGTCTATTAAACCAGAAAAATTTATAGATCGATTTACTGAATGGAAAAATCGCACGGAGAGAGCACTTAATTTTTACCAAGATTTAGTCGATGGCAAAAAAATAAAACTCTCTGAAGACAGTCAAATTCAAGATATTACTTCTGTATTAGAGGAGCGAGCGCGTTCTTTATATACGCTTAAAGACTTTGTGCTCACACGAGAAGCTAATACCTATGATTTTTGGTCGAAGCGCTCAGAGCTTTTGCAATCTCTCTTTGTCATTGAGACAATTCTTTATAGTGAAGTAGGGCGTATGGATGCTCCCGATGCTCTTGAGCGCCGAGATGTTGCTCAAGTTGTAATCAATCGTGCAGAAAATCCAACTTATAATTCCCTGACGGATAAAGACACTTTGAATAAATATCTTTCGGCGTTGATTAAAACCAAAGAAAATAAGTGGTTAAATGTTCTTTTTAAAGAAGGCGAGTTCTCTTTTACTTATTTCTATATTCCCGGAAATTTTCATATCTATTGCCCAGACATGAGTAAGACAGGTCAGTTTTTAAGACGAGAAAATGTGCGTATCGCATTGGAACTTCTCAATAAGCCCAAAAGCAAGTTTACAGCACTTCGATATTTTTCCCGCATGAGTATGTTTGGAAGAATAGAAATGGATTCTTTGTGGAATGATTTTAAGGCCCTCCCAGAAACTCCTGGCAAAGCAGTACGTAACTCTAAAAAAATTTACAACCTGTTTAAAAAAGACCGCTATCGTTTTCTTTATGATTTTACCAATGAAGATTTGAACAAAAACTTTTTTGTCTTAGAGCTTAAAGGCAAAACTTACGTAATGGATGCCAAAAATAATAAACAAATCTATTATTATAGAAATCCTCACCAATTTAAGTATTTCTCCCACTAAAAACATTTGCCCCTCTATTCCTTCAAGTGTATATTGCCCGCTAGTGTATTATTTATTTAGATGGTTTTTGTTTACCATCTCTCTTTGTGGAGAAAGTTATGTTGAAAGATTACATCTTTACATCTGAGTCTGTGACTGAAGGTCACCCAGATAAAATCGCCGATCAAATTTCAGATGCAGTTTTGGACGCAATGCTTGCTCAAGACCCGAAAGCAAGAGTTGCTTGTGAAACATTAATTACAACTGGTCTAGTTGTTCTTGCTGGAGAAATCACAACAACAGCTAATGTTGATTTTCAAGCAATTGTAAGAAGCACAATTAAAAATATCGGTTACGACGATTCAAGAAAAGGTTTTGATGCAACTACTTGTGGTGTATCAGTAGTTCTTGGAAAACAATCTCCAGACATCGCTCAAGGTGTAAACGTTGGTGAAGGGACTTTCGTTGAACAAGGTGCCGGAGATCAAGGTTTAATGTTTGGTTACGCATGTAACGAAACAGCTAACTTCATGCCTCTAACAATTGATCTATCTCACCAACTAGCACGTAAACTTTCTGAAGTTAGAAAGACTGGTCCACTTCCGCTTTTAAGAGCTGATGGTAAGACACAAGTTTCTGCTCAATACGTAAACGGAAAAATTTCTCGTTTAGATGCTATCGTTATTTCTACTCAGCACGCTGAAGAGATGACTTTAAAGCAAATCGAAGAAGGTGTTCGCGCTGAAGTCATCAACAAAGTTGTTCCAGCAAACCTTATCGATAACAACACAAAAATCTACATCAATCCAACTGGAAGATTCGTTATCGGCGGCCCTATGGGAGACTGTGGTCTTACAGGAAGAAAAATCATCGTAGATACTTACGGAGGCCACGGTGCTCACGGTGGTGGGGCTTTCTCTGGAAAGGATCCATCTAAAGTTGATAGATCTGCTGCATACGCTGCTCGCCACGTTGCTAAGCATATCGTTGCTGCTGGTCTTGCTGAAAAAGCATTAGTGCAAGTTGCATACGCTATCGGTGTTGCTCAACCAGTATCATTCCTTGTTGAAACATACGGTACAGAAAAAGTTGAAATCAATAAGCTAACAGCGGTGATTAATAAAATGTTCGACATGAAACCAAGAGCGATTATTGAAAGACTTGATCTATTAAAACCGATCTACTCTCAAACAGCTGCTTACGGACATTTTGGTCGCGATATTTTCCCATGGGAAAAATTAGATCGTTTAGAAGAATTAAAATCTCATTTCTAATAGCTAAAAATAAAAAGCCCTCTTACGAGGGCTTTTTTATGATAGAATCGATTTATGAATTTTCTCGATATATTTTTGTTCATTCTTAAGTACACTCCATTTTGGGCCGTGCCCATGGTGATCATCAGTCTACACTTCGCTTATTTATATTGGCTCAAAGACTACAAAGAAATGGCCTATGCTTGGGGATCAATAACCTTATTTTGTCTTACATCAGTCATCATTTATTTCGCCATCGGTGGACCCGACCAAATCGTTCAAACATTCACCCACGTTTTTAAATAGTTATTCATACATTCTTAATATAGGTAGTTTTTGCCGGTTGGCGCAGTTTGATGTTGAGAAATTGACACTACACCAGTTTAATTGCTAGCATTTTTCTATTGGTTAGATGGATTGACCATTTCTCTTGGGTAATAGCGAAAAGCAGTTTCATTAATTTCTTTCAAGGACGCGAAGAGTGAATGACTTTCAATTTTTACACACATCTTTTGAGCAAGACCAAAGTTTGGCCGAGATTGTGAAGCGTTCTCCACTACCAGATATTTATCTGGTCGAAGATGACCGCGTGCTTGGTACCACGATTAAAAAATATCTAGAAAAAAAGCTCTCTTTAAATGTTCACTTCTTTTTAACTCCTACTGAATGCCTATTAGAACTCGATAAAAAAATCAAATCAGAAACGGTCGTTAATCAAACTCCATTCTGCCTTATTACTGATATCAGCTTTGAAGTTGGTGGATCGGATGGATTGCTTCTCATTGATTTATTAAAAGAGCGCGGACACCATTTTGTCTCTATCGTAATGACTGGATTTGCATCAATTGAAACGGCCATCAATGCGACGAAAAAAGGTGTATTTCATTATTTAACGAAACCTTTTGAATTAGAAATTTTAAGTGAGCTAGTTACAAAAGCTTTTATTAAAAAATTAAATATTCCTGAAAGTGCCTTTACTGCTGAGCCTGCTAAAGTAGCTGCTCCTGTATCGAACGCAGGAAGCACGAATCATTTATTCCAAAGCAAATTTAAAATCGAAGCCCCAGGTGCCGATGATATTTTTTGTGGAATGGTGGGACGTTCTAAATCAATGAAACAAGTGTTCGAGCGCATCAGAAAGGTTGCGGCATCGGACTCGACTGTTTTCATCTCAGGGCCATCTGGAACGGGAAAAGAATTAGTTGCAAATGCTCTTCATAATCTCTCACCAAGAAAATCTCATAATATGGTTTCTGTTAACTGTGGTGCGATTCCTTCGGAGCTATTAGAGAGTGAACTTTTTGGTCACGAAAAAGGTGCGTTTACTGGTGCGATCTCAAGCCGCAAAGGTCGTTTTGAAATGGCCCATAGAGGATCGATCTTTTTAGATGAAATTGGCGATATGCCACTTCTTCTGCAAGTAAAAATTCTTCGCGTGCTTCAAAACCGCGTGATTGAAAGAGTAGGAAGTACTGAAACAACTGAGATCGATGTTCGCATCATTACTGCGACTCACAGAAATTTAGAAGACGCTGTTTCTAATGGAAATTTCCGCGAAGATCTTTATTACCGCTTAAATGTTATTCCAATTAAAATTCCGGCCTTGAAAGAGCGCCGTGAAGATATCCCGTTAATGATTTCGTATTTCCTGTCAAAATTTGTAAGTGCAGACCTGAGAAATAATATAGAGTTTGATGATGAAACATTAGAGCTTCTTATTTCTTATGACTGGCCAGGAAACGTGCGCGAGCTTGAGAATTTAATTGAACGCCTAGTTATCTTAAAAGGTGGAAGCCTTATTAAGGTAGCTGATTTGCCAGCTAAGTTTTTAAAGTCCGCTCCAGTGCATGTTGAATCTTATAAGAGTCTAATCAATCTTCCGGAAGAGGGAGTGGATTTAAAACAACTGCTGTCTGATATTGAAGACTCGCTTATCAATCAGGCCCTGGATATTACAGGCGGGAACAAGAATCAGGCTTCTAAGCTTCTTTCTATGAACCGGACAACGCTTATTGAAAAGATGAAAAAGAAAGGTTTCCTACAGTTAAACTAACCGATAGAGATAGTCTATCGGTTCATATAATCAATCGATTTCACTAAGTTCCCTAATAAGGCGATACTGTTAACAGAGTTGAGATGATCAACCTTTAACAATTATTTTTATCAAGGGGAATTCCAAATGGCCGCAACATTAATTAACACCAATGTTCCAGATTTCAAAGTTCAAGCTTATCACAATAATGAATTCAAAACGGTGACTCAAAAAGATCTGCAGGGAAAATGGTCGATCTTCTTTTTCTACCCAGCTGACTTCACTTTTGTTTGTCCTACAGAGCTAGGTGACATGGCCGATAAATATCCAACATTCCAAAAAATGGGAGTGGAAGTTTACTCGGTATCTACTGATACGCATTTCACACACAAAGCTTGGCATGATGCGAGTGAGACAATTAAAAAAATTAATTACCCAATGCTGGCTGATCCAACGGGACATCTATCACGTGCGTTTGGCGTGCATATAGAAGAAGAAGGACTTGCATACAGAGGAACGTTTTTAATTGATCCCCAAGGGAAAATTAAATTGGTGGAAATCAACGATAACGGAATTGGAAGAAACGCTGATGAGTTACTTCGTAAAGTTCAAGCCGCGCAATTTATCGCTGCTCACCCGAATGAAGTATGTCCGGCGAAGTGGAAACCAGGAAGTGAGACATTGAAGCCAGGTCTTGATCTTGTTGGGAAAATTTAATTAGAAAGTTTTAAATGAGTGAGGAATGTATGTTGGACAATAATATAATTGAGCAATTAAAAACTGTCTTTTCGAAATTAGAGAATACAGTAGAGTTAGTTTACGATCTAAGCGAGCATGCAGATCAAAATAATTTGGTTGAGATGCTTGGTGAGATCGGATCGACGTCTCAATATATTGAAGTGAAGTCCTCGAAAGAGTCTGCAGACATTCCTCACTTTCATATTGAATATAAGGGAATGAAAAATGGAATTGCCTTTAAGGGAATTCCAACAGGCCATGAGTTTACTTCTTTGATTCTGGCGATTTTAAATTCGGATGGAAAAGGAAAATTTCCGGATGAGAAAATTGCTCAGAGAATTAAGAATTTAAAAGGGCCGATAGATCTTAGAACATTTATTTCTCTTACGTGTGAGAATTGTCCGGATGTTGTTCAGACATTAAATCAAATGGCGATCATTCATGGAAATTTTAAGCATGAGATGATTGACGGAGCGTATACTCAAGATGAAATTGCGAAATTAAATATTCAAGGTGTTCCGAGTGTAGTGGTTGATTCGAAATTGCTTTATACGGGACGATTAAATCTTGTCGATCTTCTGGGGGCTCTGGAAAAACAATATGGAATTGAAGATAGTGAAAGTAAAACTAAAGCTGATCCTAATCTAGGAGAGTTCGATGTTGTGGTGATCGGCGGAGGACCAGCAGGTTCATCAGCTGCGATATATTCAGCTAGAAAAGGATTAAAAACAGCAATTTTAGCTGAGAGAATGGGCGGGCAAGTTCAAGACACCAAAGGAATTGAAAATCTTATTGGCGTAAAATATACCGAAGGCCCACAATTAGTCGCACAACTGAATCAGCATATTGCTGAGTATCCTATTACAGTGTTCGAGCACAGAAGAGTAAGCACAGTTAAAGATGGCGCTCCAAAAATAATTGAACTTGAAGGCGGAGAGTTTCTAAAAACAAAAGCAATCATCGTAACAACGGGAGCGAAGTGGAGAGAGCTTGGAATCCCAGGAGAAAAAGAATACATCGGTCGCGGAGTGGCGTTCTGCCCTCACTGCGATGGCCCTTACTATAAAGGAAAAAAGATCGCTGTTGTTGGTGGAGGAAATTCTGGAGTAGAAGCAGCGATTGATTTAGCAGGGATCGTAAAAGAAGTTGTGCTCTTTGAATTTATGGATCAATTAAAGGCTGATAAAGTTTTAGTTGATAAATTAAAATCACTTCCTAACGTTTCGATTGTAACAGAAGCCAGAACTTCTCAAGTCATTGGTGACGGCACAAAAGTGGTATCACTTGAGTACGAAAATAGAAAAACAAAAGAGATCGTGAAAATCGATTTAGATGGAATATTTGTTCAGATTGGATTGTTACCTAACAGTGCTTTTATCAAAGATACAGTTGAGACAACCAAGTTTGGTGAGATTGTAATCGATAATAAAAATCGCACGACAGCTAAGGGAATTTACGCTGCAGGGGACGTGACGACTGTGCCGTACAAGCAGATTGTGATTGCGATGGGAGAAGGCGCAAAGGCTGCACTTGCGGCGTTTGAGGATCAGATGTTGGGTTAGTGAGCTTCGGCGTCATTCGCCCTTTTTAATAGATTCACGAATAAAATACTTTAAAACTTTGTTTCTATTAGCTCCACCAACTAATGAGCGAAGATCTTCATGAAGACCTTGATCATAAATCAACGCGTGAAGGGTGCCAGGACCTTCTTCAATTTGTTTAGTGATTTTACTCATGGATTCACTTGATAGTTTAAAGTTCGCAACGGATTGAGTGATATTTTTATCATTTAAATTGCTCATGACTTTATTTGTATTGGCTGTCACGTTTTCAAGGTTAATTAATATCTTTTCTAATCGGTTATTTTCAACAGAGGAAATGATTTTATCAAATTTTGTGAGGATACTTCCCGCTACGACCATTAAATCTTCACTTTTTGTGATGATATGATCAAATTGATTTGATTCATTCGCTGGTAAAAAATCACCATCATTAACAGAAGGAGAGCCTTCTGTACCGCCACCAATTTCTAAAAATTTATCTCCAAGAACACCTTGGGTTTTAAATGAAAGAATTGCATCTTTTTTAATCCATTCTTTATAATCAGCATTTACTCCAATAGTAATAATTAAAGTTTCAACATTTTTAAATTTAATCGAAGAAACAGAACCCACTTTAACACCACGTAATTGAACAACTGCTCCATCTTTTAAATTTTGAGCACTTTTGACTTCCGTCATTATTGAAACTTTGCTTGAAAAGAGTGAGTTTTCTTTATTGATCATAAAGATTGTCACCATACTCACACCTAAGAGTAGTGAGATAAAGATCCCAGAAATAAGATAATTTTTTTTATCACTAGGCTTGATCATAATTTAGTCCTTACTACTCATAATAAATGTTCTGACTACTGGGTCTTCAGAATTTTGGAATTTTTGGGGAGTATCATTGAAGATAATTTTTCCTTCATGCAAAACAACAATGCGATCGCACAGCATAATCGCCGAAGGAATATCGTGGGTAACAAATATGGAAGCAAGACCTTTTTCTTTAAGTCTTTGCATCAGCTCAACGACATTTAAAGTATTGGCCGGATCTAATCCTGCGGTTGGTTCGTCATAAAGAATAATTTCTGGATTTAAAATCATTGCACGCGCCATTCCCACGCGTTTTTGCATCCCACCTGATAAATCCGAAGGCATCAGCTCTTCTTTACCTGAGAGATCAATAAGCTTTAGCATTTCTGCCACTCTATCTTTTATTTGAGCATAACTAAAAATTGTGTGTTCAAAAAGAGGGTAGGCGATATTTTCAAAAACATTAATGGAGTCAAATAGCGCTCCACTTTGAAAAGAATAAGAAATTCTAATTCTATAGGGTGTGAGTTTATTTTCTGGCAGATGATCAATACGCTCACCTTTAAAAATGATTTCTCCCTGATCAATTCGCTCAAGACCGATAATTGATCTAAGAAGTGCTGACTTCCCAGTTCCTGATCCACCTAATAATCCTAAACTCTCACCTTTATGCAAAGTGAGGCTCACTCCTTGATGTATTTTATTTTTTCCAAAAGCCTTATGAATGTTTTTTAATTCTAATAATACTTCATTCATAATCTACCAAATAACCAAAAATATTTTACTGATAAAAAAATCAGTTACTAAAATTAAAATAGAAGCTGTCACAACAACCCAAGTTGTAGTGAGCCCAACACCCTTTGTTCCATCTTTTGTATTTAACCCTTTATAGCAAGCAAAAATCGTAATAATGCCTGCAAATATTGCTGACTTCACAATGCCCGACATATAGTCGTGGAATTTTACAGTTGAAAATACTTTATAAAGGTAGAAACCTGGAACGATATCAAATTCCATTTTACAAACAATCATTCCACCTAAAATACCGACGGCAAATGAAAGCGCCGAGAGAAGAGGAAGTGAGATTACTAATGACCAAAACCTGGGAACAACCAAAACTCGGACAGGTGAAGTTCCGAGTGCTCTTATCGCATCAACTTGTTGAGTGACATTCATTGCTCCAATTTCAGCAGCGATCCCTGAGCCTACGCGACCAGCTACTAATAATGACGTAAACAATGGGGCCATCTCGCGAGCTAAGGAGAGCGAAACAACGGCTGGAACATAAAGCGTTCCCCCAAATTTAGCAAGACCATAACCGAAGTTTAAAGTCATAACTAACCCCATAGTCAAACCAATGACAACGGTAATTGAAGTGGAACCATAACCAATATGGTTGATCTGCTCCATTAAACGTGAAAAATAAAAAGGACCGGTGAAAGAGCACTTAATCGTTTCGAAAAAAAGTGCTGATACTTCACCGACAAAATTTAAAAAATTTTTTATTGTATTAGCAAGATTATGAAGTCGTTCTGTTGTTGTATTTATCACTTAAGAATAATCCCTTGTAAAAAATCTTTTAGAGCAGGAGTATCACTCTCTATATTTTTTAATGTGGTAGAGATTAGAACATAATCATAGATACAGCTATTTTTTTGAACAGTTATAATTTTAAAGAAGCGAAGCACCCCATCGAGCTTTCCGCTAGCGAGTACTTCTGCTGCTTCTCTTTCTTGGTAAAAAGAATTTTTTTTCTCAATAAATTTTAAATCCTCAAGGCCAGTAAGTATGGATGAGGTAAGTGTATTTAAGTTGCTTGCTTCAAATTTTCGGCATGCACTGTTGAAAAGAAAAATAGATTTAGTCTTTTCGTTTTTTAATGCGAAGTCAGATCCTTCAGTACTTATATTCTTCCAAGGCGCAGGAATTTTTCCTTCAACCTTGTTAACGACTTCAGTACTTTTTTTATAAATACCAGTTTCATTAGTTGAACATGCGACAAAGAGGAGAGTAATAATGAGTAGGTTAATGTATTTCATATGCTCATCTAAATTAGTTGATAAAACTGGTAATGCAATTCTAATATTTTCAGAAATTTTACTATAAACGTTTATCTTTATTAGAATAGCGTTCTAAATTATTGTAAACAGTATAAAATTTCCACCTGTCATTAAAATGACTAGAAAAATTTGCCGTAGAGAAAAATTTTCCTTTAAAAAAACCAAAAACGAGGTAAGCTTAGTACTGAGTCACAACGAGTGCATTCAGGATGAATGTCGCTTTTAGTTAACAAGACTCCCGTAAGGACAATTTGATGCGAACAGGATGTTTCGTGAAAATCTGCCCAATAAAAGAATTCTTCAAATTTTTGACGATTTTTTTCGCATTGTTTTTTGTATTGGAAACTATTTCCACTACATACGCACAAACTACAGCTTTAGTTGACCAAGAGAAAGCCTCTACTTATTTACGTTGGAATTTTTTCACTGGTCGCGACCAACTCCAATTCAATAAAAAAGGTAATAAGGTAGTAATCAGAACTTTAAACTCTGATCTCTATAACAATCTTAAAGAAGAACTAGTCGCTCTAAAAATAGATCCTGCCTATATTAAGGGTTTAAATTACAAATCGACTGACATTGAAGGCAATTCTGCCAACGCTATGGCAATCGAAATTGAACTAAAGAGTGATAACGTTGAAATGTTCAGCTTTTACCGCGAAAGAGATAAGAAATACGTTGTCGACTTCTGGGTTGATGGCGATACAGTGACTCTCAATAAAGCTGCAGTTAAAAAACCGATTGATGAAGAGCAAAAAGTTGTTGAAGAAACATCTGCTCCGGCACCTATTCCAGTTGTCACCAAAGCTCCTAAAGCAAAAATTAAAAAAGTTAAAAAATTATCATCTGAAACAAAGGAAGCCAAAGAGGCGGCGGTGGAAGCAGCTGACGAAGAATTAGTTGCAAAAGTTAAAGAAGATAAAATTCTCTCAAATTTCATTGTAGATCCAAATAAACCAAAAGAATTGACAGAAAAAGAATTGGCCCAAGAAGAAGCTGATTCTAAAAAGCCATATAGAGATTTCCGTT
The DNA here is from genome assembly GCA_947446575.1 of Bacteriovoracaceae bacterium. Classification (GTDB taxonomy): domain Bacteria; phylum Bdellovibrionota; class Bacteriovoracia; order Bacteriovoracales; family Bacteriovoracaceae; genus Bacteriovorax. The sequence goes on along the minus strand of CANFHC010000011.1, from coordinate 73,607 downwards.
ACGGAGCTACTTTTATTTGGGACTACGATCCTATCGCTCCAGCTTATAAAGAAGTAGTGAACTTAAAAACAAAGATTCCAGAAATCTTTTTTCCAATTGCTAATCGCGATTTCAAAAAGGGCGAAAAAGAATCACATTTGCAGTTAACCATTAATCTTTATAGAAAGAAAAAATGGGGATTAATGTATAAGTCCATCAAACTCTTCCAACAAAAATATGGAATGATGACAGAGTGGGAATTAATCGAGTTCATCAAAGCGAATGCTATCTTGAGAGAAAATATCGATGCTCCAAATCCAGAACTTTTTAAAAATGCTTTTTCAATTCTTTCTACACTGTCTGAAAAAAGTGAAAACTACGAGTTGAAAAAAGCTATCTATAAATACCTACTTACTTATTATATGGAAAAGGGCGAGCATTTAAAAACACTGCAATTGGCGAAAACATATTATGCAGGAACGAGAGATAGTTTTGACTTCGAAGAATCTGCAATTCCGGCAGAAGCGATGTTAAACTCTCTAGCAAAATTAGGACAAATTGAAAAAATTCAGGAACTAGCACTTGAAAAAACCATGAAAAAGGTTCTTCCTGCTCAGTTGATTCTCGCTTACCAAACTTTTAGTTTACTGCGCGCTGGAGATCTTCCTAATTTAATTTCTCTGTATGAGAAAAATAGATCTTCCTTAGCAAAACCTATCGATCCAGTTATTCTGTATAATACAGCTGAAGCGTATTTCAGAGTTGGTCGCTACTCAGAGGCTATTGCTTTATATCAGGACTTTGTAAGAAATTACTCTCATGAGTTTGCTGCAAGTAACGCTAATTTAAGAATTGCACTTTGCTTTGATATTTTAGATAAAAACTACGAAGACACTTTAGAGCTTTATAAAAAAGCAATCGATCAATCAGTTGATAGCAATGTTAGTTACGAAGCTCGCATTCGCTATGTTGGTTTTAGAAGTGTGAGAAAAATTTCTCTCGATGATCGCGACCGTGAAATTAGAATATTTTTAGAGACGGATAAAAACTCTAAAGTAAATCCAGATAAAAATCTCAATAAATTACTGCAGCAAGTTCGTTTGCGTACTTTAATCGTTGATGGAAAACACAAAGAAGCCCTTGCTTATCTTTCGCTTTTACCAATGGTCACAATGCCAAGAATTGATGCACGTATTTTTGATGGTGACGGAGCTGAAATTATTTACGGAATCATTTCTGATTTTTATAAAAAATCAGAATACTCACAAGTGATTAAGGCATGGCAGACTTATAAAGATAAGTATGTCGATAAAGTTGCTCTAGATCCTTTCATGAACTTTGTAGTGGGTTCTAGTTACGTCAAACTTGGTCTCTACAAAGGCTTTGATGAAGTCTATGCAAGTTTCCTTAAATTAAAAGATACGCCAAATAGAACATTTCCTATTTGGATTAAAAGAGACGGGACGCAAAAGGCGAGTGATCTTTTATCAGAATTGGTCTTAATTAAAGATATGAAGTTGCAAAATTGGGATCTTGTCCAAAAGAACATCGCTAATTTTGATAAGAAAATGCCCAATTATAATAAGACTAATTATTATAAAGGTATGGTTGCTTTTAACCAAAAGAACTACTCCGAGGCTGTAAGTCAATTTGAGAATTTTTTCTCTAAGCAAGATCAAAGAATAATATATGATCCCTCTGACGTTGCAGATATGATCCGGGCCTATACTGACTCTATCTACGAACAAGGACAGTCGGATAAATTCTTGAAAGTAAGTAGCGCGATCTTAAATGACACCAATAGCTTCGGCACGGATAATGCTTATATACAGAATGTCCGGGAAAGAATTGCCTATCTTGGTATCGAAATAACTGCAGGCAAGAAAAAAGATAATTACATGCTGTTTGAGAAAAAAGTATCAGAGTTTAAGAAGGCTAACCCTAAATCGATTTACACAGGACGAGTGAATTATCTTTTAGGCCAAGCAATGGTGAATAACCAGAAATTGAAAGAGGGTCGTGAAGTTTTTACAAGTTTGATGAACGACAAAGACACGTCGGACTACATAAAAGAACTAGCTAAAAGTGAATTGAGTTTGCTGAATTTGAAAGACAGAACATTATAAAAAAGCTTCAGGACGGAGGCGATTCGTATGACAGGAGGTCAGATGGAACAGATTAGAGTAGAACTTTTCGGTACAGATGTGAGAGTTGAGAAAGCTCTTTCGCAAGCAAGAAATTTATCAGTGAGTAAAGCTGCAGTGCTTGTCGTTGGTGAAAATGGTGTAGGTAAAAGAACTCTAGGTCGTTTTATTCATGAGAACTCAGGACGTGCTCACCAAGCTTTCGAGCTTGTGGATTGCTCTCTTCCAGCTCAAGATGTAGAAAATAAAATTCTAGGTCACAGAGACAACTCTACAGGAAGATTCAATAAAGGAATCCTTGAAGCAGCTAATAAAGGAACTGTCGTATTTGCTAATATCGACTGCCTTGATGAAGAATTCCAAAAAAGACTCCACAAAATTATCAATGAACTTGAAGATTACGATATCGACGTTCGCTTAATCGCTACGACCACAAAAAATCTTTCTAAACTTGTTGGTGCAGGAAGATTCTATCGCGGTCTTTACACTATCTTCGCTAATAATGCTGTTACCATCCCAGCTCTCAGAGAAAGACAAGAAGATCTTCAGCGTTTAGCTCGTTATTTTATGGCAGAAGCTACAGGTGCTGAAGAAATAAATAACGAAATTGACGGAGTTGCAATGGACAGAATCACATCACACTACTGGGCAAACAATATTCATGAACTAAAACAAGTAATCTCTAGTTCAGTGAATAACAACTCTTCTTTGTTAGATGAGTCTGCTTATGAAGTAAGTGATAAAAAATCTGTAAGTTTTATGAGCGATGATGATTCTGAAGGAATGAGATTAATGTCTCTTAAAGATGCAGAAAAACTTTTAATTAAAAAAGCTCTTATTCACACAAGTGAAAACAGAACACAAGCTGCCAAAATTTTGGGAGTTTCTATTAGAACTCTTAGAAATAAAATCAATGAATACAGAACTGAAGGATCATCTTACTTTGTTAACTTACGTTAATTTTTTAAGAGACTAAGGAGGCAGATATGAATATTGACGATAAAACAACTAGAGCTCTGGCCGCTTCATTGAAGTACCGCCAAATGCGCCAGGAACTAATCGCTTCAAATATTGCTAACGCTGAAACTCCTGGATACAAAGCTAAGAAAATTGATTTTGAAGATGCTCTTGCAAGAGCTCTTGATACAGATGAACAACAAAAATTAAAAACTACCGACTCTAAACATTTTAATGTTGGAGGCGGTGGTTTTAATAATTTACAACCAGAGATTACTGAAGAATCAAATGGAATTGTAAGTCCTGACGGAAACACAGTTGACCGCGATCAGGAACTAGCTGACATGGCAGAAAATAGAATTATGTATGATGCTTCTGTTCAGTTGTTGAACAAAAAATTAGGTCTGATGAAATATGTCGTCGGGTCTGACAGGTAGTAGAGGGGAATAGATTATGGATTTGCTAACAAGTTTAAAAATTAGTTCATCTGGACTTACGGCCAATAAAAAAAGAATGGCCGCTATTTCTTCTAATATTGCCAACGCTCAGACGACAAGAACAGCTGAAGGTGGCGCTTACCAACCAAAAGAAGTGGTGTTTGGAAGTGAACCAGCGAGAGAATCCTTTTCAGAAATCCTAAGCGGAGAAATGGAGGAGAATGCTCAAACGGTCATCGCAAAAGAAGTGAGCAACAGTAAAAAACCACCGATCTTAAAATATGAACCAAACCATCCGGATGCAAATGCTGAAGGATATGTGGCGTACCCAAACATCAACTCGATGGAAGAGATGGCCAATATGATTGAAGCTTCACGCGCTTATGAAGCCAACATCAATGCAATGAACACTGCAAAGAGTATGGCGATGAAAGATTTAGAAATTGGAAAAAACTAACCCGATAAAGTGCTCCACTGGAGCATTTTATCTAGTGCTGAAAAAACAAAAAGGTGAACTTCGAAATTTTGAGTTCGGGTTAGCCTAAAAAAGGATAATAATGTATGGCAATTGAAAACGTAGGAAACATGAACAAACTTCTCTCCAGCTATAATACGCAGGATTGGATGAAGAGTGCTTCTATTGATCAGGCTACAATGCCTCAGTTCAATGAACTGGCGGCCAATCCTTCTATTGGAGCTAAGCCTCCTCAAAGTTTTAGCGAGATGCTCGCAACTTCACTAACGAATGTAAACGACATGCAAGTTGAGGCCAATAAAGCAATTGAAAAATTAGCTTCTGGTCAGACAAAAAATATTCACGAAACCATGCTTGCTGTAGAAAATGCAGAAATTGCGTTCAAGACAATGAACCAAGTTCGTATGAAAGTTATTGAAGCATACAAAGAAATTATGAGAATGCAGATGTAGTCGCGAATGAAATGCTCCTGTGGAGCATTTCAATTGTGCTTGGAAATAAGAAAAGAGTTATAAAGTATTATGAGTTCCGCGATTTAATTTCATAGGATGTGAAATTAAGTAATCAGGAGGATGGCCTTGCAAGATATATTGGAAAAAATTTTTCGAAACTTTAAAGAGTTTTTTAGTGGACTCGATTCAACCAAAAAGCTTGGTTTTATCATAGTTTCTTGTATGATTCTTGCGGCAATGACCGGCATCGTAGTGTGGGCGTCTAAAACTCGCTATGACACTCTTTATACTGATCTTAACAAAGAAGACGCTCGCAAAATTGCCATTCTTTTAGAAGAAAAGAAAATCCCTTATCAAACATCTAATGATGGCAAAACAATTTCAATTCCTGAGGATCTTGTCGGTGTGTGGCGCTTAGAAATTGCAAAATTAGGTACAAGCTTTTCTGGAACGGTTGGATACGAAGTTTTTGATAAACAATCTTTCGGAACAACAAGCTTTGTTCAGAAGGTTAATAAGCAACGGGCCCTCGAAGGAGAGTTGGTAAAAACCATTATGTACATCCAAGGGATTAAACGCGCTCGCGTTCATATCTCAATTCCTGAATCATCACCATTTGTTGCTGAAAAAAAATCCCCTTCAGCTTCAGTTGTTTTAGAACTTAATAACGGCGTATCACTAACTCCGGCAGAAATTAAAGGAATTGGATCATTGGTTGCCTCTTCTGTTGAAGAGATGAGACAAGAAAACGTCGTTATATTAGATGACCGAGGAAAAAAGCTTTCTGAAAATATTGGGGATGCAATGACTGCGACTACGGCAAACCGTATGGCGCTTGAAGCTCAATTAAATCAAAAATACGAAAAACAAATTGAAGAAATTTTAACGAAAGTTGTTGGTGACGGAAAAGTTGTCGCAAAGGTTACTGTTGATTTGGATTTTACTGAATCAGTCGCAACTGCCACAACTTATGACAACGAAAACTCAGCAGTTGTTTCAGAAGTTAAAAACGTGCAAAATGTAAATGGATCTCGTCCTTCTCCACAAGGAATCGCGGGGGCCCAATCCAACCTTCCAGGTGAAGTTCCTCAACCGGGTGTGGCAGAAACTAAAAACAATGTAACGAAAGAGCTTACAACAAGAAATTTAAATGTTCCGACAACTGTAACTCAATCAAGAAAACCTTCTGCTAGCGTAAAAGCGATTTCAGCAGCAGTCATGATCGATGGAAAACGAATTGCAGTGCTAGGCGAAGATGGCCAACCACAAATGGATAAAAACGGAAATGCGATAATGAAGTATGAGAAATGGAGTGAAGCAGACCTGGCTAACTTCTCTCAAATCGTCGCGAGCACACTTGGAACAAGTGATAAACGTGGTGACAAACTTGTCATTAAAAATATGGAATTTGCTCGCGAAGACATGAGTGTCGCAGACGCAATGTTAAAAGAGCAAGCTAATCGTGAACTTATTCGCAATATCGTAAAATACCTAGCTGTAGGGCTTACGATTTCGTTATTCTTCTTCTTAGTTGTTCGTCCATTCATCCAATGGGTTACCGACAACACTATCGAGACGGTGGAAGATTTTTTACCTCGTACTCTTGAAGAATTAGAAAAAGTACAAGCGAACCAACGCCTTCCTGGACTTGAAGATGCACTCCCGCAAATTGAAGAGAAGTTAAATCCAGAGAAAATTGAAGGGAACATGTTACGTGAAAAAATCATTGCTCTGGTTGAAAACAACCCAGGTAAAGCAGCACAGATTATTCATGAGATGATTCACTCAAGCGAATCAGATAAACAAATTGCTTAATAGATAGAAAAGGAAACAACCATGGCAGCAGACGAAGCATTAGACCCCGATACCGAGTACGGCCTACTCAATGGATCGGATAGAGCAGGTTTACTTTTAAGTTCACTGGGTATGAATATTACTCAGCTTATCTTTCAAAATATGAAAGATAACGATGTTAAAAGAATGATAAATGCCATGTCGAACGTAAAGCGTGCGCCGATTTGGATGGTAAAAAGAGTTCTAGAGGATTTCTATAAGCAACTAAACGAAGAAAACGATTTATTATTCGCGGAAAACCGCGGTCGCGATTTCATTATCAATACTCTTGGTGAAGATAGAGCGAAGCAACTTCTTGGACAAATTGTTGAAGTTGGACAAACAAATACACTTGAATCTCTTGAACTCGTAGATACACGTACACTATCTAACTTCCTCATCAACGAGCATCCTCAGACTATTGCTCTTATTGTTGCTCACTTAGCCCCTGACAGAAAAGTGGAAGTATTAAGAAGATTACCAGAAGGATTACAAGCTGAAGTTGTTCTTCGGGTTGCCAATCTTGACTACGTTTCTCCTGAACTTATCTCTCAACTTGATGACGTTCTTAAAACAGAACTTAGTACACTTGGTTCTATTGATACAAATCAACTTGGTGGTGTTGAGCCGATCGCAGATATGCTTAACCTTATGGATAAAAATACTGAGAAAAACATTATGTCTCGCGTGGAAGAAAAAGATCCAGAGCTTGCTGAAGAGATCAGAAAACTCATGTTTACATTTGAAGACCTTATGTACGTTGATGATAAAGGTATCCAAAACCTTCTCCGTGAAGTGGACAACGGAAAACTTGTTATTGCAATGAAGACTGCTCCAGACGAAATCAAGCAGAAACTTTTCAAGAACATGTCGAATCGAGCGGCTACGCTTCTTAAAGAAGATCTTGAGGCCCTTGGACCGACTAAACTTTCTGATGTTGAAAAAGCTCAGGCAGAAATGGTTCAGAAAACGAAAGAACTTGAATCTCAAGGTAAAGCGTTTATTGCTCGCGGTTCTGACGGTGATTCGCTCGTATAATAGGTTAGGAGAAATATTTTATGGTAAAGCAATACTCGGATGTCTCAGAATACAAGTTTCATAGCTTTAATGATGAAGATGTTGAGGCTGATAAAGTAACACTTTTTGAATTCAAGCCACTCTTGTCTTCCGGACAAGCAATAGCAAAAAAAGAATTCCAAAAAATAATTAAAGAAGAGCGAACTCACGCAAAAAATACTCAGTTCAAAGTTAATCCGATTGTTGAAAAATTCCGCGGATTAAAAGACCAAGAAGAGCAAGAGTACGAAGCTACAGTGGCTAAAGAAGTTGCTCGCCGTATTGCTGAAATTCAAGACGATGCATTTAAAGCGGGGTTTGATGAAGGCGTAAATCAAGGGCGCGAGGAAATCTTTAATGAAATGAGAAGTGTTGTTGATCAAAAGCTTGAAAACTTTTCTGCAATGGTTACTGAAGTTTTAAAAACTCAAGAAGACATCATCACAAATCAGAAAAAGGAAATTTATTTGCTTTTAAGAAACCTTTCTAAGTGGATCATCCTAAAAGAATTAAATGATGATGGAAAATACATTGAGCGGTTATTAGAAAAATTGCTTTTAGAGATCCAAGCTCGTCAAAATCTCTTAATTCAAGTTAATGCTAATGACTTTGCTCAAATGCCAGAAGTATTGGCCCATGTGCAAACTCGTTTAGGGGAATTGAAAAATGTTCGTATTGAGATAGACTCGGCGATTCTTACAAGCGGAATTATTATTGAGTCAGATAACGGAATTATAAATGCCACGATGGAAGAGCAGTTTAAAAGTTTAGATAAACTTTTTGAAGATGTTTTAATCGATACTTAATTTTATAAGGTGAATAGCAATATGGACAAGAATCTCGATCTCGTATCTATTCACAAAAACTACGAATACTCTTCCCCTTACCAAAAGATAGGAAAAGTTTATGCCAATAAAGGGATGGTCTTTGAAGTCAACCTTTCACGCGCACCGATAGGATCAAACGTAGAATTTGTTACAGAGTTTGGAGACCGCTCTTTAGGCGAAGTCGTTGGTATCAACGGAACTCGTTGTATGGCCATGCCTTATGATGAACTTTCAGGAATAAATTCTGAAACTCGTGTTTATTTAAAAGACTTAACAACAACAATAAAAATTTCTGAAGCTATGCTTGGAAGAGTTATCGACTTTCAAGGAAATCCTATTGATGGAAAAGGGCCGATTGAGCCAGTTAATGTAGAAGCGAGAAGTATTTATGGTCAGCCTCTCAATCCTCTTGAACGTCCACCGATTAAAGAAGCTTTGGATACTGGAATTCACGCGATCAATTGTTTCATGACAGCGGGAAAAGGTCAGCGTTTTGCGATCATGGCAGGATCTGGTGTTGGTAAGTCAGTAACACTGGGGATGATTGCGGAAAATTCCAGCGCCGATATTAACGTCATTGCTCTTATCGGTGAGCGTGGTCGAGAGGTTCTAGAATTCATTGAATCTGATCTAGGTCCTGAAGGATTAAAAAGATCAGTAGTAATTGTTGCGACATCTGATACATCGGCATTGATTCGTATGAAGGCAGCTTACGTTGCAACGACGATTGCAGAATATTTCAGAGATAGAAATCAACAAGACGTTTTGCTCATGATGGATTCTATCACTCGTTTTGCTATGGCCAATCGTGAAATTTCTCTTTCTGCAGGAGAGCCACCAGGACAAAAAGGTTACACGCCTTCGGTATTTGCCCGCCTTCCCAAATTAATGGAACGCGCTGGAACAAAAGCTGGTGCAGGGTCGATCACAGGAGTCTATACCGTTCTCGTTGAGGGGGGTGATATGGATGAGCCCATTGCCGATGCCGTAAGAGCGATTGCTGATGGACACATTATTTTATCTCGTGAACTCGCTTCAAGAAACCAATTCCCAGCTATTGATGTCCTCGCAAGTCTTTCGAGGGTAATGAGTAAAGTTGCTAGTCGAGAGCATAAAATAGTTGCCAGTCATTTACGAGATCTATTGGCGTCTTATAAGGCCAACGAAGATTTGATTAATGTAGGCGCTTACGCTCGTGGATCAAATCCAAAAGTTGATAAGGCTATTCTTGTGTACGATGACTTGATGGGACTTTTAAAACAAAGTCAGGGTATGACGGAATTTTTATCGATAGATGTTTTATATGACCGCATGGTCGAGATTGCTAGAAAAGCTGAAAATGTTAAATAAGAGAATAATGACGAATGCAAAAATTTAAATTCAAACTCGATGCCCTTTTAAAAGTGCGAGAGTTTAAAGAAAAAAAAGTAAAAATTGAATTAGGAGAAATCTTAAAAGAGATTAGTTCGGTTGAAGAAAAAATCGCACTGGCTAACATTGCTATTGATGAAACTTATGAAGCGCAAGAGGTCTTTATGAAAGATCCTTCTGCTGGAAGAATGATTCAGTTTTTCCCTTATTTTATCCAGGGAAAAAAAGAAGATATTAAAAACAAAGAAAACCTGCTTTGGTCTCTAAAGAAAAAATATGATGTAAAGATCACTGAACTTGCGGCAGCTCGTGGTGAAGTTAAAGTCATGGAAAATTTTAAAGATAAGAAAAAAGGTGAGTGGACAAAAGAGTATAATAAAAAAGAGCAGGAAGCGATCGACGAACTCCTGATGATAAGAAGAAATGGATCGGGGGAATAGGCTATGAAAAAAAGGATTTTAATTTTTATGATTATTATGGAGGCAACATTTGCAAGTGCAGCCAATCCTCCAGCCAAGACTGCTGCTCCATCAGGGCCCGAGAAGCGATTGTATACCGAAGAAGAATTTAAAAAAGCGGTCATGGTTGAAGCTGAAAAAATAATGAAGAAAGCAGGCAGTGGACACCTGGTAGATTTTTCTAAAGAACTTTTAGAAAAAGAAGATGCACTAAAAGCAAAAGAATTTAAACTGCAAAAAGAACAAGAGCAGTTAAAAATCAATTCCGGTGAATTTCAAAAAAAAGTAGTGGAATTCCAAGACGAACAAAAAAGATTCTTAGGTTGTGTTGATTCACAAAACGATAAGGTTGAAAAACGCATTACTCAAATGGTGGAAGTTATCTCGGGAATGAAACCACAAAACGCCGCTGATGTTTTAGCGGTTCAAGATCCCGACCTTTCTGTTCGGATACTGGGACAGTTGGAAGCGCAGAAGGCTTCTAAGATTTTTAACTTAATGGATAAGGAAGTTTCTGCCCGACTTCAGAAGCAGTTTCTTCAGATGAAAAAATAGGATAGACTCAAAAGTAGCACGCAAAGCGTTGCAAGTTTTTTAAGGAAGATATGAAAGGATTGCCAATACAACAACACTCAAAACAAGTACAAGGGTCACCTAAGACTCAAGGTATTGTTGAAGGGAAAAAAGGTGCAAGCGTTGAAGCTGGCGAAGAAAATGTTGATGGCCTGTCTGAATTCTCTTCACTTTTTTCTGGTATGGCCGCAGCAGAAGGAAAAAAATCTTCAGCGGTAAAATCACAAACAGGCGAAACACTTAAAAATTTATTAACAGAAAAAAATGGTAAAGAAGCAGCAGAAGTATTAGTCGATGGTAAAACCGTTGTCGTTGCTAACGCTGAGCCAAAAAAATCTTTATCTGTTGATACATCAAAACTTACTGATCAAAAAATTGCAAAGACTTCAAGCAACCTTGATCAATTACTCAATACACTTAAAGGCACAACTGATTCACAAGTCACTGAAGAGAATTCTGAAGTAAAAAGTGGAAAAATTCCAAATGCTCAACCTGTTCGTAAAGGTGAGAGCCATAAGGCTGAATTAAACTCTGAATCACCTCTAGACTTCTTAATGAAAGGAGCTAAAGGAAAAGATGTTGGCGTTGAAACGCCTGCAACAGATAAAAAAGCTGAAGTAGTTCAAGGTCAAGTGAAAGTTATGACTGCTGATGACTATATTAAGAATATGCAATCAGCAGAAAAAAAATCTGCTACCCTTACTTTGATAAAAGGTGAGGCTGAGCAAAATCCTATTGCTAAAATGATGAACCCAAATGCTAAAACATATGGCCAAGGTTTAAATCTACTTAGTGATCCATTAATTAAAAACACCAAAGACCTCGCAGATAAAGACGTCAAAAAAGTAAAGTCATCACTTTCTGGAATCGATGAAATTTTGCAAAATAAAGAAACTAAAGTTGGTGCTGAATTAGCTAGCATTAAACAAGAAGTTGTTCCGGGAATTCAAAACACCAAAAATAGTCACGGACAAGAGTCACAAACTCAAACAAACGCGAATCAAAAAGTTTTAGACCTCTCAAATATTCAAACTTCTAATACTACTGAAATCATCAAAAGAATTTCAGATTATGTAGAGCAAAACCAAGTTGCCAATAAACAGTCTCTTGATTTAACAGTTAAGCATGAGTCGCTTGGAGAATTTAAAATCCAAGTAAGTAAAATGCCAGACTCAATGAATAGAGGCCAAAATTTAATTGATATGCAAATTACATCATCTAGCAAAGAAGGACATGACTTCTTTGTGAAAAACGAAGTGAGCTTAATGAAAAATTTAAATCAAGCTGGAATTAATCTTTCTGACTTGAGAATTGTAAGCAGCATGAGTGAATCAAGTATGTTTGGACAAAGTGACTCACGTCAATCAAGTTCGTTTCAACAATCAGCTGATGGAAGTTCAAAACAATCGATGAATTTCGAATCTAGCAATTTTACTGGAAGTGGAAGTGAAGGATCAGAAAGAAGAAAAGAGTTGTGGGAAGAATACCAAGAGCGATTCGGAGCTTAATCCATGCCAATGATTGGAAAACCATCCTTTGTTAATAAAAATTCTTATGGCGATATCGCTATGAAGAAATCAGAAATTGTCGATGGACAACCTATAGATCCCAAAATAGGTGACGAACTTAACAAAATTTCAGGTGTAAAACCAGAAATGCGTTTCGTTGATAAAAAAACGCATGAAAGCCTAGGCCCTGATGGATTCATGAAGCTTCTTGCTCACCAATTGAAAAACCAAGATCCAATGAAACCTATGGATCAAAAAGATTTCTCATCTAACCTCGCTCAATTTTCTCAATTAGAACAATTGACAGCGATGAATAAAAAATTCGATGGTATGACTGCTAACAATAACAATGAAAAAAGATTTCAAGGGGCAAGCTTCCTTGGAAAAAAAGTTGTGACTAGTGGTACGACGATTGATTACTCTGGTGACGGACATAACGTTGAGCTTCCATTTTATATGGATAAAGCAGCTAAGAACGTCATTGTGCACATCTATGATAACAAAAACCAAATGATTGGAAAAATCGACAGAACAGATCTTGGAAAAGGTCAACAAACTGTTGAGTGGGATGGAATTGGAGTTGACGGGCAAATCGCGCCGAAAGAAACTTACCATTTTGATGTTGTTGCTTACGACGATAATAATCAAAAATTCTTCGGAACAACTCGCGCTGAAGGAACTGTTACAGGAGTTCGTTTCGAAAATGGTGAAACGATTCTCGATGTTAACGGTGGAAAGAAAGTATTCTTAAAAGACGTAGAAAGTTTTGCACTTCCAGATAGAGAAGCTACGGCAAAAAATGCTGATAGTAAAAAAATTCCTGCATTGCAGAAGCAAGCAACGTCAGCATATAATCAAATAGAGAACCAAAGTAATAATTGATTAGCTTTTAGGGTGTATAGAAAAAATAATGGCGAATCCAAAAATTAATAACATTCTTATTCCAAATGTCTCTTCGATTCCATCGAAAAAGAATGTTGATTCGACAAATAAATTAAATCAGGGGGAAACCTCTGAGTTTAAAAATATTCTTGATACCAAATTAGACTCCGAACAATCAGCTGAAACCTCACAAGCTCCAAAAGGCCTTCACCTTTCAACTCATGCAATGAGAAGACTGCAAGAGCGCAATTTATCAATTGATAAAGAAGAGTATGCAAAGATTTTATCGGCCATGGATAAATTAAAATTAAAAGGTGGGCAAGACTCACTGGTAATAACTGGTAAAGCTGCTTATATCGTAGATGTACCAAAAAATACAATCGTGACTGCGATTGATAAAGACAGCATAGGAGAAAATGTTTTTACAAAAATAGATTCGACAATATTAATGAATTAAATTTAACAAAAAAAAAGCTCATAAAGAAAATGGTTGGTCCTTTCCGGAAACCTGAGTTCAAAGCCTGTAGTGCTTTAAACATCTTTTGAGTCATTAGGTCTAGGAGGGACAAAATGGGTATTCTTCGTTCATTCACAATTGGTGTTTCAGGTCTAAATGCAAGCGGTCAGGGTATGGGAGTTATAGGTGATAACATCTCTAACGCCGGAACCAACGGATTCAAATCTTCAAGAGCAGAATTTCAAGATGTACTAGCAGTATCACTTAAAGGTATTGAAGGTGGAGATCAGTTTGGTGCTGGTACGAAGCTTGGTCACATTAAACCATTGATGACCCAAGGGGATATCTCAAGAACAGAATCAGTAACAGACCTTGCCCTTTCAGGTGATGGTATGTTCACAATCGATTCTCCAGCAGGAAGAACATTTACTCGTGATGGATCTTTCCACTTTGATAAGGACGGACAATTAACAACTATGGACGGATACAAAGTCATGGGATTTGGCTATGATGAAAAAGGTTCAGTTATCAATAAACTTGATCCAATTAAATTAGGAAGAACAACAATTCCTGCCAAAGCTACAAAAGAAATGAATCTAATGATGAACTTAGATTCACGTGTAAATAAAATGGAATTTAATATTGAGAAACCTGAAGCTACTTCAAATTTCTCCAACTCACTAACTGTTTATGACAATGTTGGTACAGCACGAAACGTTACAGTTTATTATAACAAAACTGATAACAACCAGTGGGAATACCATGTTGGTGCAGATGGAAAAGATGTTGAAGGCGGAAAAGCAGATACAATGTACGAAATGGCAAATGGTAAATTAAAGTTCAATGACAAAGGACAATTAGAAGAAAAAACTGAAGGGAAAAACTCATTTAACTTCAATAAAGGTGCAGCGAAAGATCAAAAAATCTCTCTTGCCTGGGGACAAACAATTAAAGATGGCGGAACTGGTCTGGATGCTAGTACTCAATACGGATCTGATTCAGCAATTTCTCGTGGAACTCAAGACGGGACAACTGCTGCTACATTAACTTCACTTTCATTTAACGATAAAGGGATTTTAACTGCGGTTTACAACAATGGTGAATCAAAAGATATCGCGCAAATCTCGATTGCAAAATTTGAAAACAACGAAGGATTATTTAAAATTGGGAAAAACCTTTTTAAAGAATCTAAATCTTCAGGACAGGCAACATTCGGTAAACCTGGTGAGGCAGGACGTGGAGAAGTTCTTTCAAAATCTATCGAACTTTCTAACGTTGATATCGCCAACGAGTTTGTAAACTTGATGACGGCACAAAGAAACTTCCAAGCTAACGCGAAGACGCTGACAACAGCGGATCAGATGTTACAAGAAGTATTACAAATTAAGAGATAATTTTTTTAAATGGATGAGGGCCTTCGGGCCCTTTCCTTTTTTTGCAGGAAAGAAAATGAAACCTACTCTTTTATCAATTGTTTGTTTGTTGGTTTTGACATTGTCTTGTTCGACACCAGGAAGACCTCATCGTGGAGTCTCAAGTGCAGAACAAGGTGGTTTAGATCTTTTGTTAGAATCTAAATCTATAGTCGACGCTGTATCTACTAGAGCAATTAATGGTGAAACATGTGAAAGAGAACTAAGCACACTCATAAGCGACTATCAACTATTGTCTCCACAAAATTTAGACTTATCTGTCCTAAAAGCGGATGGACAAAAAATTCTGGATCAAAGTTTTGAAGCGCGTATGGCCCTCCATTCATTGCTAGAAATTTTGCCAATGAGTTGTAAATTAAAATTAAAAGAATTAAATCTTTTAATGCGAGCTAGTGAAGATTATGTAGGAGTCCATTTTTATCCTGATCAACAAATTTCTTCTGAATCAATAAAGTTTCCAGAGCAACCAGCTCCAGTTTATGAAGCTGCCGCTTACCACCCGTTTCATGTAGGTGCAGGAATTGATCCTAGCGAAAAGTTTGAATTTAAAAATGGCGATATCATGATCACCAAGGGAGTGAGTTTTGTATCGAGTACGATTTCTGAAATCGCTCATCCAAGATCACTATTTAGCCATATCGTTTTTGTTCACGTCGATAAAGAAACTAAAGAAGTCACAACGATTGAGTCTTACGTTGGAAAAGGTGTTGGGATTTACAATATCGATGAAGCTCTTAAAAACGAAAACGCCCGCATTCTCGTTTTGCGCTCGAAAGACAGAGAGCTTGCAAGTCGAGCTGCTGATTACATGTATAACAAAGTAATGAGCTTAAAAAAGAATAAAAAATTTATTCCATACGATTATAATTTAGATTTCTCTGACAATTCAAAACTCTCTTGTGAAGAAGTAGCCTATGATTCTTTTAAACAAGTTTCAGAAGGAAAAGTTGTTTTGCCTGAAGTTATGTCAGAAGTTACAATGAACGATGAAAGTTTTTTAAGGCGTGTCGGAATTAAAAAAGGTGCGATGATGGTTCCAACAGATATGGAAACTGATTCACGTTTTGAAATTGTTCTCGATTGGACAGATTATCGTTTAATGAGAGACTCCTGGAGAAAAGATGCAGTTTTAGGTGAAATGTTTAGATGGATCGATGAACGCGATTATAAAATTCATGAAAATTTAACATCCGTTGCAGCAAAGGCGATTTGGTCGACTCGTTATATTCCTGGCCTCTGGGGAATGATGGCAAAGATTTCGGGACTTCCAAAAGATTTCACGAAAGATGTTCCTTCAATTACGATTGCAACAATGGCGAGCTTAAAAACAATTGGTGGAATTTTACTTCCCGAAATTAAAAAAGCGGATGAAGAGTATTTTGCTCAAAATGGTAAGTGGATGTCGACAGAAATGCTAAGAGATGCTCTAGAGAAATTCCGCGAATCAAATCCTAAAGACTTAAGAAAAGTTTTCCGAGAAAGATAAAAATCAAGAATCCCCATCGCTCCCGATAGCTTCCACTGGGCAAGCTGCGAGAGCGCTGAGGCATTCTTCAATTTCTTTTGCGGTCTTTGGTTGTAGTTTTACGAAAGCATGGCCATCAGTATCGTTCATGACAAAAAAGCCAGGCGCTTCAATCACACAGGCATCACAAGCAATACATTGATCGTCAACGTAAAATTGTCCGGCTGTGTTTTCGGTCCATTTAGATTTTTTATCGGCCACTGGTAATTCCTATTCTTGGATCATGTTTGAGTAAATTTTAACTTTTGTATCTTCTTCTAATTTCTTTAAAACTTGTTCCATCATTTTTCTAGATAGAGCATTTTTCAATCCAGCATTATCACTAGCTACTTTAGCTTGCTCATTTGCATCTGGAGCAACTGCACCTGGAGTAGTTTTAATCATAACGATTGATCCGCCATCATCGTATAAGTGAATTTGTGGCTTCGTTAAATCACCAGAGAAAAGTTCTTTCATGTTTTCAGCTGTTAGGGTAGTTCCTGTTGAAACACCATCTAAACGGTTAACAGAACCTTTTGAGTATTGAAGTTTGTATTTTTCAGTAAGAGCTTTAACTTCTTTTTCATTGTTAGATTCAAGTGCTTTTCTTAGACCATTAGAAATATCGACAGTCAATTTTTTGATTTCTTCAACTTTATCTTTTTGGATAAGTTCTTTAGCAAATTTGTCCTTAAATTCAGGGAAAGTTGCAACGTGCCCAGCAGACTTACTTTCAACTAAAAGGAGGTGGTATCCGTATTGAGTTTTTATTGGAGCTGAGATTGTTCCTGGTTTTTGTGAAAACGCAGCAGTGTCGAATTCTGGAACCATTCTTCCTTTACCAAAACTACCAAGATCTCCGCCTTTCCCTTTTCCAGATGGATCTTCAGTGTACTTGTCGGCCATTTTAGAAAAGTTGGCAACTGTTACAAGTTTTTCAATTTTTTCAATTTCAGCTTTTACTTTCGCTTCGTCTTTTCCTTGAGTCATTAGTAGTATGTGACGAGCCTTAACTTCTTCAGGCTTGTCTAAGCTCGCTTTTCTTTCATTAAACATAGATTGTAAGCGTTTTTGATTCGTTTCAACGGCCATAAAAGCAGTAAGTTCAGCTGGCGAGACTTCAACAAAATTTCTCAAACTATTTTTTGAAATTTGAACGATCTCTGCATTCAACTTTTCATCGCGAATTTTTTGCAGATCGGCCATGTATCCTTTAGAAAGTGGAAAGTTTGACACTAGGGCCTGAGTACTTTTCATTTTAATCTGATTAACAACATCAGCTTCAAATTCAATCGGAGTAAGTCTGTTAGCGGCGAGTAGTCCTTTGTAACGGTTAATATCAAATTGACCATTAGTTAAGAAGTATGGAAGCGACTTAATTTCAGCTTTGATTTCTTCATCTGATGGATAAGCTCCAAGGTCTGTGGCGAAATGAATCATCAATTTTCTTTGAATAAGGTTTCTTAGGGTACTTTCTTTAAGCTTCATTCCTTCGAGTTGTTTTGCGCTGATTTCTCCACCCATCATTTGTTTATAAAACTCAATTTGGCGGTTATATTCTTGTTGGTATTCTTCCGATTTAATTGGAAGGTCTCCGACCTTGCCAATTGCATTCGGAGAACCCGCTTGCATAGATTGGTATCCAGTAAACATAAATGAAAGAACGATTAGTCCAATTAAGAGAGTGACGAAAACGCTCGTCGTTTTGCTTTTTGTAAATTCTGACATTGTTACAATCCTTCGTTGCTAGTAAAAATTTAAAAATATTGTATCGGTAAAAAAGTTAGTTCGCAAAGTTTATTGGCAAATTAGGCGAGATTGCTTAAGCTTACTCTTGAATATTAAATTAAAACTTTTACGGAGTAGTAAAGCTTGAGGCTGTCTGATTCAGAAGAGCGACGAACCAAGATCGTGATTAACAGCATAATCCTTGTGATAGCCCTCTATGGGATGTCGCGGCGAGATTATGTCTTTCAAAAAACATCAATTGCTGAAAGAGTCATTATTGATTTAATGGCCCCTGTTCAAAATGTGGTTACGTCTTTCCAAAGGGGAATTTCCTCTTATGTTGAGCACTACGTGGCAAACTTAAATGCCAGCAAAGACAATGTTGTGTTGAAAGGAAAAATCGCCGATCTTCAAAACGAAATGTTTAGTTATCAAGAAGCGATCAAAGAAAGTGACCGACTTCGTGAACTTATTAAATATGGTGAACAAATCGATCGTAAAAAAATCGTGGCCCGTGTTGTTTCTTGGGATTCAGCCGATGATTACAAAGTCGTGCGCATCAATCGCGGATTAAAAGACGGCGTAAAATTACAGTCCGTCGTTACCAGTGCTGAAGGATTAGTTGGATATGTTTATCGACTAACAGATCACTTCGCTGACGTTATCACAATATTAGATGCAAATAATCGCGTTGACGGTGTTGTTGAGCGCCTTCGTTCACACGGAATCGTGGAAGGATACAGCCGCGGTCGCTGTATTATGAAATATGTAAATAGAACTGAGCCTATCATATTAAACGATCTTGTATTAACAGCAGGTCTTGGGAACGTTTATCCTAAAGGATTAAAGATCGGATACATCTCGCGCATTGAACGCGAAAGTTACGGCATCACTCAGCACGTAGAGATTACTCCTTTGGTAAATTTTTCTAAATTAGAAGAAGTTTTAGTTCTCGTTTACGAGCAAGAAGAGCACAAGCAACTGGAGTGGAAAGCACTTGAAGAGCAACTCAATACAACTGAGGTTAAACGATGAAAACTAATTTAAAAGATATCGTTTTCCCGCTTATTAAAACACTTATACTGCTTTTTGTTTTAGAGATCATTACGACTGCAATTTTTCCAATGATCGGTCTATTAAATTTCCGCGTACCTTTTAATATTCTATTAGTACTTTTTTTAGGTTTAAGACTAGAGACTCCTTATCTTGCGATCCTTATTATGATCGTTCAATATTTCCATGCTTTCTTTTCAGTTGAAGGTTGGGAAATGGGAACAGTAACGGGAATCGTGATTTGTGTTTTCGTCTCTTATGTTAGAGAGATGATTCATTTCTCTTCTTGGGGAATGACTATTTTAATCACACAAGTCTTTCAACTTTTATGGTTTTTCGTACAATCGATTTTAATTTATATTCAGCTTGGAAATTTGGACTACATCTTTGATAAAGGATGGCGCTTCCTTCCTCAGAGTTTGATTATTTCTCTTTTGTCACCTTTGTTTTTTTATCTATTGAATAGGATTTGGAATATCGACGACCGCGGTATGCTAGGAGATAAGATCTAATGTTTGGTGAAGACGACCTCGTCAAATCCCACCAGGAACGAGCTGATATCATTTTAAATATCATCGTTGTTTGTTTTGCGATTTTACTCGCAAGGCTTTGGTATTTGCAGATTTATCATGGGAAAATGTTTTTTAATTACTCGTTGGAAAATCGTCTAAGAAAAGACGTTGTTCGCGCGCCTCGTGGGATGATTTTCTCCCGCAATAACGTTCTTCTAACTCACAATGTTCCGCGCTTTGATGCCATCATTACTCCACAGTATTTAGAAGGGGATGATGAGACTATTCCTTATCTTGCAAAAATTCTAGAAATGCCTGCTGATTCCATAATTAAAACGCTTAAAAAATACCAGGGCCAAGCTAAGTATTTACCAGTTGTTGTTAAAAAAAATATTTCACGTCGTGAAGTAGCGATCATTGAAACTGAATCATCAAAACTTCCTGGTGTGTCTGTCGAAACATTTATCAGCCGTGAATATACAGATAAAGATACAGGTGCTCATTTACTTGGTTATATTTCAGAAATTTCTCAAGAAAAACTTCCGCGCTTACGAGAACGGGATAAATACGATTACAAGCAAGGAGATTTCATCGGACAAGGTGGAATTGAGCAACAATACGATTTAGAAATTCGCGGCGAAGATGGTTATCAATTCATGGAAGTTGATGCTAGGGGGCGCGCTCGCAGGCACGTAACGAGTGATGATCTTTATTCAGGCATAGATAATAAACCGCCAATTCCTGGAAAAAATGTCCGCTTAACAATTGACCGCGATGTTCAGCTAGCTGCTTATCATGCGCTTGAAGGAAAAGACGGATCGGCAATTGCTATTGATGTTGAGTCTGGTGAAATTATCGCCATGGTTTCTCTTCCTGCTTACGATCCAGCTAACTTTTCAACAGGTTTATCGAGCAATTATTGGGGCTCACTTGTAATGGATGACAAGCGACCTCTTCGCGATCGCTCCATTCAAGAGCATTATTCTCCAGGATCTACATTTAAACCATTGACTGCGATAGCTGCTCTTGAAGAGGGAATTGTCGATGAAAATACTAAAGTTGTGTGTAACGGTGGTTACCGCATGGGTGGACGAGTGTTTCACTGCTGGAAAAAAGAAGGACATGGAGTTGTCGATGTCGTTCGCGCTCTAAAAGAATCATGTGACGTTTATTTCTACAGCATCGGAAATAAAATCGATATCGATGTTATTTATAAATACGCTACTCTTTTTGGAATGGGGCAGCGCTCAGGAATTATTCTTCCTAGGGAGACGAGCGGTTTAATTCCCAATCAAGAATGGAAGAAAAAAAGAACAGGTGTTGAGTGGCAAAAAGGGGAGACTCTTTCGTGTGTTATCGGACAATCATTCGTTAACGTAACTCCACTTCAACTTGCAATGTTTTATGCCACAATGGCCAACGAAGGAAAACTTTGGAGACCACACGTTGTTAAAGAAGTTTTCTCAAATTCAGGACAAGTGCTAAAACGAGTTGAACCAGAGCTTATTCATCAGTTTAAAATTTCTAGAAAGACTATGGATCTAGTGCACGAAGCACTTTTTAATACGGCCAATGCTCAAGGTGGTACTGCCGGAGCTTCAAAAGGGGTCGGGATTCAAATGTCTGCAAAAACTGGAACCGCTCAGGTTATCAGTTTTTCAGCAGATAAAATTTTCAACAAGTGTGAAAACCAAGAATACAAATACAGAAACAATGGACTTTTTGCAGCCTACGCGCCAGCAGGAAATCCTAAGATCGCGGTTAGCGTAGTTGTTGAACATGGATGTCACGGTGCAAGTGCAGGTGGTCCAGTCGCAAAGGCGATGATCTCGGCTTATATGAATAAATATTATCCGAGTTATCAGAAAAAAATTATGGCCCAGGAAAATTCAAAAATGACCTGGCAGCAAATTGTAGAAGACAATAGATTAAATCCAGTTCCAATGATTCAAGAAACTGATACAAAAGATTACTACGATGAAACTGGAAAATTAATCAGAAGCTTCACTTTGGAAAAAGCTGGGCAAGTTCAAACAGGACCTCTGGAGTAGTATGTTTAATTTTAGAGAAGAGCTTAAAAGATACGATTATTCATTTTTTGGAATTTGTTCAGCTATATTTATAATTGGTATTTTAAATCTTTATTCTGCAACTCACTCCCAAGGAATCGGGCCGGAAGAAGGACTTTATAAAACTCAGCTCGTTTGGTTTTTTCTTTCTTGGGTAATTGGAATTTTCGTTAGTTTTATCCAACCAAAAAACTTTTTTCGCTTGGCTTATCCCGGCTATCTAATAAGTGTTGTTTTACTGGCGATGGTTTTAGTTGTTGGGCATTCCGCTCTCGGTGGTCAACGTTGGATTGGATTTGGTCCACTCAAATTTCAGCCTTCTGAATTAACTAAAATTGCAATGGTGTTAGTGCTTGCACGCTGGTACTCCAAAGCTTCGCCCGAGCAAGAGATTGGTTTTCGTGAACTCATTATTCCATTTACCATGACTTTTATTCCCGCCATCATGATTATCATTCAGCCCGATCTTGGAACGGGTATGCTTGTTATGTTGATATTCTTTATGATCACTTTTTATCGCAAATTAAAATGGAAAACGATTACTATCATTGCAGTATTTGCCATGATTGGGGCGACTGTCGTCTATAATTTTGGATTACGTGACTACCAAAAGAAGCGTATTACAACCTTTATCGATCCTGAATTTGATGCAAAAGGCTCAGGATACAATGCCATTCAATCAAAAATCGCAATTGGTTCAGGACAATTTTTTGGAAAAGGTTTTAGAAGATCATCACAAGGTGCACTTAACTATCTTCCAGAAAATCACACCGACTTTATTTTTGCGATCTTTAATGAAGAGCACGGTTTTGTTGGTTCTGTTTTTTTAATTGCCCTTTATCTCGCTCTTTTTTATCGATTGCTCTGGCTAGCCTCCAACGTAAATAAGATTTTTGATTCCGTGGTGGTGGTTGGGGTGCTCGCTATTTTCTTTTGTCACACCATGATTAATATGGGCATGGTTTCTGGTCTCATGCCTATTGTTGGGGTGCCGCTTCCGCTCATGTCCTATGGTGGATCGAATCTTCTCACCTTTGGGATTTGTTGCGGGGTAGTGACTTCAATCTCTAACGCACGTAATCTCTTTTAATTTTTTTAGTCCCTATATCAGACTTGACGGCGAGAATCTCTTCGTGGGACACTATTTTAGTCTCACTTAAGGACTATGAAGGTCCAGGAGTATTTCATGAAGAAAGTTTCAAGCATTGGTTCCCTGGTTAAAAAAATATATAGAACATATTCTGTAGAACTATTAAGTCTTTTGCAAACGAGAGGCTTCACCGATTTGCGTCCTTCTTTTTTAGAGGTCCTTTTATTTATCTGTGAACACGAAGGTCCAACAATTAAAGAAATTGGAAACGGTTGTGGATTAAAAAAACAAACGATGACTTCGCATTTAAATGAACTTGAAAAACGTGGCTACATTGAGCGCAGAATGAATGAGCATGATAAACGTGAACAAAATATCTTTCTTACTGAATACGGTCTCAAATTCAAATTGAATCTTTTTGAATGTATTAATGAGATCGAAAAAAAATACACCGACCTCATTGGGGATCTCGAACTTAATCGGGTAGAACTCATTCTTAAAAATTTTCATTCTAAGCTTTTAATCCA
Source organism: Bacteriovoracaceae bacterium (assembly GCA_947446575.1). Classification (GTDB taxonomy): domain Bacteria; phylum Bdellovibrionota; class Bacteriovoracia; order Bacteriovoracales; family Bacteriovoracaceae; genus Bacteriovorax. The sequence goes on along the minus strand of CANFHC010000011.1, from coordinate 50,282 downwards.
GCCAGGATTGTTTGAGCATTTGGCCGATTAAATTCACTCAGTATCAATAATTTCAGATAGATTTTTAATAAGTCTGAGCAAAATACTTTCTCGTAAGTAATTCTTAGCATTTCCCGATAAGCTATTTTATCAAAAAGCTTGAGGTTCACACCCATGGAAATGACTTTTAAATCCCTACCGTTGAAATTTTTTTACAGCTATGAAAATACCCTTTGTGATGTTTATTTACGACTAGGGGATGAAAAATTTGTAAAAATTGTAAACTCTGGTGATTCAATTACTAATGATGTTTTAAGAAATTTTGAAAATAAAAATATAACTTCCTTTTATGTTTTAAAAAAAGATTTTGATCAATTTGGAATGGAGCTTGTTCCACATTCTGCTGCTCCTGTCGTTAAAGATATTTTGCCTGACCATAAAGAATTAAATGCATTACTTGGTTCTTTAGGAATTAATCTTTTTACATGTTCAGAAGTTTCTAAAACTTATGAAAAATTTTTATCAGATATATCAACTAACAAACATATTTCAAACCTGTTAAAGCAGATGATCTTTAATAAAAAAAGATTCACATATGATCACAGCTATCTCGCAGGAATAATCTCAATTGAGTTAGCTAAGAAGTTCGAGTGGAGTTTGACGTCGGTTAAAGAAAAATTAATGATTGCAGCGATTATGCATGACCTAAGAATGCCTGAGGATATAGTGAGCATTGCAGATAGTAATAATTTAAGCGATAGTGTCGCTTATAATATTTTACGGGCTCATTTAAAACATTCAGAATTAATGGCAGAAGATTTGAGTAAAGAAGATAAAGTGGCCCAAGATGTGATAAACATTATTAAAGATCATCACAATCTTTCAAGTGTTAACCTTACTCCGTTAACTATGGTCTTTATTGTTGCCCATGAATTTGTTATTAAATTATATAATTATCAACTAAATCCTGAGATGGGACCACAGGCACTCAGAGATATAGAAGTATTTTTTAAAGGATCAGTCTTTGAAAAATACGTCATTGAACTCTCTAAGATTATAAAGTCAGATCCCTTGATTATGGCTTCTTAAATGTCAGCGGATGTATTTTCATCTTTTTTCGTTTCATTAGGATTATTTCCCGGCCAGAAGTCATAGCCACCAGAAATATTATTGATGTTAAAAAATCCTTTCTTAACTAAGATTTCACAAGCAGTAATAGAGCGGAGTCCGTTTTCAGAAATGACTAGAATTGGAACTGTCTTACTCGGAATTTCTACAAAACGAACATGTAATTCCTCAATTGGAATATGAATAGCTTCTTGTAGTCTTGTTCCTTGGAACGACTTCGCAGTGACATCTAAAACAAAAAAATCAATATTGGGATTATTGTAAATACTCCAGGCTTTTTGCGGATTGATGTCGTTATAAGGACGACCCATTAAAATCATATTATCATCGATTTCTTCACCATTTTTTACACGCACTAGATGATTTCTTTGAAGTGTTATAGAGAAGTCTAATTTTTCATCCATGCGAGAAATATTTTTCTCAATATTATTGAGACGAGAATTGATGAATTCCAACATTTGAAAAATTTTAAGATCCATAAATACTCCTTAAAGGTCCCTAGGTCACAATATTAATTGTAGACGCTAGGAGATCTTTAAAGGAGTGAGGCAATTAATTCTTAGTCGAGTGAATGAGTTCCAAAAGTTTCTTTTGTTGAACAGGTGTTAAGGTTTCAAGATCACAGTGCAGACGGTTTACCGCGTGGGCCTTGGCAAATTTAGTGAACAGGTCAGTTGCCTCATCAATATTAAAAGTAATCTTTTCTTCGCTTCCAAAAAGTTTTCTGACAACTTTCATCGGGTATTTACTGATACTATTTTCATCCACGTAGTATTTTGACAAACGACCACTTGATCCCGATCTGATGTATTCAATATTTTCTTTTTCTAAGTAGTCTTGAATCATTTGTAGGTGAATTTCTTGTGGCTCATTGAATGATTCAAAAATCTTTTGGGGAACTTGGTTTTTAATAATCGCCTCAGCGTATTTATTCTTTGAACGTTTTAATACTTTCATTAAGTATTGATCGTCATGTTCAATATACTCTTCGATGCTTGCAGGAATTACGTATTCTTCCGGTGACGTTTTAAAGTACTTAAAAAGAAGTTGTTCTAAACAAACGGCACGGTAATGGAAATAAACCATGATGAACATGTGGTAGCGAGATAAAAGAAAATCATCAAACGTCACAACTGCACGCTCATTTATTCCCAAATAAGCAATATTCCCTTCAATACAAACTTCTAAATTATCTAATAACCAATCCAGATCATAAGAGCCGTAACTAACTCCACAGAAATAACTGTCTCTTAATAAATAATCCATGCGATCACAATCTAGTTCACTTGAAACTAATTGATGAAAAATTGGATAATAATTAATTCCTTCAATCGTAAAATAACTTGGGTCAGTAGTGTGACCAGTAATTAAATCCGCGATATATTTTTTTTGAACACCAAAAGATTTTTCTACTAAGTTAAAAGACTCAGCAAACTTACTATCGACGATAGCTTTGATTGTGTAGTCTTCATGCGTAGCTTGACGATCGCGACTTTGATCTTTCTGTGATAAAAATTCCTTAGGAATTTTTAATTCAGACAATTGTGGCATAACTGTTTCTGTCGAATGTGATAGAGGTGCATGACCTACATCATGCAATAGACAAGCAAGTTTAAAAGTTTCTTTTAAACGGCGAAAATTCACATCATGAAGTCTATCTTTGAATAAACGATCAAAAGCTTTATCGGCTACGTTCATTACCCCAATAGAGTGAATAAATCGAGTGTGAGTTGCACCAGGAAAAACAAATTCAGAAAATCCTAGTTGTTTAATATTTCTTAATCGTTGGAAAAAATCATCCCTAATAATAGGGATCTCTTCATCAAGGATATGAATTGAACCATGAACAGGGTCGCGAATTTCCATTACTTTTTTCCTTATTCTCAGTGGACTATTGTGCTTTTTCTAATTTAGCTTGATTTGTTCTCAGCCATTCCATAATTTCCAATGACTCATGCATTGGTTTGCCTTCGATAAAAAGGCAAGGAACAGTTTTTTTACCTGTGATATAAATAAGTTTCTGCATATCGTTTACATCAGCATAAATATCTTTAAATTCAACTTTGATTTTTAATTCATCAATGACTTTGAGAACTCTTTGGCAATAAGGACAAGCATCAAAATAATATAATTCTAAAATTGGAGACTTCATAAAATAGTGCCTTGTTCGTAAAAATGAAAGGGGCTTCTGTAAAAGAAGCCCCTTAGCTAATTATCTATTTTTTAGTAATCATCATCATCATCGAAGCTATCGTCTTCGTCAGCTGATTTTTTTCCGAAGGCATATTGAGCGTCTTCGTCTAAATCATTATCTAAATCGACATCTTCTGGTTTATCGAAAGCATCGTTATAACCCCATCCATAAGAATATGAGCCTTCTGCTTTAACTTCTTCATCTTCATCTGGATCGAATTCTTCAGCAGGAAAACGACTTCCAACAGGTCCTTCTTCATCTTCGTCATCAACGAAGTCTTCATCACCCATAGCTTGATCAACTGTTTCAGCATCATCTTCTTCATCGAGAAGATCAACCTCCAAGTCAAACTCTTCATCTTCATCATCAAGAATTGGAGCAGCTTTTGATTTTGTTTTAGACTTAGCTTTTACTGGTTCAACATGTGAACTCTTATATTTTTTGATCGCTTCTTCTCTTGAAAGAGTTTTAGGCGATGAATCCTTTTTAGAAGGAACGGCTTTCGCTACCACTTTTTTAGCGGGAGCAGATTTAGCTACAACTGCTTTTTTCGCTACAACTTTTTTTGCCGGAGCTGCTTTGTTCGCCACTGGCTTTTTCGCTGGAGCTGCTTTTTTTGCAACTGGTTTTTTTGCTGGAGCAGCTTTTTTTGCAACTGGCTTTTTAGCAGCCGCCTTTTTTACAGGTGTTGCTTTTTTAGCAGGAGCTTTTTTTGCTGCTGGCTTTTTTGCCGTAGCTGCTTTTTTTGCTGGTGCAATCTTCGCTGCTGGTTTTTTAGCAGGAGCTTTTTTAACTGGTTTTTTTGCCACGATATTACCCTCTGAATGAGTTTTTATGACTACAAATTTCTCTTAATCAACTGCAGAAGAGTATATAGTGAAAATTTGAAATTTTTCAAGATTTAAAAATCGAGATAGTAAATATTATTAATGCCAGTAGACGCATCATATTTGAGCGAGTTTCGGATACTGATATTGTTCTGTAAGTCCTGAGGAACTGTTACATTGCTCTCTCTTAACGCCGGTTCAGCCTCATAATCAGCCTTTCCACGAGTACTGGTCCTTGTGACGGGCGGAGAATCGATCAATTTGGCCATTTGGAAAAACTTAGTAGAATAATAATTACGTCTCGCAGAATAACTATCTGAGCCGGCCGCCAGCTTTAATGGATGCTCAGCAACACCTTGGGGAGAGACTCCTTGCCTTACTCCTGGAAAATAAGCACTCATAACTTGATCTTGAGTGAGCATAAGTGAAGAATTCGGATCATTGTAATAAAAGCCTTCATAGTACATGGCCCGGTTTAACCCATTTTCATTCTTACTTCTATCTGCAATAAAATTGATCATCATTTTGCGAAGAGGAACAATTCCACAACCCGTTTTTTCTGCTCTAAAAAAATGAAAAAATTTCGAAGCAATATCATTCTTGCACCCTGGATCTCCAGGAGGTGCTTCAATCAAGAGGGCAGGTTCATCTGGACCAGTGCCGGCATTGGCATGAATTGAGCGGGCCGCTTCTAGGTTCGTATTTGTTCCTGTTTTAGTGGCATTTGCAAGAATTCCATTGGCCACTTTTAAAAGAGCACCAACATAAGTTTTAACTGCTGGCTCATTTAATCTTAAATACACATTGATGACAGATTCAACATCATTGGCATTTTTATAAAGGAGGTTTGGTCCCAACAGAGGAGCAAATAGTTTATAACTAAAACTTTGATCAGCGTTGGGAATTTGCCGTAATTTTTGAATAAACGGAGCTGCATTTCCTTTGTTATTTACTTCGCGAAAATCGGGAATGAGATAGTTCATAGCATCGTATCGAGTAGGTCTTCTTGCCCTGATAATAGCTCTAAAAACAGAATCACCTGTCATAGAAGTCCCTGGCGTAATAGGCCCGATACTTTCTTTGAGTAATCGCAATTGAGGAGAATGATACATTCCTAAAGTTTCCGCAGTGGCAGTACCCGCAATGGCCTGAGGAACAATTGTTTGCACTTCTTCACTGCTTTGACTTTGAACATTGAGATCAGCAGCATCTTCAAAATCATAAATCATATTGGGAATACCGAAAGTCGGATTAGGATTTCCAGTTCCGGGAACTCCACCAATAACAGCATGAGAGTCATCCCAAAAACTAGCAAATGGGGGAATCGGCATTCCCGGCTCAAATCCGGCCGGAGACATAATATCCATTTTTAATCCACTGACATAAGGAGAAGATTTTTTATTAACATCATTTCTCGCTCGTACAGTTTGACCATCAACATAAGTAAACAACTTCGGACCGATTCTTCCACCAAATGGTTTGGCTGCAGCGTAAGCAGTTAGTTTAAATCCATCTTTTTTCTCTCCATTTATTGGAAAAAATAATCCCACGAATTTACTCTCACCTTTGACAGCGTAGTAGGTGATGACTTCCGGATTTTTATTGAATCCTAAAATGTATCCTGGAACCGGCATAGCTGTTTTTGAAACTCCACAAGTTGCTTCTGATTGCACTCCGATAGCAGTGTTGAATTGGGCCATATCAACAAATGTAGAAAATAGTGTAGCGTAATTAACGGGCATCAATTGCAAATCAAGATATTGTTTATTTAAAGGACTTCCTGAGCCCGAGGGATAAACAGCAGTATCGGGAATAAGAAACGATGAAACACTATCACCATTTGCTTTAGCATTAAAGGCAGTAGGAGGAAGTTCAGTCAATGAAAAGTCAAAAGTGAAACTATCTTTTGTTTTGCCACCACTGCCGTCGGTGTTGCCGTCTTTATACTTTCCACCACCAAGATTTCTATATGCAGACCAGTAAGCTTTTACAGGGCGCTCGTTAAATCCAATTTCTGGTGCTTGATCACTTAGTTGATCGACGTTTGATCTATTGATATCAGCGATTGCTGGGCGATTCACAATCATTTCTAAATTTCTAATTCTAATAGCGAGCTCAACTGACTCAGGCCATGCTCCTGGACGATTAGTTGCAACAAGTGGTGCTTCTTCATCAGCGGGTCCACTTCCTCCAGCACCAAATGCCCAAGTCAGAGCAGTTAGATAATTAAGCTTACTTCTTTTTGAACAATCCTTTCCTTTTTCTTCAACGAGTTTATCAACGAACGCTTCATGAATTTCAGAAATACCAGCAATACCAATTGAATCAAAGCGTGGAATCCCGGGAAGTGCGTAAATCGCGCACACATTTGTTTTGGCGTTATTATGAATACAAATCGAAGGAAGATTGTATTTATCAAATTGATCTTGTCTTAGCCCTGCAATTTGCGGAGTAGGAATTTGAAAACTAACTTTTTGTTTGCCAGAAATTTTTGAAGTTTGCAACGGATTTGGAACGGGGTTCTGAGTAGAGAAGAGCCCCAATTGCCCAAGAATATAATATTTAAACATCCATTCTTTGTAAGTATTTCTAAGTTCCCAATTGGCATAGGCAATATTGGTAAGCTGGCGTGCTTGAACCGCAGCTCCTGCAAAGGCAGCAGCATCGGTCGCATTTTGTAAGTTAATTTTAGCTTTTACGAACAATCCAACATTGATAATGAAAGCAAGCATTCCCATTACAATAATAAGAGTGATGCCCATGAAGATACTTAATTGGCCGCGGTTACCTTTAATCACTAGATCCTAATCCCAAAAAATCAATAGAGGTGTCTCAATGCTACCGAAGGGGATTTTCAAGGTCAAACAATTCATTGAAATCTGGTCCTACACTGGTCCTATGAACTTGGTACGGTACTTGAAGTTGATAAAGTTAGTTCTAGAGAGTCGAGTCTAGATTAGCAGTCCGTTTGTTGTATTTCGGCAATCACATCACTACCACCCTCAATGTGCTTCGCACTCCAGACTGAACTTTCAATCACCAGGACTCGCGGGGGTCCTGGCTCGCCCACCAGTAGGTGCCATCACCCAAAATAGTTTCGCAGCCACTAAGAAAACTATCATCAAATTATTGTAGTTTATTACTCGGTTGATACCTACTGTGTTTATGCTAAGATTTAAAAACTAGTGGGTGTGATACCGGGTTGGTTTGCGGTTCCTCCCTTCACCCACTAGAAAACTTCTTAAATTCTCAAGAAATTTTCTAGCAAGTATCATCACTTTTAAAATAGTTGAATTAAGTTTGATAATGACACCTTTGCATTTTCACAAGTGGATTTTAATCGGAAAAAATCACCCCGATTCTCTATTGGCTCGATCTATCGCTATAATAGAGAGTAGGAGAATCCGTGAGTAAAAAACCATTAGTCAGCCGAGTTTATAAATACAAAAACAAGTCGAGTACTTTCTTTTGTCCTCTCTGTAGTACAGAAAGAGGAATTACTACATCTCCAAGACTCACTAAAAAAAATATGTTTCAAATTTTTTTAACTGCCATTGTTTTAGGTAGTGCGCTCTTTCCATTCATCGGAGTTAAGTGTTTTTTTGTTTTCTTCGTTGTTTGGGGGATTTTTGAGCTTGCAGTGCGCACAGATTACAAAAAACAAATTTCATGTCCTCATTGTGGTTTCGATGCGACTTGGTATAAACGCGATGTAAAAGTGGCGCGCCAACTAGTTAAGGATTTCTGGGTGCAGAAACAGGGGCTTGTCGATCAAAAATCGAAGCTTTAACGCTAAGCAGATCTAATAAATTCACCGCTTATATTTTGTCAGAAAATTATCCTTTTGCTCTTAGGAATTTAGCTTTAATGTTGCAACATAAAACTAAATTAATCAGGTAACAGTAAGTTTAAATCGATGCACTTACTGTGAATAAACAAAGGGAGATCTCTAATGAGCGTAAACAAAGTTATTATCCTTGGCCGTCTTGGGCAAGATCCAGAGTTGAAATACACTCCAGGTGGAATGGCAGTTTGTAATTTTACTCTAGCAACAAGCGAGTCTTGGGCAGACAAAGCAGGACAAAAACAAGAAAGAACTGAATGGCATAGAATTGTTGTTTGGGGAAAACTTGCTGAGCTTTGTAACCAATATCTTACGAAAGGAAGACAAGCATTCATCGAAGGATCCCTTCAAACTCGTTCATGGGACGACAAGAGTGGACAAAAACGTTATACGACAGAAATCAATGCAAAGACTGTTCAGTTCATTGGTGGACAAGCATCAACTGGAGCTGAGAAATCAAATTCTCAAGGCGCTGGAGCTGCACCATCTTATGAATCAAGCATGGTAAATCAAGAGTATGACATTTCGACTGATACAAATTTTACAGCTGACGATATTCCGTTTTAGTCACAGGATGTGATGTGTGCACGCGAAAGGCAAGAGCGAAAGAGCGGGCAATTTGCTTAATTAGCAACAATTCAAATTACAAAAAGAAGGGAGATTTAGGTCTCCCTTTTTTTTTGCATAATTAACATTTAAGTTAATTTAAGCCAAATTACTCCAATCTCTAGGAATTTTTCTGGAGAGAATTAGAAATGAGTCGATAAAAATTTCGAAACAATTGAATGAGGTTTATAACGAACTCAAAGTTGAAATTGTTAATCCAAAGAATTTAAAAAATGTAGGAAAAATTCTAAATAAGTAAGTTAATTTCATTATAACCAGATTTTCTATGCTTCAAAACTTTATGGTCTGTGATGAGAAATCAGCAGTTAGGCGCTCCCAGTATTAAAAAAGGCGCCACTGATGCGTACAAAACCTCAATGACCTTTAGAAAATACAAGTAATTTTTACAATATCTTCCAAGGAACTGCTTAGTTAGGTTAAAATTAAGCTTATGAAAAATTTTTTGTTTATTTCGGCCATGAGTTTTCTTGTCCTGAGTTCAGGATGTGGAAAGTTGCGCGATCAGCGAGCGGGTGTCTCTTTAAAAAATATTTTTAAAGGAATTGGCGGTCTCGAAGAACCAACTCAGCATTCTCTTACGGCAACTGAAATTCTAATTGCTACTCACATCTGTACATCTCTTCAAACGAAAAGAAATAGTCTAATCACACATGCTGGAAGTATTGCTTATACTTTTAATGTTCAAAGAAATGATTGTAATAATAAATCCACAGAAACCAGCAAACAGACGTTCCCTATCGTTTTGGCAGGGACGGATTTAGAGTACAGTACAACGATAAATTATATTACTGATGTTGTGACCGAAAAAACATCTGCACTTTCTGCAATTTGCAAAGTCATGCTCGATGCAGGTAACACAGCTAAAGATGTCTCAAACTCAAATATTGTTGGGGATAAACTTTTTACTGTAGCTTTTTTAGTGAGTGCTGATAAATATGAGACGGTTCAAATTACTACGAGACTAAAAGATTCCAAAGGATCATTTAATCCATTAAATTCCGAAGAAATTAAAATTGCAACTGATGCTTCACAGTTAGGGGCCAAGTATGTTGGGGTTGAAAAAGTCCGCATCCAAAATACACCTTGCTCAGGAACACAAGTTTCCACTTTGCAAGAGACTTGGGTGGGATCAATTCCTTAATTCTATTTCGTACTCTTAAGTAAATAAGTTCCATTCTAACCAGATTTTTTTAAAAGTGACCTCTAGAAAATTATCAGAGTGTCTGAAGGCATTCCTTTATTCACAGGATGTGATGTATGCAGACATGAGCAGAAGCGATTGTCTGTTTTCTCTAAAGGGGGTGAATTAAGTATTTAAATTTTTTCTAAATGTTGTTCTAATTGTTCCTATGGTCTTCTTGGCTCTTTTGTTTTTCTTTTATCTTTATGATCAATATTTTTTATCGAAGCTACGTTCCAACATACCTTTATGGGAACATTGTGTCCCGACAAGCATGCTGGACCCAAAATAAAGGATTATTAAAAATCGCCCCTTAAACCCACGGTCGCATAATGAAGAAAAGCGAAGTTGTAAACCTTATCATTATCGGCTCCACCTTCAAGCATCCGATAGCCTGCTAAAATCGAAAAATGTTTTTGAGACTTATATTCAACGAGCGTTGAGATATCAAATGCACGCCCTTGGGGAGCTGCGAGACCATCGAAGTCAAATCGAAAGTTCCAATCTTCAGCAATTGGACGAATTGCCTGAAAATTTAACAATGGAACAAAACCAGTGTTTTTTTTGCTTGAAACAACTCCTCTTTGGCTTAGTTTAACTTCCGCCTCGCGAATCTTTGCTGTTGCCCCCAGGGCTAATTTCCATTCCTGAATAGGCTTATAGTGATAAGCATAAGTCAGACGATAAGAATTAAATTTATAATAGGCATCGGCTGCTCCAGCATTAAAAGTTTGTCCATTGAATTGAACGGTTCCCGGTAGTGTCGCTTTTAAATCAATTTCAAGCGGAGCATATAATAAGCGCCATTCATGGCGGTCATTAAAAATTTTTCCCAAATATAATCTGGTGGCTTCAAATGCCCCTTGCTTAAAATCACTTAAATCAAATTGCGTACCACCATTGCCCGGTATTCGCTGAACGTTTCGAGTTTGATATAGCAAGGAGCCTTCCAATTGAACAAAAGTATTACTTTCGGCGTATAGGTTTAGACTGGTAAGAATTAATAACAAAAACGATATTTTTTTCATTTCAATACTCTAGAGTAAAAAACTTATAATTGAAATATTCACTTTTATTCTGATTTAAATTGATAATACTTTTGAATATGATTAATAAGTAAGTAAGTAAGTAAGTAAGTAAGTAAGTAAGTAAGTAAGTTCATTTCATTATAACCAGATTTTTTAAAAAGTGACCTCAATAAAATTATCAGAGTGGACGAAGGCGCTCCTTTATTCACAGGATGTGATGTGTGCAGACATTAGCAGGAGCGATTGTCTGTTTTTTCTCAAGGGAGTAAATTAGAATTTTGATTTTTTGTACAATAGTGTTCTAAGGGATCCTATAGTCTCGGACCCTGAGCTTATAAGCGATTTATACGTCCAGCTTAAGGCAAGCGAGATAGAGGCAGTATTTTGTCATTGGGATGGGGAGTTTAGTCGTATTCTAATTGAGTCAATAGTGTTTTAAATTCATCTATAGTCTAAGAATAAACGAGCAAGGAATTTGAGAAAAAAAATGATTAACTAAAAATCATTCACACTTAAAATTTTTAATTTATTGTCTCCGATTTTGACTTTATCCCATTCAAACGGTGATCCTTCAAGTTTTGCATTAATTTTATTGTCATTGATTTCCAGCTGAGGAATAGTGATCTTTTTTTCTATGTTCATATTTTTAATACTTACCATTTTAGTTTCATTGCTGATTTTATTCTCAGTTTCATGCTCACAAAAAACAGACAAATCATTTTTCAAAATTTCTATTTTAGAAAAATTTTTGCAGTCAATCTCTACAATCTTATTCCATTTATTTTTAACGTTTTCATAGACGATGGGATTATCCCCCTGTTCTGTGGTCATTTGAGAGATGATGAAGAGTCTTTTCTTAGATAAGAAAATCCCAACTATTTCTCTTTCTTTAATTTCTTCAGATAGTTTGATTTCTTTTTTGCTTTTATCCGTTATTTCAAAAAGTGAGCTCATCGGTGCATGGTTATCAGTTCTACTTTTAAGAGAGACGTAGATAGAGTTTTCACCATTACCTAAGGCCGTAAAATGCTTGTGACTTGCGGCCATGACATTAGTACTGCTTGCTAAGAGTAAAGCGAATATTATATTTTTCATGAAAGATTCCTTATTTTATTTTGTTACAGATTTCATTAATTTTTTTGGATAAATTGTCTATAGGCATTGATTTATTTTGATTTGACTGACAATAACCCATGAAATCTTCTTTTTTAGATACTACATTACTATCGAGATTTTTATAAAAATAGTTAAGTGGTTCAATACGATGGCCAGCTTTTTTTAGCTCGCTAATCCATCCCTCTAGATGATCAATTGTATTTTGATGAATGTCGTGGAAAAGAATTACACCACCATGCTGCTGACAAATTTGTTTCATCATTGACTCAAGAACAAATGGTCGCTTCTTAACATCCCAGTCATTTGTATCAATACTCCAACCAACGTGAGTTAAGCCCTTCTCTTTAATATGCTTCATGACTTTCTCACTCGCCAATTTCTTTTCTGGCTTACTTGTGGCGAAAGAGCCATCACCATAAGGAAGCCTAACGATAGGGGCCATGTAGCCTTTTAAGAGTTCTGTGGCTCGATCAATATTGCTAAAGGCTCGCTCCGTTGAGACTGCCGTATGTGGAATATGGTTGAAAGTATGACTTCCTATAGTATGGCCTTCTCGTTTCATTCTTTCTAAAATAGGATAATTGGCCTTTCGCTTTTCTTCGCTATCAAAGTTTTCTCCTAGAACAAAGAAAGTTCCTTTGACGTCATTTTTTTTCAAGATATCTAACGCTTTCAGGGTTTTTGCTCCGGCCGGTCCATCATCAAAAGTTAAACTAACTGGATAGGTCTTGCCATCAGGGCAGCTAAAGTCACTGGCCATAGATACGCTTGAGAAGATTAGTGCCAAAATTGCATTGAATTTCATCATTTTTACTACTTCTGATAAAAGTATAAGTGTTGAATGAGTTTGTCGGAATAATAGGTTGAAAGCTTTAGTTTCACCAATAAACAAGATAATCGCCTTTGGAGTTCCCTTATCGCTTTTCTCTAGAAGGGAGTTCGGTATTTTCAAAGCGAAGGAATAATGTTTTCATTTTTTTATAATCTTATTATAAAGGAACATAGGCATTAGAGGTTTTGAACCATATAATGAGAACGTTTATAAGAATCTTAAATAAGTAAGTTCATTTTATTGAAGTCAGTTCTTTTTAAGTGATCACGATGATATTTTTTAGTACTAAGCTTGGGACAGCACTTCTTACGTCTTTCATTTTGTAGCGCCAATCATTTGGGTTAAGCATTCGCACAACTTCTGATGAACAAATGGATTTTTCAGGACCGCGCTCCAGAAGTAATTGAATAATAGTTTCTTCTAATAAATTTTTATCATTCAGAGTAACCACTTTTTTTGATAGAGAGAATTAGGATCATAAACTTCGGATTGCCTCAAAATGTTAAATATTCTGGCCCTTGGATCTGAACCGTTTCCTGAGAGGTAAAGCCAATTGCCCCAGTTTAAATCGCAATCGTAATCAATTAATTGCTCTTCAAAATAGGCAGCTCCCCAAGTCCATGGAATTTTCAAACTATGAACTAGGTAGCTTGCTACATTTTGTCTCCCTCTATTAGACATCCAGCCTGTACGATTTAATTCATTCATGTTTGCATTAATGAATGGCTCAGGAGTAATTCCTTTGCACCACTCTTGAAACAATTTTTTATTTCTAATAGAAGAGTAGTGTTTGCCTTTTTTTATTCCATCTTCAAGAAATAGTTGTTTTTGATATTTTTGCGAAAATAATTTCATGTAATCTCGCCAGAGAAGTTCAAAGAGCATCCAGTAGGTCGATTCATTAGTGCCATTTGCTGATTCAAATTTTCTTAGCTCTTCCATGATCATTCTTGGAGATAAAACACCGAGACTCAGCCAGGGCGAAAATCGTGATGAATCATTTTCATTAAGCATTCCATTGCGAGTTTCTTTATATGTGTGAATTGCTTTAGTTTCCCAAAAATAATAAGAAAGTCGTTTGAGCGCCGACTCTTCGCCTCCATTAAAAAGAAGTTGTGGATGGGGCTTTAGTTTATTTTGATAGTTAAAATTTTTGAGTGGCAGATTTCTTTTCAAAGTCTGGGAAACTGTTGATACAATGACAAGCTCTTGCTCAATTTTTTTTCTAAAATCAGAAAAAATAAAAGGCATTTGATCGAGAGAAAAGGGAAGATCTTTTTTTAAGATTAAAGTCTCTTGATCGAAAGCTTCCCACATAAGATTGTGTTTTTGACAAAATACAATGACATCAGCTTCTTCTTTTTTTTCTGCTACTGCCGAAAGTGTAGAAAAATAAATCTTATCAAAGTTAAATTCTCTAAAAATCTGAGGCAGCTCAAAATGTATCTCTTCGTCACTAATATGCAACTGCTGACCTATGTCGGAGAGTTTTTTATTAAAGTAAAAAAGCGTGTCTTCTTGGAAGTTTTGTCGAAAAAAACCTGAACTCTTAGTGCTTTTATTTGAACACCACAGAATAAGGCCCTCGCTACATTCCTCTAGGAATGTTTTCAATGCTAGATTGTCATTAAGTCTGAGGTCCGTACGAACCCAATATAAGCCGCGCATAGACAAGTTATCTCATTTTCATGCATTTTTTCCAACTAGACAAAGGTATGAATCTCGAAAAAGGTTCCTGGAACCTTTTCGGAGGAACCTTTTCGGAACCTTTTCGAAATTATCATAATAGGTGAAGTGGGTATAAAAAAAGTTTTTATCTACAGAGTGAGCATTGATATAGCATCTAAAAAATAGAATTTGATTTTTTTCCCAAGTGACACAAATTGGAGCGTCAGATTGCCTTGTCTATCAAGCATAAGATTATAGGAAATCCATAGAATTATTAAGAGCTTAAGAGACTTGAGAACGTTTTAGGCTATCGTGACGTTCGTGATGAGGTGTCACAAGTTCAATCTATTTGATTTTGTGATAAACTGTCTGAGGACTTTTATGGGACATAAAAATGAAGTTTAGCCTGTGTTTTATTTTTACCATTTTAATGAATGTCTCTCACGCAGAGGTTAGCTCGGGCTGTGGAAATCTTTTAAATACAGTCATGAAGTATGATCCGGTTAAGAAAAAAGCATCCATTGAAAATTTTTATTTTATGGATGAAGAGTTTTGCGATTTAGGTACGAAAGAAATTAACGCTAATTTTGATCTTGTTTTGTTTGATAAAAATAAAAAAGTCTTAAATAAAAAAGCAGTTTTTTTAAATACAATGACTGTCATAGAACTTTTAAAACCCAAGTCAAGCTCGTTTGGAAAAAATAAAGTCGTTCTAGCTCCACAGTTTAGAAATGTTAAATTTTCTATTATTGGAAAAAAAGTAAATATCGTCAGTTATAAAATTTTTTTCAAAGCGAATCAAAAACTTATAGGTGAAGGAGTTGTTCAGTGAAAATGCATATGAAGAGTTTCGTTATTCTACTTCTGCCTTTTTGCATTTCCAGCGCTTTTGCCTATAAAATTTCCATTTATACTGACCAGCCTGATGAAGTAAAGGCCCGCGATGTTCTCAACTCTTTTAAAACCACTTATCCCTTTAGCCAGTTTGAAATTGAAATTGAAATAAAATCCGTAGCTAGTGCTAGCCTTAATTGTGGTCCACGTTTAGGTAATGATAGATTAATTGGTTGTGATACTCAAGACATAACACGTGAAGCCGCTTCTAGAGGTGTTGATCAGGTTTTGGTTGTCAAAGATAATCCAAATTATGGTGGAAGCGGAGGGAGTGTGGCTGTTATAACTTCTATTTCTCCATCGACAATGATGCTTCATGAATACCTACATACTCTTGGGTTGCGTGATGAATATGAATATAAAGCATCAGAGGCCGTTAATTATTGCTCTGACTCTTACTCTGGACCTAATATGGCAATGATTGAACCTAATCCAGATGGATATGCCAACGATGGAGCCGCTAGGGGCCAGCATATGGGACAAGTGCCATGGGGTGAATTCATTAAAAATGAAACTCTCATTACAAATAACGGTGGAACAAAATTGGGCACCGGTATGGTGAACCCCAATGTTCATGCTACTCCTAATAATACCAATTCACCTGGGCGGCTGGGCTCGGCAATCGGTCTCTATGAAGGAAGAACTTGTAAAAATGCAAATCCACCTAAGGCCACCTGGCAGCCTGGGCGTGAGGCTTCAATCATGGAATTTTTAGACGCTGGCTTAGGTGCGGGAAATGAAGCCATGGTGGCCAAGATTTTGGAGTCCAGAGGTGTTCGCAGAAAAGAGGCTCCACCTGAGAGCGTTTCGACTGCCGTGAATTCAAGCATCAGGAGAAGTTCAAAACCATTAGATCAAAATCCTGAAGTCAATTCCGAGTCACCGCGAAATATTGCTAAATAATGATCATAAAAATTTTTTTTCAGAATATAACTCCATGTAGAACCCATTGGAAAAAAGGCCTAATCAGATTAGGCCCTTATTTAATTAGTTAATTGAATTAATTTTTATAACCTTTATACCAGATGGCATTGTCTGCTCCTTTAACAAAGACTAGAAAACTTTTACCAGCTAATGAATTTGCACCAGGACCGGAAGTTAAAACTCCTCCCTGGCTAGTCCATCCTGACCATATTCCGCCACTAAAGTTTTTTGTCCAGAGCGCATTATCAGTTCCACGTACAAAGACATCCAAGCGTCCAGCTCCCCAAGATGCTACGTCTGGTGAAGATGTAAGAACACCTCCTAAAGATTCCCATCCGGACCAAGTGCCTGCATTAAACCATTTGTGCCAAAGAGTATTGTCAGTACCGCGAACAAAGACATCTAATCTTCCAGCTGCCCAAGACGCCACACCAGGATCACTCGTAAGAATTCCTCCCAAAGACTCCCATCCAGACCAAAGTCCTGAGGCAGACCATTTATGCCAAAGAGCATTGTCAGTCCCGCGAACAAAAACATCAAGTCGATTCCCAGACCAAGCAGAGGCGGCTGGACCAGAGGTTAATACTCCTCCTAAATTTTTCCAAACAGACCATGCCCCACTAACATAAGTTCTTTGCCAAAGAGCATTGTCCACTCCTCGCACAAAGACATCCATTCGATTGGAGCCTCTACAGGCGACTGCGGGTGATGAGGTCAGAATTCCACCGAGTGAGCTCCAAGGAGTCCAGGAAAAACCATTCCATGTTCTAAACCAAAGAGCATTGTCTACTCCTCTGACAAAAACTGAAAACTTAAAACTAGTTCGTGAACAAGAGGCTGGATCAGAAGTACCAACTCCTCCAATGCTTAACCAGTTAGACCAAATGGGAGCTTGAAGATTTGCTAAAGTAGTATCAACTTTCTCACTATCAGAATAGGTAGTATTAGATATTAAATTGTCTTCACTACTATCAGGACTAGCAATTACAGCAGAAGTTGAAATAAGCAGAAAGAGAGTTAAAAAAAGCAAACTAAATTTAAAACGCATTACAGACCTCCTTGTTTATAGAACTTACCAAAAAATAATTGGCAATCATTTGCGATTCGAAATTTTTAGTATTAATTCTTAGATGGATAATTTCTCACTATCAAAAAAAGTGAAATATCCAACAGCGAAGAACTTAGCTGCAATAAAAATGCCCTAAAAATTTACGTTAAGAAAAAAGCTAGTAGCTCGTTCATATAAAAAAACTATAAAAGCTTTATTAATTTTCTACAGTGCCTGCGATCGGATAAGCCTATGGATGATTGCAAAAATAAAGAGCATATCACTCAATTGATAAAATCAATTTTAAACAAATTAATGATCTTAATTCTCTTGTTTAAAATGATTTGACTCGTTGTTAAGTACTTGTTCATTGGCGAGTGAGTTAAGCATTTTTTTCCTCTCAACTCTAAGATTAAAAGATCGAGGTAGAGTATGAAATGTCGACGAAGCAAAAAAGCTTAATTTATTTTTTTAGAATTATTACTTTTATAATCATTTTGCTTTTAAGTTTTGATTTATATGCAGGTATTTGGGAGGATTTTTCAGCCCCTGTTCATTACGATGATTCTCAAAAAGTTCTTTTAATTGGCGCTAGCGCTACATTGATCACTGTCTTATTTAAAAATACATTTGAAAAAAAAATGCAAAATGATCTCCAAGAGGATCGTCCATTCTGTTGTCATTTAACAGATCCTGGAAATAAGTATTTACAAATTTTGCCCAATATTTTTTATACAATTGGATTTGGATTCGACTTTTATTTCAATAGTAATGAGGAGTCAAAAAGAAGAGCAATTGGAATGACCAAAGCAACCATTTACTCTGATCTTATCACTGAAATATTGAAACGATCAGCTAATGAAAAAAGACCTAATGGTGGAGGTCTCTCGTTTCCTTCAGGGCATACCACAAGTGCATTTGCTTTCGCTTCCTTTGTGGCAAGTGAGCATCCTTGGTATATAGGAATACCTGCCTATGTCATGGCCTCCTATGTCGGTTTTTGCAGAATGCATGATAATCATCATTATCTCCACGACGTAATGGCCGGGGCTACAATAGGAATGAGCTATGGTATTTCTCTCTCGCTTAATTCTAAAAATAATGAAAATCCTAAATCAGCTTTGCTTCTTTCACCCACAGAAGAATTTAGGGGATTGGCACTTCGATATAGCTTGAAATTCTAAGAGCAGATTTCCCTTAAGCGTAAAAAAAAACGTATACACATATCTTTATGCATTCATAAAAACTAAATGAACCAAAAAAAAGGCCGCTTGCGCGACCTTTTTTATCTCACTAGTTAGCTGAGTGGTGTTTCTTTTTCTTGTGGTGCTTTTTCTTAGCAGCATGGTGAGCTTTACCATGCTTTTTAGCATGTTTTGCTTCTGGAGCGGCCATTGAAGATTCTCCAGCAGCTGGAGCTGCCATATGATCTTGAGCAGGAGCTGCAGCAGGTGCTGTTTGAGTTTGTGCGAAAGCTTGGAACGAAGTAATAAGTGCAAGTAAAATTACGAATTTCATGAACCCTCCATATCGGTCAAATAAAATAAGACAATATAGCCTAACATAAAAAAAGTTGAAGAAAATTTTTTTGTCACCTTTTTTAAATAAAAAGCTCAACTTCTTTTTTGAATGCCCGACTAGGTTAGTAACAAATCTAGCGGGGATTATTTATGAAAAAGGTGATTGTTTTAGTCGGACTTTTCTTGGCAGTTGGTGCACAGGCAGAATTAGTTGAGAAAGCGATGATGGAAGATTACATTCCTGTTACAGATAAAGATTTTGCCTTTGAAGTTAAAACAAAAGTTTTCGAAAAAGTTATATTAGATTGTGGTGGTTACGTTGGATGGATGACTTTTTATAATAATGGAAAGGTCGCTCATAATGTTTATATGGATACATATTCAGATTGTCCTAATATGCATGAGTACCTGACAAAAGCTCACGACGACAAAGTTCCTGTTTGCTTACAAGTAGAAGGGACTGGAGATAAGAGTAAACTTACGGTTTCGAATGAGCCGGAAGACTGCCAAGAATAGATTTCATCATCTCACTCTTTTGCATTTCTTCGAAAAGATCTGGGTGATTGCTCTCATTTAATACTTCATTAATGGAATCGAAAATTTGAAATTGCACTTCTTGAGAGTCTTCCATTTTTGAATGCAACTCTGAACGCAATTCATTTAAGACTTCAGTGTAGGCGGTATTGCGAGCTACGTTGGGATCGCCATGAAGAAAGGGAATAACTCCTTCACCGAAAAAATTCAAATTCCTTTTTACATTCATCGGAATGATCGAATGATTCATTCCAACCGAATCAATCGTGACCATTAAATCAATATTTCTAAACCCATTTTTAACAGAGTTAAGAGTATTGGCAATTTCAACCGCGCTGTCTCCACCAAAGCTGTGCCCCACTAAAACAACTGGTTGATCAGGAGCATGTTTTTTTATTTCATCAACAATTTTATCTTGTTCATCCCAAGAAAATCTTTTTGAACCGGGGAGATTGTCGGCCATATCTTTTACGCCATCGCCATTAGAAATTCCAAATGCACTAAATCCTTCAATGAAAATAACGGCCGGTTTTTTAATGAAAGTGAGTTTGGGGTTGGAAATTTTCTCTTCAAGTTTTTTTGTATCTTTAGATTCACTTGGAGTCACAATTGGGAGCACAGGAATTTTCGCCAACGCCTTAGCAACTCCACTGGCCGCACTACTTGCTTCTGGTGCAGTCACAGGCGCCGAAGGAGCTGTAGGTGGGCCCGGATTTTCTGGAGATGAGGGCTCAGGAGAGTTTGCGTTTAGAGTTTTTGCGGTCTCAGAAATGGTCGGGATGGCTGGAGTTTTTAATCCATGCGTATTTGGAGTTTTGCCATTCATTGGTTTGAGATTTTTTAGATTCTCATTTTTAATAGGCTCTTTTAATTTGTTCTGCACCGTCGTCATTAAAATATTATACGGTGAATCAGGAGGGGACAGCAAAGGAGGGTAAAGTTGCCTATACTTGATTGATTAGCTCTATATAAGAAGTTTGTTTCTTAAATTTGCAAGGTGTGTGTTTCACATAATCTTAGATTAAGGGCAATCATACAAAAAAGTGAAGGATAAAAGTCTTCAGCTAATCATCAATTTTTATATCTTTTAATAAATTGGCAAACGCAGTTGGTTTGCCATTAGATTTTTCTTTGGAATGATTGGTTTTGTCCGATCGCATTGGATGTTCTTCCGTTAAATAATGCGGGTAAGTTGGCAGCTCATTTTTATAAACTATACGATCTAGGTGTTTAACAAACCCACTCCAATTGCCTGTGCTCGAATCCGCTTTTTTAACTTGTTCAAATGAACTCATTTTAGAATCCATTAAATCGATTAAGTGTACCAAATATGCTTCGCTGGTATTGGGAATTTTTGGTGACCCATATTCATATTCCCCATGGTGAGAAAGTAAAATATGTTTAATATGCAATTTCATCGAGTAAGGAAAATCTTTTATTTTGGCAGCATAGTGATCAACCACTTCTAGTCCTTTTACTAAATGACCAATAAGTTTTCCCTCGTCTGTGTAGTCAACCATTGGGCCTTCAGTGAGTTCATAAATTTTACAAAGATCATGTAAAATACAACCGGCGACTACGTATGAACGATTTACTTTATAATGAGGAGACAAAGTGATGGCCAATTTAGAGCAAGAGAGAATATGTTCAAGAAGTCCTGATTGATAAGCGTGATGAATCGTCTTTCCAGCTTGCCAAATTTTTAAACGTCTTGAAATTTCATAATCGTTTAAAACCAGAACTAATAAATCGCGAATATAAATTTCTTCTAATGATTCGACGATTGCAAGAAGTTCGGAAAACATTTTTTCCGGAGCTGTACCTGCTTTTTGAATATAATCTTCACGCTTGAATTGATCTTCTGAAAGAGGAGTCATGTCTTGAATGATAAGTTGAATTCTTCCTTGGAATTGATTGATCTTGCCACTCGCAATAACAATATCGCCGGCCACAATTCTTTGCATGGCCAACTCTGCACCTTGCCATTTACGCGCTTCGATTTCTCCTGTGCTATCGGCTAAAACTACATTCAAATAGCTTTTGCCGTCTTTTCCCTCCGCGATTGCGATATATTTGACTAAAAAGGGTGAGAGCACGTCGTCTTTGGCATTGAGTTGGGAAATAAATTGCGTTTTGTTCAAGTGAAACTCCTAGGAATTAAGCTATTCAATTCTTCGCCATTATGGCATATTTAGGCAATTAAAAAATAGGATCAATTCATAAACGTTAGTAATAGTTTTGCCTTGGAGGCCTTATGACTAAAGTAAAAGTCGGAATCAATGGGATGGGAAGAATCGGACGCACAGTTCTTCGAGAGTATTTTAACCGCGCTGAAAATGATTTTGAAATCGTTGCAGTCAATAATCCAGGTAATCCAGCTGAATATCTTCACCTGCTAAAATATGACTCTGTTCATGGCCGCTTTGGTTTCGAAGCAAAAATGGAAGGTGAACATTTAAATATCAACGGGAAGACGATTAAGTTCTTTACTCAACGTGACCCTTCCGAGATTCCTTGGAGCGACCTAGGGGTGCAGATTGTTGTTGATGCGACTGGTATTTTTAAAGATAAATCAGGTCTCGGCAAGCATTTGAGAGGAACGGTTAAAAAAGTCATTATGTGTGCTCCAGGAAAAGACCTAGATGCAACATTTGTTATGGGAGTTAACCACACTTCTTACGATGCAACTAAACATCACATTATTTCAAACGCAAGCTGTACAACAAACTGTCTGGCTCCAATCGTAAAAGTTTTGAATGACAATTTTGGAATCGAAAACGGATTCATGACAACTGTTCACTCATACACTTCAGATCAAATGCTTCTCGATGGATCACACTCTGATCCACGAAGAGCGAGAGCTGCTGCTATGTCGATCATTCCGACAACTACTGGAGCTGCTAAAACTGTTGGAGAAATCATTCCTGAGCTTAAAGGAAAACTTGATGGGTATTCATTCCGCGTTCCAACTCCAAATGTTTCACTTACTGATTTCGTAGCGACATTGAAAAAGTCAGCTACAAAGCAAGAAATCAATGCAGCTTTAAAAGAAGCTGCGGACACGAGCTTAAAAGGAATCTTACGTTACGAAACAGAAGAATTAGTTTCTGTAGATTTCATGGGAATGAGACATTCATCATGTCTTGATGCTTCTCTTACAAACGTTATTGGAAACACCATAAAAGTTGTTTCTTGGTACGATAATGAAGCAGGATTTTCAAACCGCGTCTTAGATCTTGTTAATTTAATCGGTTCAAAAGGACTTTAATTCATGGCCTTAAAATATATCACTGACGAAAGTTTCCAGGCCCTTGCTAAGGATAAAAAAGTTTTAGCAAGATTTGATTTTAACGTACCGATGGATAAAAATGATCCAACAAAAATTGCCGACTCAACACGTATTGATGAAGCTATTGAAACAATCCAAGCGATCTTAGATCTCAAACCAAAAAAACTTATATTAATGAGTCACTTCGGTCGTCCAAAAGGAAAAGTAGATCCACAATATTCTCTGGAGCCAGTAGCAAAATACTTAGCAGAGAAATTAGGCCAAGAAGTTTTATTAACTGAAACAGCTCTTGATCGTGGAATCAAAACTCTTTTAGGATTAAATGAATCTAAAATTGTTATGCTTCAAAATCTACGTTTTCACCCAGAAGAAGAAGCTAACGATCGAGATTTTGCTCGCACTCTTTCAACTTATGGTGATGTATTTGTTTTTGACGCTTTCGGAGCGGCTCATAGAAAACACGCTTCTACCTACGAGATCAATGCTTTCTTCAAGAATAAAGCTTTCGGTGGATTACTTCTTAAACGTGAAGTTGAATCTCTTGATAAAGTTGTAAATGATCCAGTTAAACCCTTTGTTGCCATCGTTGGTGGAGCAAAAGTTTCTGACAAAATTAAAATCATCGATATGCTGCTTGTGTCTGTTGATAAACTTTTAATCGGTGGAGCTATGGCCTATCCGTTTTTAAAAGCTCAAGGACATACTATTGGAACTTCACTTTGTACTGATGAAGATGTCTCCCTTGCAAGAAGAATATTAAACACTCCTTCTAAAGGAAAAATTGTTCTTCCAAGCGATCATATTGTATCGAGCACTTTCGGTGGACTGCCTTCTGAAATAAACCAAGTTAATATTCCCGATGGACAAATGGGTTTAGATATTGGGCCGTCTACTTTACAAAATTTTAATGATTACCTGGCGTCTGCTAAAACTGTTTTATGGAATGGTCCAATGGGACTTTTTGAAAATCCAAGTTTCGCTAAAGGAACTTTAGGAATTGCCAAAACTTTATCAACGCTAAAAGCTTTCACTTTAGTTGGTGGAGGGGATTCAGTAAGTGCAGTAAAAATGTCTGGTCTCTCAGATAAAATGTCCCATATTTCTACTGGTGGTGGAGCAAGTTTAGAGTATATCGAAAACGGCACTCTACCTGGAATTCAAGCTCTAAAATTTGGAATCGATTAGGGGAAATATGAAACGCGAAATTCACATCGTCGGCAATTGGAAGATGAATCAAACAATGCATGAAATCAGCAATTTTTTTGTTGAGATGTCCAAAATGAAAATGGAATTAAAATGCAAAGCATGGATCGCTCCACAGGCCCTACATATTCCAATACTCAAAGAAATTGCTTTTACAACTGGCTCAATTCAAGTGGGCGCTCAGAATTGTTGTGAGCAAGATGCAGGAGCATTTACTGGAGAGATTTCTCCATTAGCTCTGGCGGATATGGGAGTAGAGTTTGTTATTATCGGACATAGTGAAAGAAGAACCATCTATAAAGAATCCAATGAACTTTTAAATAAAAAAGTTCTTAAGGCCCTAAGTCATGGATTAAAAGTCATTTATTGTGTAGGTGAAACTCTAGAGGAGCGCGAAGCTGATTTAACGCTAAAAGTTTTGGCAGAACAAATGTCACTTGGCTTAAAAAATCTTCCAGAAGACAAAGCCGCCAATCTTTTAATTGCTTATGAACCTGTTTGGGCCATTGGAACTGGAAAAACGGCCACTGCTGAACAAGCTGAAGAGGCGCATGCTTTTATTCGTTCGCAATTAACAACTCACGCTGAGAGGACCGTTATCTTGTACGGAGGTTCAGTGAAACCTGATAATATCGACTCATTGCTCGTGAAGGAAAATATTGACGGTGCATTAGTTGGTGGAGCAAGCTTAAAGGCTCAAGACTTTAGGGCATTATGTGGAAGTGCAAGTGTGATTAGGAAATAGGGAAGAACAATCCCTTCCCTTTACAAAGGCGCCCTAACTTTGCTATTTAATTAAGAAGAAATTTTTTTAAGGAATGATTCATGACTACAGCTCTAATGTTACTTCAAGCGATCACATCAGTATTTCTTATTATCGTTGTTCTTCTTCAGTTCGGTAAAGGAGCAGAAGCAGGATTAATGACAGCTGCTGGTAGTGAGTCGATTATGTCGAGCTCTACTCGTGGAAATGTTATGACTAAAATCACAGCAGTTTTAGCAATCATCTTCCTTGGAAATTCAATTCTTCTTGCACGTTTACAAGACACAAAATTTCAAAAGTCTCTTTTAGATTCTGAAAAACCAGTGGCTCGCCCATTGAATTCAGATGCAACAGCCCCAGTAGCTCCAAAAGCTGATGCAACAAAAACTGCGCCAGCAGCAACTCCAGCAGAAGCAGCAAAAGCAGCTAAAGATGCAGTGAAAGCAACTACAACTCCTGCGGCTGCAACGCCTACAACAACGAAGTAATTTGTAATGGATTCAGCTACACAAAGCTTAATCACAAAAGAATTTTCAGAGTTAAGTTCAATCTATTTTAATGCAGCCTATTTTGGTCCAAGTCCCCTTCGATCAAAAGACACAATACTTGCGGCCATGAAGCGGGAGCTAGATCCATCATTTTATGCCTATGATGATTGGATGAGTATCTCGGAAAAATTACGAGTTAAGTTTGCTCGTCTGCTTAATGTGAGTGCAGACACAATAACTCATTCTACTTCTTCTTCTGATGTCGTAAATATTGTCGCCAACGGATTTATTTTTGAAAAAGGTGACCATGTTGCTGCCATTAATAAAGATTATCCCTCCAACATACTTCCTTGGATGCTGGCCGAAAGACACGGAAAGTTTACCTTTGATAAATTAGATCTTGGATCAGAAGTTGTTCCAACTCCAGAATGGTTAGAAAAAAATTTAAAACCTCAAACCAGAATTTTTAATGTTTCCTACGTAACGTTTGATACTGGAAAAAAAATTGATCTTTTAGCGATCGGAAAATACTTAAAATCAAAAAATATTTTATTTGTTGTTGATGCAACTCAAGCCTTAGGCGGATTAGAAATTACTGCTGAAGAATTAGTGAATATCGATGTTTTAACGGTTTCTTCTTATAAGTGGATGTTGGGCCCTTACGGACATGCGTTTGCTTACTTCAGTCAAAAAGCACAAGATCAAATTTATCACTTGAATGCCAATTGGATTTTAAGTCCAAATTCTAAACAAGTTTATAACTTACTCGACTACACTACTGAAACTCTTCCTGGAGCTCGGCAATACGATCGTGGGCAAGCTGCAAATCTATTGTGTTCGGGATGTTTAGAAGGAAGTTTAAGTTTTCTTTTGGAAATGGGTCTTCCCAATATTAGAAAACATAACGAAAGTGTGCGCGATTATTTTCTCGCGAACTATCCCAAAGAAAAATATACGCTTGTAACTCCACTGGAGCATATGGCGAATATAGTTTGTTTGAAAGCCAATCAGGGTGACAGTATTACCCTTGAGAAAGAGTTAAAAAAACGCAACGTTGATGTCTCTGTCCGCCAAGGAAATATCAGATTATCTTTCCATATCTTTAATACGAATGCTCAAGTTGATGAGCTCATTCAAGCTCTAGACCATTAAAAAAATAAAGAAAACTATGCTTAAGAAAAAAACAGTACTGAGATTCATCTTAGGGTTAAAAATCCGCCAACTCCGCATAAAGCGTGGATTCTCTTTAAAAGAGCTTGCTGAAGCCGCCGATCTTTCGATTTCGTATTTGAATGAAATTGAAAAAGGAAAAAAATATCCCAAAATAGAAAAGCTCGCGGCACTTGCTCAAAGCTTGAATATTGATTTAGGTGAATTAGTTTCTTTTAAGACAGGAAGAAATCTTCACCCCTTATTAAAATTTTTAGAAAGCGATATGGTGGAAAATGTTCCACTTGAACTCTTTGGTCTTAGTGAATCTGATGTTGTCGATCTCATGGGACACGATCCAGAAAAATTCGCTTCTTTTGTTTTAACAGTTCTGCAAATTTCTCGCTCGTTCGATATAAAAATGGATGATGTGTATGCTGCAGCTTTGCGCTCATACATTGAAGGACATGATAATTATTTTCCAGAGTTAGAAAAAATAGCCCAAAAAACTAAAGCTCATTTAAATCTTGTGGCAGATGCCATATCTTTTTCAGATTTAAAAACCCAACTTAAAACTAATTATCAATATGAAACGGATGAAAAATCATTGGGAGACAACGCTCTCTTTAGTGAAACAAAATTTTTAGTCAAAAGATCTGCTCCACAATGCTTATTTATCAATCCTAAATTAAAAGAAAATCAAAAAACTTTTTGCCTGGCTAAAGAATTGGGTCATCTCGTATTGGGAACTAAAAAAGAAATGGAGAAGAAAAACTTGGGAGAAATGCTCGACGATTTTAAAACGAGTTATTTTGCCGGAGCAATATTATTAGAAGAAAATTTATTCTCAAAAGATATTAAAGCTTTTTTAAGTAATCCCAAATTTGAAGCACAGAACTTTTTATCTTTATTGAATAAATATAAAGTCAGCCCTGAAGTTTTATTTCACCGTTTGACACAGGTTCTTCCTTCGCATTTTAAAGTGAATGAACTTTTCTTTTTATCGGTAACGACTAAACTGCAAGAGCGCGAAGAATTTATCATTAATAACGAATTGCATTTATCCCAACTGCATAGTCCTCATGGTGTGCGCATGAATGAAAATTATTGTCGCCGTTGGGTTGCGATTAAAAGTTTGCAACATTTTAAAAAGAACCCAGAGCTTGAGAGTTTTGTCCTTGGGCAAATTTCCGTTGTGCTCGATGGGCAAGAATACTTTTCAATTTCACTAGCGAATAAGTCCAGTCTTGAAGATGAAACTCTCAATTCACTTACGATTGGCTTTTTGGTCAATGATGAATTAAAAAATGTCGTTAAGTTTTTAGATGATAAAAATTTAAAGCGCATTTTTATTGGGCAAACTTGTGAGAGATGCCCAATATCTGATTGCTTTGAGCGAGTTGTTCCGGCCAGTGTTTATCAAAAAGAGATTGAAAAAAAATTGCGATTAAAGGCCATGAGCCAATTGACGGAATAGACTTTAGCCAACCTTCTTTTTAATTTTTCCAAAGGCCAGTGCTTTTTCTTTATCGCCAAAACCTTCAACTTTAAAACTTGGAGTTGGTGCACGGAAGGGAAGTACGTTTTGCGGCTGACATGGATCGAAATCTTCCGGCAGCTCTTTGTTGATTTTTCCAGAGAGCACCAATTGTTTTATGTTCTTGGTAAAAATTTCAAATAATTGTGGATCTAATTTTTTTCCTACTGATTTCGTCATTACAGCAATGGCATCTTCTGTTGGAAGCACTTCGTGATAAGAGCGCTTCGTTGTAATTGCATCAAAGAAATCAGCGATGGCAGTGATTCTTGCAAGTAAGTGGATATCAATTCCTGCCAGTTTAGAGGGATAACCAGTACCGTTAAAATTTTCATGATGTTCATGAACAATTCTTTTGATAATATTAAAATCAACCCCCTCACATTCGCACGGATTTTCCACTAATAAATTATAACCATAATTCGGATGCTTTTTAATAACATCAAATTCTTCGTCTGAAAGTTTGTTTGGATTATTAATAATGTCTGTTGAAATTTTTACTTTTCCAATGTCGTGCAATAATCCGCCGAGGCCTGCAAGAACAATTTCTTCTTTAGGAGCATTGGGCTTCATCGCTGTATAAATAGAGATACAATACATAGATACGTTAATAGAGTGGTCGTAAGTATAAAAATCGTGAAAGCTTAAAGTCGCTATTAAACTTTGCAATTTTGAGACATCGTAATCTTTTATCACATCGACCATTGATTCGACAGTTGTTTTACAACCCTGAATTGTTTCAGTGAGAATTTCCGTAGTAAATTCTTTATCTGCATCAAATAATTTATCTAAATAATGAATAGCTGAGTCTTTGATGATTTCTGATTTTTGACCATCATTAACGCCGTTGATATAGATAAGACTTTTTAAATATTCTTCTCTTTGAGATTCGTGCACGTACATTTGAAAATATTTTTTCTTAAAGCGCTTAAGTTCTTCAGAGCTCAACGATTCATTTTTGGGGTAGATGCGAACATACTTTTCTTTGTTTTCATTTGCTGAAGAGTTGACATAAAGGTCGTAGGGAATCGTTCGATCGACAACAATCAAATCGAAAGAGATTGAAAAAAAATTATTCCCCATTTTGGTCATAATTAGTTATCGGTACCTTTCTTTGGGAGTTAACATTTCTCTAAACCAACTAATTTAGTTGATTAATAACTCTATTTTAACATAGTTCGCTCTTCGTATGGTCAAGGGGTGCTAACCTCGCTACAATACAAGGATGAAAAACGATAAATTAGTGAAACCCGATCCCTATATAGCCTTAAAATTTTCTGATTTTCGCTACTTTGTTCAAGTTAAAATTCTTATTACCATGGCCTTGCAGTTTCAGTCTGTCATCGTTGGTTGGCATATCTACTCCATTACCCACGATCCTCTTTCTTTAGGATTAATTGGTTTAGTTGAAATTATTCCTAATTTTGCAGTTACTTTATTTGCCGGACATTTTGCAGATTTATACGATAGAAAAAAAATTGTGTATTCGTGTTTAAGTGTTTTGCTTCTTTGCAGTCTTGCTCTTTATCATACAGCTTATTACGTCACAGTTGATAAACAAGTCTGGCTTCTCTATTGCGTAATTGCGATGAGTGGATTTGCTCGTGGAATAATTGCGCCATCATTATTTTCTATACTTACTGAGTGCGTGCCCAAAGAGCATTATGTAAACTCGACTTCATGGCATTCAACTTTATGGCAAGTGGCTTTCATGTTAGGAGCTGGTGGAAGTGGATTTTTATTTTCGGCTATTTCTTATAACGTCTACTTGGTGATAACTGCTTTTATTATTTTGGCGATGATTGCTTTTCATTTTATTTCTCCCAAGCCGCATTTAAATAAAGCTGATGCCAAAGCTCCCATGTTGGATTCAATTAAGTCGGGAGTTAAATTTGTTTTTAGCAGTCAGATTTTTTTGGGTGCCATTTCTCTAGATTTATTTGCTGTTTTATTTGGTGGAGCCGTCGCTCTTCTTCCCATTTATGCCAACGATATTTTAAAAGTGGGTCCTCAAGGGTTAGGTTTTTTAAAAGCAGCTCCAAGCTTAGGTTCATTTTTAATGGCCGCACTAATTGTTCATTACCCACCAGTAAAAGACACGGGGAAAAAATTATTATGGGCCGTAATGGGCTTTGGAATTTGCATGATCGTTTTTGGGATCTCCAAAAATTATTATCTTTCGATTTTCATTCTCGCTGTTAGTGGAGCCTGCGATAATATTTCAGTGGTCGTCCGTGGAACAATTATGCAGTCTCTTATTCCAGCCGATATGAAAGGTAAGGTTTACGCAGTTAATTCTATCTTTATCGGCTCATCAAATGAGATAGGAGCTTTTGAATCTGGGGTTGCCGCAAAGTTAATGGGGGTCGTTCCTTCGGTGGTTTTTGGTGGCACAATGACACTCTTGGTAGTACTTTTTACAGCATTGAAGGCCCCAAATCTTAAAAATTTAAACTTTTTAGAAAAAGAGCAGTCAAATCTTTGACTAATATCTCGTCCCTGCTATAGTCACCCGTCCATTAAGGCGTCGGGAGACATGCAATGAAAAATCTTTCTTTACTACTAATAACTCTAGCACTTGTGTCGTCATGTGCTCCTAAGAATTCAGGCAAGCCTGGATTAATTCTTGGTGACTACTTCAGTATGCGCCAACAAACGCCAACGACTTATGTTGGATTAGTTCAATTACAATTACCGGCGCTTTTAGCTAGTGCGCAAATGGTTGATGGAAAAGCAGTTATTGATGAAGAGGCTAAAAAAACATTACTAGAAGAACAAGACGATGTTATCGCAAAACTTCAAGCGCTATCACCGGACATCAAAATTCTTTCAACTTATAAATTAGTTCTGAACGCAGTTGCATTCGTTGCACCAAGCGATCTGTCAGATAAAATTACAAAAATTGAAGGTGTCAGTAAGGTTGTAGAAAATACAAACTTTGATCGACCTAAAACTTTTTCAACAGAACAAAAACTTTCTGAGTTGGCGACAACACTTTCAGATAAAGGTTTAAACGAACACAATACTGTTACATTCATCGGTGCTGATAAACTTCACACTGCTGGAATTTCAGGACAGGGAATGAGAGTTGGGATTATCGACACAGGTATCGATTATACTCACTCAATGCTTGGTGGCCCTGGTAAAAAAGAAGTTTACGACGCCGTTGATCCAACAGCTGATGCTCCAGCTAATCTTTTTCCAAACCAAAAAGTTATTGGTGGAATGGACTTCGTAGGAACTGAATACTCTTCAGGGGACTCTGATATCGAAAAAAATATTCCTAAACGTGACTTAAATCCAATTGATGAAGCTGGACATGGATCTCACGTAAGTGGAACTGTGGCGGGCCTTGGTGACGGAACAAAAACATATTCAGGTGTTGCTCCGGAAGCAAAACTTTACGCGCTTAAAGTATTCGGAAAAGAAGGAAGCACTTCTGATATCGCGGTTATCGCGGCCCTTGAATATGCTGCTGACCCAAGTGAGAAAGTAAATCCTGCTGATCGCTTAGATGTTGTTAACCTTTCATTAGGTGGCGGATATGGAAAACCGAAAATTCTTTATACTGAAGCAATCAAAAACCTAACCAAGGGTGGAACTGTTGTTGTAGCGAGTGCAGGTAACTCTGGAGACAACCCTTACATCGTAGGTGCTCCTTCAACTGCTGATGAAGCTATTTCAGTTGCTGCTGGTATTGATGATATGCCACAAAATATCGCGATCGCTGCTGTTAGTTTAAAAATCGGAACAAATGAAAAATTATTAGAAGCTATTGAAGGAACTATTGGAACTCCAGCAGCTGAAAGTCATCTTTCTGGAAGCTTAGTTTATATCGGTAATGGAGCAGATCCTATAGCTGAAGATATTAAGTTAGCCGTTAAAGGAAAAATTGCACTAATAGATCGCGGAGCCATTTCATTCGTTGAAAAATTAGCAGCCGCTGTAAAACTTGGAGCTACAGGAGTTGTAGTAGCCAACAATCAAGATGCTAATCCAATCCCAATGGGTGGAGACGGTAAATTTAATATCCCAGCTATCATGGTTACAAAAGCTGTAGGAACTTCTATTAAAGAAGCTTTAAAAAATAATGTAGAAATCGTTTTCAATTTTTCTCCAGGAAAAATTATCACTCGTGACGATCTAATTGATACAATTACAGATTTCTCTTCTCGTGGACCTCGTTCAATCGATTCATTGATTAAACCAGAAATCACAGGACCTGGATCAAATGTTATTTCAGCAAAAATGGGTTCGGGAAGTGAAGGAGTGCAATTCAGTGGGACTTCTATGTCAGGTCCACATATCGCGGGAGTAATGACTCTATTAAAACAAGCATTCCCTAAATTAACAGTTGCTGAATTAAAAGCAAAAGTTTTAAACAACTCTAAGATCATGATGCATGGAAATCTTCATATCCCAGTTTCTCTTCAAGGAGCGGGACGTGTTCAAGTAGACCAAGCTTTCAAATCAAAATTTCTTGCAATGCCAGCGACTCTTTCTCTTGGTGAAGTTTCTCTTTCAAGCAATAAAACAATTGCTAAAGTTGTGACTCTTACGAATGCTTCTGATAAAGACCAAGTGTTCACAGCAAAAGCTTTGAGCAACAAAAATATCAAAGTAAATGTTCCTGGATCATTTAAAGTTAAAGCAAACAGCAAATTCAAACTTACTATTAGCTTTACTCTTTTAAGAACAGCAGTAGACCTGGCCAACATTGAATCAGATGGATTCATTGTTCTTAAATCTGGTGATGGTTCAGAAAACCTTAACCTTCCATTCCTTGCGGTATTAAATAAGGTAACTGATATCTCAGCAACTGATTTTTTAACTATGACGAATTCACCAGTTGATAAATTGGGCGCTCAAGTTAATTTGAAATTAGTAAACAAGGGACAAAACGATGGGGACGCTTTAGTCTTCAACCTTTTAGGAACTGATGAGAGAAAAGTTTTAACTCCTCCATTTAATCTTTCTAAGAGCACAACTTGTGACCTAGAGGCTGCTGGTATTCGCATTGTGGACAAAGAAGTTGATGGAGCTACGAAAAAAGTTCTTCAAGTCGGTATCAAATTATACGATGCTTTAACGATGTGGCAGCCATGTGATATTTCACTTCAAGTTGATACTAATAATGACGGTGTAGCTGATCTTGAACTTCTTGGAATCAAAGCAAGCTACGTTGCAGGGATCACTCAAGATATTTTTGCTTCAATTCTTTTAGATGCAAAAATGGCACGCGGAATTAGAACTGCATATGAAATGTCTCCAAAAACTACGAAAGAAAGCTATATTCCAGCACTATTAGATGCTGGAGAGATGAAGTTCTACGATCACTCTGATGTTGCAGTAATTGAAACAGACATCACT
Organism: Bacteriovoracaceae bacterium; assembly: GCA_947446575.1. Taxonomy (GTDB): domain Bacteria; phylum Bdellovibrionota; class Bacteriovoracia; order Bacteriovoracales; family Bacteriovoracaceae; genus Bacteriovorax. Next base: position 17,140 of record CANFHC010000011.1, on the reverse strand, counting down.
AAGATCGCAACAGACGCGAAAGGAAATATCGGAATTAAATTGGCCGTATCTAACCTTGAGTCTGAAGATAACTCTGATGACTTCTTAGCTAACCATGGTGAAGCTTGGCAAAAAATTAATATCGCTGAAAATGCATTTGCATTCTACGATATGCCAGAAGCCGTTACTATTAAGGCTAATGATGAAGAAACAATCGCACTTAAGCGTGGAGTGGGAAATGCTAGACTTCTAGTTCTTTACCCAAACAATGCTGGAGCTGCAAATAACACTTCAAAAGATCTTCAGTCTCAAATTTTGACAGAAAAGTACCAGAAATAAGAATTTCTAAAAAAGGGTGAGGTCATTTTTACATGACCTCACCCTTTTTTTTTGGCTAGTGATATCTCTTTTTCCAATGAAAACGCTGCTCCTTCTGATCTCATTAATGGTCACTTTTTTTGCTTCTGCTAATGAAGTAAATTGTACTCGTTCGCCTGATTCAACTGATGAATTGCTTCACTGTAAAACGACTTTGAAAAGTTACCCCCGGCCAGTTCATTTTTTTATTCCAGCGAAATTGAGTGATACTCCACAAATATTTGTTCATTTTCATGGGCACAATTTAGAGGGCTACGATCATTTCAATCCGTTGTATGGAAACTATGGACAGTACTTATTAAACTCTCATGCTAATGCCATTGTTGTCGTTCCAGAGAGCCTTGGAAAATGCACAACCTATGATACGTTTTTTGCCAACAAAGATAATTCAGCCCAATTTTTTTCGGAATTAGAAAATCATCTCGCGGGTAAAGTTGTTGCTCTCTCAGGTCATAGTGGAGCCTATAGAGTTCTCAATCGACTTATGGGTTATGTTAATGCGAAAGCATTTTTGCAAGACGTGAAGGCCTTAGGAATGTTTGATGCTGCTTATGGAGCTACTCCTGAAATAAATAAATGGGTTCATGCTCATGCAGAAGACAATATTCTTTTTTTCATGGCCTATGTAACTGGGGATAAAGCGACAACTGAAGATGGAGCTTTATTGCTTAAAAAAGATTTTAAACAAATATCAGAAGAAAAAGTTCAATTTGTGAAAGTTTCTGGATTTGATTCTGAAAGTTTATTAGATCAGCACTTTATGACTTTAAAGAGAGGAGGCCTTGAAGCTTTTTTTTTCAAGGCATCCTCGCTTTAGGAATTGCCGAACTCTTAATACGAAATTTATTTTTTGAAATGATTATTGTAATCTTCGATTCCAGCTTGAACTACTTTATAAGCTTCTTCAGCTCCATAGATTGATTCGATTTGCATTTTAATCGGCTCACCTGGAATTGTTTTATAGCTTAAGAAATAATGTCTCATGCGATCGATGATCACAGCAGAAATTTGTGAAATATCGTTAACACCTTTATAGAATGGGTCGCCGTTTAAAACAGCAATGATTTTATCATCCACTTCACCTGAATCGATCAAACGAATACCACCGATAACTCTTACGTCCATGATGATATCTGCTCTATGAATAGGAAGTTCAGAAAGAACGCAAATATCATGTGGATCACCGTCACCATTTGTTGCCATCTTAGAGAAAGCTGCTGTTTTTTCTGCTGAATATGTTTGGGGAATTAATCCGTAAAGAACTGGAGGAAGAGAAGAAAATTTTTGTGGACGATCAACCATAATGAAACCACTTTCTTTATCGATTTCGTATTTGATTTGATCATTAGCCACGATTTCAATATAGGCCTTAACAACTTTTGGAGCTTCAGCGCCAATATTAATTCCGTGCCATGGGTGAGGACGACTCACTTGAAAGTTCTTTTTAGACATAGGGTACCTCTATAGTAATTTATGATGGGCAAATGCTAGCACTTAAGGGGCCATATGAAAAGTAATTCTAAAGAGTTAGGCACTGCGCCTAGTCCTTAGAATGTCTAAAATTTAAACACTTTAATATTGGTGAGGAAAAAATTCCGTTTTTGCTTTTAGGTTCAAAATTTTCTCTATAATCCTATTATTCATTAAATAAGGATGTCACAAATGTTTTGGTCGAAAGCTAATGCGCTACTTCTCTCAACGATTCTTTTGGCAAGTGCTTGTGGGAAAAAGGGAGAAATTCCTGGTGAAGCAGCAGCTGAGAGTACGGCTTTAACAACTTATTTTGTTAAAGGAGACCCCATAACAATTATCGAAGGAAGTATAAACAACTCTAGCTCATTTCTTACTGTTGATAATTTAGAAAATTTTAATAATTATTCACTCAGCGATATTTCTCAATTTACGGAAAAAGCCAAAGTTGTAGAAAAGTCTGATACAGAAACTGCAGAATCTGGAAATGAAGCGTCTACTGAAGATTCTTCTGAGTTGGCCAGAAAAGAATTATTTACCTTTAGCAGAGATGCTAACGTATTTACTTATTCAAGTACCAAGTCTCAATTGTCTTTTACCTTCATACAAAAAAATGGAAAATTAGAAATATCAACTCTAGAAGTTCCAAATTATTTTTATGATGTTAAGGCCATTCACTATAGTTTAAAAAATTCAAAGGATGCTTTTTCAATTTTGGTTGAAACAAGTTCTGATGAAAGCGAAGGACGAGTTCTTCTTGCTTTTACTTTCACTAAAAAAGTGGACATTAAATACGCAGAGAATGCATCTCGTTTTTATAAATATCTTTATGGCCCAGGAGTTCGAGTTGGTTGGGATCAAAAAGAGGAATTGAAAATTGGAATTTGCGGAGCTAAGTCAGAAAAGCTAAGAAGTATTTATAAAAAAGGGATTGAGCAATGGTCAGATGCTCTTGGAAACCGTCTAAAGGTGACAACGTCATTTCCAGTAATGTATCCACCATATAGTGATTTAAATTTTCACTGTGTATATACAGTAAAAAATTATCAAACTATTCCAGGTAATCGTTTCATTAATATGGGAACGACCTTTGTTAAAGGTGATCTATTCAATAATAAATTGATTGATGCTGATATAATGATTTGGGTAAAAGAGAACGAAAAATTTGGAACAACTCTAGAAGAGACAGCTAATCTTCAAGCGACAACTGCTCACGAGTTTGGACATCTATTGGGGTTAGATCACCAGTTCGATAAGTCGCAAACAAGTATCATGTCTTACGAAGGAACTGATTTCGTGGCTGCGTATGACAGACAGGCAATTGCAACATTGTATCCACTAACTAGTTTTTAGAATTTAAAAAGATCGAGACTGTTTCGATACGCATGTTTTAAAATAGTCTCGAGCTCTACCTCTTTAACTTCTGCAATTTTTTCGGCTACAAAGGGAAGATAGTAGGGAGCATTTTCAAAACCACGATAAGGATCGGGCGTGAGAAAGGGCGAGTCGGTTTCCAATAAAATCTTCTCTAACGGAGTTATTTTTAGAGCGTCTCTTACATTTTCGGCATTTTTGAAAGTAATAATACCATTAAAACCCAAATAAAAATTTTCACACAAAGCAAAGTGCGCTAGCTCTAAACCTGATGTAAAACTATGGATAACACCTTTTCTTTTTAGAGTTGTTGAAAAATTTTTTAAGATTGCAATCGTATCTTCGTCTGCATCTCGAGAATGAATAACAACTGGAAGATTGTGATCAACTGCAATTTGCAATTGCTCTTCAAATGCTTTTAGCTGTTCATCGCGAGGAGATTTAGAATAATAAAAATCGAGTCCAATTTCACCAACGGCTACAATTTTTTTATTTTTCGATATATCATTGAGATTTTTTAAAACATGAGCGCGAACGTCATCATTCCATTCTTTTCCCTCATGAGGGTGAAGTCCTTGAGTGCAATAAATTTCAGGATATTTTTCTGCTATAGCGATAACTTCATCTAAATTATTTGGATTCGTTGAAATGGTAATCATCTTCTCAATATGATGAAGTCGTGTTTTTTCTACAATTTCATCTCTGGTCATGGATTTCAACATATCCAAATGAAAATGTGTCTCAATAATGGGCAAGTCGAGGATAGGAATGTCGCGTTTTTTCTTACTCATAAGTGTATTTTACCCTAGTCTTTATCTCGGGTAAATGCTTTTAAAACAGACTTAATTTCTAGGAATTATTGACGATAAGTCCTCAATGAAAAGTATTACAATCATTCTAATTCTGCTCTCTTTTATTTTATTTTCTGCCAATGCATACGAGATTCCACCAGAATGCCAAAAAGCAGTACCGAGAGAATGTGCGAGTTGCACAATTGAATCTGGAAAAAAAGAAATGAAAGGTCAGTTTGAAAATTTAACAGGCCCTATGAAGTCTGTTGCAGATTATGCATTTTTAGAAGAAGAAGTAGCAAAAATAAATAAAGTGAATATTGCTTTAAAAAAATCGTTGGTGCCACTTTTTCGCTCTCTACGTGACGGTCCTCGTGAACCAGAGTATCAAAGATCTCAGGAAGAAATTAATTTAATCAGACTGGACTTTGATCGACTTACAGTATTGTCTAAGGAAGCGATTATTCTCCAGAAAAAATTTGATATATGTACTACTCGATGTTCTGCAACTAGACGATTAGAAATTACTGATGAAATTGCACTTGTTCAAAAAATGAAAACAGCTCTGTTTATTAAGCAGCCTATTTTAGCTAATAAAAAATTTGAAGAAAGAATGTCTAATTTAAGCAACCCAATACTTGAAAGCGACGCTCTTTTTAATAAAAGTGTTTTTGAAGATGATTTAAAAGAAGCCCTATCTGATAACTTAGGGAAAATAATGAATCGTGAAACAGAATATGCAATGTTTGAGATGGATGGTAAAAAACCTTATCGCAGCAAAGGAAACGAAGTCTACGTTAAGGACTATTTAGGCAAAGTAACTTCCCGATTTCCCAATATAATGGAAGACGTAGTAAAGAGCTCTTTTTACGAAGGTTCATTTAAAAATTCTAATACTCATGATTCGGCATGCTTTTATGCTGAAGAATTCAAATCTTATTCAACAAAAAAAGAATATAAAGAATTGGCTTTAGATGCAGGACTCTTTATTCTTCCACTTTTTGCCGGTCCCTTTGGAGCAGAAGTGGTCATGGCTGAGCGTTTAGTGGGCTGGGGACTGAAATCTACTGACGCCATTAGATCTGTCAAAGCAACTTCAATGTTATTTCAGGCAGGCATAATTGCAAAAGATTATGAACAATTAAAAACTCTTTCTGAAGAATGTAAAAAAAACGAAGTGCAGTTTCTTGCTAAAAGTAATGAGTATGAATTAAGAGAATTTCGGGATTGTCAGAAAAGTTTGGGTGAAAAAATATTTTTGTCTGAATTAGGATTAGTGGTCGCTGGAACAAGTAATATTTCAGTAAATGCGTTGAAGTTTTTATCCAGAGCCGCACCAGTCATTAAAACTCCTCAAGTAATTGCCCAAGAAGTAAATAGTGCTAATGAAATTTCGATTTATATTTATAAAAATGGATTGAATGAATTAAAAAAAGGACAAGTTGGTTTAGAGTTTGGCACAAAAGATAGTGGGGTGTTTTCTATTATGGATTTAAATGCCGTTGCTAAATCAACGAACACTTCTGTTCAAAAAATCCCAGAAGACTACTGGCGATACGTTGGAAATATTTACAGTGAACGACTTAATTTAACGAAAAATGAAATTGAAAGTTTTATTAAATCTAGCGTGGAAATGAGCCCCAGAACAAAATTAGTTTTAAATACTGAAAAATCTCCTCTAACGGGCAATATGAAAATTAACGGTGGTGTCGGAATTGTACAGGCGCAAAAAGCGGAAGAGTTGCTTCCTTTGGAAAAAGCAACAGGCATTAGAATTGATAAAAAGCCCAATGAAAAAATTGTAGAAATAGTTCGTCTCACAGTTGGAAAAGATGTAGAAGCTGAAAAAATGTCGACTGCTCTTATTAGTCAAGCGACTAGTCTAATTGTTCAAGACAAGAGTGTTTCAAGAGTTTTTATTTTTACTTCTAAAGTTCATGCCAGACTTTATAAAAGAATGGGAATTCCTGCGGATAAAATAAAAAATATTGATAAAAGAGATGTTGTTATAGAATTTACCAGAGCAGATTTAGAAAAGATGATGGAGAAAAAAATGCTAGAAAAAGCGAGCTCTCTAATTATAAGAGAGCTCGCTCGAGAGTTACTTCTTTCCAGCTCTTTTTAAAATTTCATCCATAATTGAATACATTTGATCAGCCGGTAAGGCTCCTTCAATTTTTACTCCGTTAATTAAATAACTAGGAGTCGAGCGAATATTAAATGGATCAGCAGCTTTAATTAAGGCAACAACTTTTTCTTTTGTTCTAGGATCTGCTACACAAGATTCTAATTTGTGATCTTTAATATATTGATCAACAAACCCAGCTTCAAATTTATCTTGGTTATGAAAAATTTCATCATGCGCTTTTGCAAAATCAGCTAAGGGCATACAGCTCGCTGCATAGGCTGCTTTGCAAGCGTATTGATGTAGTGGGCGCTCCATTGAAGGATTACAGCTGTTATCTAAAGGGTAAAAGAAATACTGAATATCAATTTTTCCTTCATAGCGAGCAGCAATTAACGGTGTTATTTCTGATAATGCTTTACATGCAGGACACTCAAAATCAGAAAAAATAACCATTTTAATTGGAGCATTGGTTGCAGTTGCAATTTTATAATCAGAAACAATTTTAGGAGATCCTAAATTGGGTAAAGAATAATATTGTTTAATCAAATCAGTTGCTACTGCACTTTGAGCGTTTGATTTTGAATCTACATTCATTTTCGTGACCGCACTGATGGCCAATACAATTACAGCGAATAATACTAGGTAACCAATAGCTGGTTTTGCACTAGCACTTTTTTTAAAAAAGTAAAAAAGTGTGATTCCCGAAACAATATAGTAGAGAGTACAAAAGGGACAAAGGCCTTTAAGAATAAAAAGTGAATAACAAAATAAGGCTACACAGCCAGTGAAATTTACCGCTAAAGAGAAATAAATTGTACGTTCATAATCTTCATTCTTAAAAATTAAACCGGCCATTACAAAAATGCCAATCAGAGCACCAAAAATTGAAATGGGAACACCTGCGATATTTGACACCGCTGACAGAGTAGTTTTATCACAGTTGAAAAATTGATTTAAATTACAAAGTGATTTTCCTTCAAGGCCTGTCGGATATTTGAGATCAAAATAATGTTGAGTCAGGTAAAGAGAAAACCCGATCATCAATGCACTTAATACAAAAAGGATGATGGTGGTGTTGAGCTTCTTGTCCTGATAGATCGAATTCTGTTGCATACTTTCTAACTCCATTTAGGGGATATAAACATTCCAATTGCGTTCAGTTGTTTTATTTCTACGATAGCTGTGAAAATTGTGATTTTCAAATGTACAAATTCCTGCTTCTTCAATTTTAATGCCGGGGTAATAGTTATTTAATTGTGCCTTCACCATGATAGATAAACTGAAATAGAGCGATCCCTCTTTTTCACTAAAAGCTTCAGACAATGAGAAATTATCTTGAAAATCAGGCTGCACTTCATAGTGAGGAGCACTGATGTGGGGACCAATAAAGGCATAAACAGGCTTAATGCTTTTCACCAAAGGACTATTTAAAATTTCATTATGCAGACCGCGCCAACCAGCATGCACAAAGGCATGCTCTTTTTCACCTAGTAAAATAATGGGTAAACAATCTGCCGTAAGGATAACCTTGGGAGTAGGACTTTTCCCCACGATTCCATCAGCCTCATGATCGTGGGCCTCTGATTCATTGAGTACAATATTTGAATGAGTCTGTTTAACTTTGATAAATTCAAAAAACGGTTTAGCTTGATAAATACAAAATTTACCACGAGGAAGTTCTTTTTCAAAAACTAGGGCAGCGTCTGCCATTTCCTTAACTCTTAGTTATTATCAAGCATCTTTCTTGAATGGTTTAAAACGTCTTGGAATAGTTTAGGCGGTGGAACTTCAAAACGCAATTTCTCACCGGTAATCGGGTGAACGAGTCCTAAGATTTTTGCGTGAAGAAATGGATATGGATAATCGCCGATAAGTTCTTTATAGGCCGGTCCCAATTTCATCATATGTTCATTGGTAGAGCTATAAGTTGAATCGCAGATAATTGGCATTTTTAATATGTCAGCAGTGTGCACGCGAATTTGGTGCGTGCGTCCAGTCTCCAACTTAAATTCCATATGCAAATGGCGATCAAAAATTTCAAGAACATTATAATGAGTGATGGCATTTTTGCCTCGAGTTCCACTCGTTTTCATTTTTAAGCGATTATGTGGATCGCGAACAATTAGGCTTTCAATTGTTCCATAAGACTGACAACGATTTTTAATAACTAAAGCTTCATACATTCGTTCAATGTTGTGACTTGAAAAAAGCAATACGAGACCTTCGTGGCAAGCTTGAGTTTTGGCAACAACCATAACTCCACTCGTTCCTTTATCAAGACGGTGGACAATTCCCGGTCGTTTTTGATCGCCAACACCTTTAATATCTTTGCAGTGATATAAAATCGCGTTCACTAAAGTTCCAGTGTAATTTCCTGGAGCAGGGTGAGTGACAAGACCGGCTGGCTTATTAACAAAGACTAAATGTTCATCTTCATAAAGAATTTCTAAAGGAATATTTTCAGGCTCTGCAGTCGCTTCAATTCTTGGTGGGACTAATATCTCAATGATCGTTCCAACAGGAGGCATTTTTTTTAATTCTAATTTTGCTTGAACAGTAGAATCCTCACTTAAGATGATTTGATTTTTTTCAAAAAGGTTTTTAAGGAAAGTGCGAGAATGACCGCTAGCTTTTTCGGCTAAGAATTGATCGAGACGTTTATATTTCTCACGATCTTCTGCTGTAACGGTAAGTTTAATAAAGTCATCATCGACATCGATAGAAGTATCAATTGTATCTGGAGTAGTGTTCACAAAAATCTCGCATTAGGAAATTAAGGTTTTAACTTTTTCATGCGGGCAACGTATGAGTTTGCTACGATTTCCGGCTTAAGTTTTAAACATTTCGCGTATTGAAAAACAAATCCGCGAACGTAAACAGAAGCTGGCAATTTATCGAAGTCTTCGTTTTCGATACCCTGAAGATAAAGTCTTGAGACCTTAGTCATATCACTTAGGCGCTCAAGGTCAACACTTTTGTATTCACGTATTTTACGAAGCAATTCCCCCGTAAATTCAGTAGCATCTTCAATTTCGCGCTCGAAAGTTGCGTTCTGGACATAATCAAGAGCGAACCGTTTTTGAGTGACGAGTTTAGTAACGTTAGTAGTATTTGAGAGTGTTTGGGCCGCTTTAAGCGACATTTCACCTGTTGAAATTGGAGCTGAACTTTGCGAGTTAAGTGTAAATTCCTCTCGTAACATCGAGCTAACTGAATGAGAATTATTATTAGAGCTATAAACTGAAGAAGGCTCGCTTCTAGTTGGAGCGACTCTATCCGATAGAGCATTATAGTTTAGAGCATTGAATTCGCGATTAATACCGCGAGCTTCGTCATAACGTTTCCTCTTCATGGGGTCTGAGAGAATTGAATAAGCTTCTTCAACTAACTCTAAAACATTTCTGCACTCTTCAGGACTCATTAAAGAATATAGAGCTAATGAATCAGATGAATAGGCGGCTTTAGCCCTTTGATAGCTATGGTAAATCTCTTCAGATCTTGCGGTTGAAGGAATTTCTAAAACTTCATAATAATTTTTTAGATCACTCATAGTCGTCATTGCGTCTCTTGATATTTCTAACATATTTTTAATTTATATTTAAAAGTCGGTGAATAATACGATCAAAGTTATTGACCAGTGTTGAATTAGGGAATTCCATCAAAAGAGGTTTTCTTTTCTTCACACTTTGCCAAACAGTCGCATCATAATCGAGATATCCAACATAATCTAAATTGATCCCGAAATACTTTTTGCTAATTAACTTCATTGAAAATCCTATATCAATATCCGCTTGCGTACGAACTTGATTGATGATCAATCGCGGTTGAAGTTTATTAATTTCTGAACGAAGTTTTTGGCCGACCACCGGATTGATTTCAATTACACGGTTAATGAGGTCAGCTGGCGTTGAATTTTGAGATAATTTTGCGTTCATCGCTTGGTCAATGAGAGGACCAATTTCGAGAAGCTCTTCAGCCATTTTTAATTTACGGTGATAAACAGATTTAATAAATCTGTATGAGTTTTCAATTGAAGTCGGCTCAGGAAGAGTTGTAATAATTCCTTGATCAGCAGAAATGAAGAAGTCGATTGTATTAAAAGTTGTTCCAGCACCTAAGTCGAGCAATACATAATCTACTGGCAATTCACTCAGTTGGGTTAAGAGTTTTGCTTTATGCATTTGTTTAAGGTTGGCGATCCCTAAATCATCTTGAGCACCACTGATAATAAAAAGATTACTAATGGCCGTAGGAGTAAGCAGTTCGTTTAGGCTTCTTACCTTTTTTGAGAGGTAATCAGACAAAGTTTTTTCTGGAATAGGTACACCTAGGCAAGTATGAAGGTTCGCTCCACCTAAATCTAGATCGATTGCCGCTACTTTGTGTCCCATAAGGGCTAAACAAATAGCAAGATTGGCAGTCACGAGACTTTTTCCGACGCCTCCCTTTCCACCACCAATGGCCCAGATTTTCTGTTGCCCTTGGGTCCCCAAATGTGTTTGAAATTCACTATTTAAGCCTGAATTATCATTTAATATCGACACAAGATTCCATCCTTTAGCAAAGCCCTAATCCATAATCTTAACAGATGTTTTGAATATTATAGGTAGAAAAATAGCAGAATGTAAGGGAAAAAATACCAAAGTACGCGGAACCACAATAGTTGTAATTAATGCAGGGAGATTTACACAATTCCTATCCGATTGTACTCTATATAACTATTAGGTACTTGAAATATATGAATGACCATCTCACTTGGTTATTTGGATCGTAGGAGCCTCTACATGGGACAAGCCCTTCTGTCACAAATCAGAATTTCATCTCCACTGCGTTTGAGATCTGATTTACACATCACTCGTAAACTTTGGCATATGGCTACTGGATTAATTGGACTTACTTTTTACTACAAATCTGGCCTCACAACTGATTTCATGGCCACTGTTTTACTTATCTTTTCTGGTTGCTCGTTTTTTATTGAATACCTTCGTTTAAGAAATGAAAAGATTAATCAATTTCTCATGGTTTTAATGAAACCAGTTATGAGAGAGTCTGAAAAAAGCTCAGTTAGCGGAATGCCGTTTTATGCGCTTGGTGTTTCTCTTTCACTTTTCTTTTTCCCGGAAAGAATTGCGATTCTTTCGGTACTCTTCCTAATTTTTGCTGACCCTATCGCATCATTTTGCGGAATTCTTTATGGGCGCGATAAAATCCTTCCCAACAAGTCGCTCCAGGGAACAATTGCTGCATTCACTGTTTGTTATATTGTGACTTTGGTTTACGGACTCATTCACGCAAGCCCAAGTATGAATCTTTTGATTTTTGCAATTGCTGGTGGATTGATTGGAGCTATTTCAGAATTATGCTCTCAATTTGTTGATGACAATCTTTGTATTCCTGTGATCTCTGGTCTGGGACTTTTTCTGCTTAATTTTGCTGTTAACGTATTTTAATTTTCAACTAGCATTTTTATAATGATCTGTTTCGAGGCGTTCAAAATTTTTGATCGCCTCACACATTTCGATATCTTCATTTTCTGGCGTATCTCCAACTAAAAGCGCATTCATCATTCGCACTCGATCCAGTAAAGAGGTGCTCTCTAAAAAAATTTGTTTCAATTCGATATCTTTAATAACCAGCATACAAAGATTATTGATTAATTTTACCGGGGAGCTGATGTCTTTCATAAATCGATCGCGCTCTTTAGCTGAGCTCACATGGCGGTTGAGCCAGCGCTCGAGAACGGTGTGTAACCTCTCAAGAGGAGAGTCGGTAAGTGTCTGTGTGATCTCATCAATATCTCCAAAATCTTCAATATAGTATAATGGGAAAACTCCTTCAGCTTCCGTTGAAAGTAATTTTACTCGCACTAAACCTTGAACCATTACACTCAAGCTTCCATCGGGATTTTCATCGATCAAAAGAATTTTTCCGAGCGTTCCAATTCCTTTTGATCGCTCTCTGGGATGATAGAGTGCTATTTGAATATTATGGTCAAAACAACTCATGAGCATTTCTTTTGATACCTGATCACTCACCGTCAGCGGAATCACTGTTTGGGGGTAGAAGATATTATTGAATAAATACAGTGTGGGAACTGGTTTTTTCATAGATCTATTTTAAAGGAGATTGTCCAGAAGACGGCAATTCGGGCTATTATCTTGAAAACTCGTCCGTGAATTGAGACAATAGTGCCAACTCTATATGGATACAAAAGGGATACAAAGGCTTCGATGATTAAGGACTATAAACCAGAAATAGTGAGAAAAATTTGGGGGGGGCAAAAGCTCCAAACAATGAAAAGTCTTCCCTCTCAAGCGGGTCTTGAGCCGGTAGGTGAAACACTAGAAATTTTTGATCCGAAACTTTCTTATCTTGCTAAATTTATCGATACGAGTGACGAGCTTTCTATTCAAGTTCACCCGCATGATGAATATGCTCGAATGCATGAAAATGCTTCAGGGAAAACAGAATGCTGGATTATTTTAGCTGCTACTCCTGGAGCTGGAATTTATCTTGGATTAAAACCACACGTGACGAAAGAAAACTTAAAACTAGCACTTGTCCAAAAAAAGCCAATTAATGAATACCTTAATTTTTACGAAGTAAAAGCAGGAGATTTTTTTTATGTTCCGGCCGGAAGTATTCATGCTATCGGACGAAATATTACTTTAGCTGAAGTTCAACAAAATTCAGGAATCACTTATCGAGTTTGGGATTGGAATCGATTGGATAAATTAGGGAATTCGCGTGAATTGCATGTTGATAAATCTTTGGATGTTATTAATTTTGACCCAGCCACTAATACACTGGAATTTTTCAAACATAAAAAAAATCTATTTGATCAAAATGGATTAAGTGAAATTTGCTCTCATCCCGATTTTAAACTTTTTCAATTAAATCAAAAAAAAGGTGATGTTTACAAGCAGAAATTAACTCTCTCTAGACCGTGCTCTATTCTCAATTTAGGTGGAAGTTTAATTTTCAATAAAGTGGAAATGAAATCTTATCAAGCCCTGACTTTGGATGAAGTAGAAACAAAACTTGAAATTCAAGCTTTGGAAGATGGATCCCTTCTATTAATTTTCTAATATAGAAGCCCTGCCCTCAATAAGGGGAATAAGAACAAGGCTTGAAGTATCGCCTAGAGTGGGGGGACACCGGCGAATTTTTTTATTTTTGTTCACAAGAAAGTGGATACGTCACCTCATGTCCTGACTTAGCTTTGATAACAATATAGTCATCAACGTCTGAAAAATGAGCTGCATCTGCAATATGGATTGTGTGTTTTTGATTTTCAAATTCTACAATTTTTGTCACACCCAAATCATTTGATTTCGAGCGAGCAACAACTGAAGCCAGCTCTCTTTTAGCAGCAGAGTCGAACTCGTTAAAAAATGTCACTCTTGTATCTTTGATTTCAAAAACTTTATTTGAACGTGGAGTATGACAGACGATACTGGCGTTCGTGCTAAAGCTTGTGATGGCGATGATTGTGATAAATAGTGCTTTCATAACTTACTCTCTTTTTTAAGATTGCTTGAGAGTGTATAAAGCAAGGAGAGTGCCAGGTTTTACGACGGGGATTATAGGGGTTAGTCCATTGTTTGGTCCTAACCCTTGTAAAACTTTTTATAGCTGTCTAAACATTAGCCAGATTTTGAGATGTTTAGGGAATGATTTCAAAGGCCAAAAATTGAGTTCGCTGGTTTTTTCTGAAGTTATTATCACTTACTAAGATGATAGTTTCATGTCCATTAGGTAGAGTTGGCCCAAAACAGATCCCCTCTATATTGTCGAGATCTTGAAATTTAGCGGTCATTTGGCCTTTAAAGTCTTCTAGGTCAGCAATTAGTTCTTTATCTACAGTCTTAATCTTTTTTAAGTCTTTATTAATTGAGTCCATTTTACTTATATCAGTTGTACTGCTGTCGATAGAATTTTTAAACAGACGAATAACAGTTTTTTTAGCTAACGGAAGATAGCTGCGTTCAATGGAATAAAAATGATTATCATCGATAGCTAGCATATCAGAGAGGCCTGTTTCACCAACAGTAAGTCCCGCTACTTTTATACTAGGAACTTTTTCTAATTTATAGGCTACTTGTTTAACTGGTTTTAAATCTTTGTATTGAATGAGGCGAATAGTACTGGCGTAATTGGGAGCAGAAGTGCGATCGTCTTGCTCTAGAGCTTCTTCAGTTCCAACCCATACAGTCTTTCCGTCTTTAGTAATTGAGAGTCCTTCAAAAACTTGGTTATCTCTTGGGCCAAACCTACTAACGCCTTTCACGTTGAGAAACTGTTCAGGAATTTCTAGATTGCTTTTGTATAAACCAGCGCGAGTGAATTGAAAGACTTCTGGATTAATAGGTGGCTCTTTATTGATCCATCCTTCAGAGCTTACGAGAACATCTCCTTTAAAGAGCGCGATACCTTCAAAGTCAGTAATGTTTTTCGCAAATGGTTTACCATCTTTGTTTTTTAAAATAACCACATCAGTCGGTGTGACTTTAAAAGTTTTTTCATCCAGTTTTAAATCGAATTCGTAAAAGCGAGGATCGTTTACGTTTCCTCTATCATCACTAATAGCGAGAACTTTATTTTTCTCTTTGTCCCAAACAAGACCTGAGAGTCCGCCAATTTCAGTTTCTTTAAACTTTTCACCAGTGGGAATATTTTGATCACCAATTAATTTTAATTTATCTAGAGCAAAAGCATTACTAGTAGCGAATAGGGATGTTGCACAAAGTGCTATCAAAGTAAGCTTTTTCATTGGTATTTTCACATAATCTCCTTGTGAAAGATTTAAAACTGAAGCTAAAATACTAATCTATATTGCGAATACTTACCAAGAGATTTCTATGAAATTTTTATGTCTTTTTCTGATTGTAACCTCTGCGCAACAATGTTTCGCTGACGCTTTAGGTGAGCGCCTTAAAAATGTGATCAAGAAGCATCACTTTAACGAACAAACATTAGGACTTTACATAGAAGATGAAGGCAAAGAAATTTTCAATGTAAACGCCAATCGTTTGATGGTTCCTGCGTCTCTAACAAAAATTGTTACGGGTGCTGCTGTGTTGAATGCATTTCCTCTCAATAAAAAATTTGAAACAAAACTTTTAGCGAAAGTTCCCATAGTTCAAGGGGCACTTAAAGGAGACCTTTGCTTAAAAGGAGGCGGAGATCCTTCGTTTGTTTCGGAGAAGATGTGGTATTTGGTAAACGAAGTAAAACGCACAGGACTGACTAATATCGAAGGTGATATTAGCGTAGATGCTACTCGCTTTGATGAAGAACTCTTTGATAGTGGAAGAGAGTCAGTAAGAGTAGATCGCGCTTTTGATGCCCCAATTTCAGCTGCTTCGTTTAATTGGAATAGTACAAATATTTTTATTAGGCCAGGAGCAGCTGTCGGGGCATCGGCCCGCGTTTTTCTTGATCCAGAAAATGAATACTTAGAATTAGAAAACAAAACGAAGACAGTAGCAAAGTCAGGCATAAAAACACTGGAAGCTTCTAGAGTAAAAGCTGGCGATCACGATAAAATAATAGTAAGTGGATCTATTTCAGATAATGCTCCTGAAGCTGTTATCTACAAAAGTATTTCTAATCCGAATTTGTGGATAGGGATGCACTTAAAAGAATTTTTAAAACAAAGAGGAATCACTCTTAAGGGAAAAGTTAAAGTTGCTGCTTGTGAAAATGGAGCAAATGCGATTGCGATATCTCCATCAAAAAATTTAAATGAAATACTTTCAGACATGCTTAAATTTTCAAATAATTTTGTTGCTGAAATGTTGGCTAAAAATTTAGCGGCTGAAAACAGTGCAAGTCCTGCCAAAATGAAAGATGGAATAGAAGAAATAAAAAAATATATGGATATAGTGGGCTTTGCTAGGAAAGATTATACGCTGGAAAATGTTTCGGGCCTTACTCGCGATAATCGTTTTACAGCAAAACAGCTGGCCTTGGTTTTAAATACAATTAAAAATGATTTTCTTATTTTTCCAGAATTTCTTTCAGGACTTCCAATTGCAGGAGTTGATGGAACACTTAAAAATCGAATGAAAAAAGGTGAGCAGACACTTGTGCGTGCTAAGACTGGTTACCTCGACGGAGTTGTTGGGCTTGCAGGATATATTGGAAGAAAAAATGATTCGCCATTAATTTTTGTTTTTATGTACAACGGTGACTATGATCACGGATCAGCGGCACGCCCGTTATTTGATGATCTCATTAATCAGTTTAAATAAAAAAATAGGAACTCACAATGTCACTAGCTCTTAAAAGAACACAGACTCTCACTCGCGATGAATTAAAAAATGTTTTAGCTGTTGCTCGAGGAGACGCACCTGCTGATGTCTTAATAAAAAACGTAAAAATTCTTGATCTCGTTAATGGCGAGATTATGGATTCGGCAATAGTCATTTCTGGCAAAACCATTGCAGGTATAGGATTGGAATATGCCGATGCAAAAGCGTTCAAGGTAATCGATGGTAAGGGATTAACGGCAGTCCCGGGATTTATCGATGGGCATTTGCATATAGAATCTTCCATGATGAATCCATTTGAGTTTGAGCGCATGACGCTTCCCCTTGGAACGACGACAGCCATTTGTGATCCGCATGAAATAACCAATGTTATTGGTGATAGAGGGTTTTCTTGGTTTCTTCGTTGTTCGGAATTAATGCACCAGAATTTATTCGTGCAAACGTCCTCTTGTGTTCCGGCCTTGCCGGGATTTGAAAGCAATGGAGGAGAATTTAAGCTCTCAGAAATGGTTCAGTACAAAACTCATCCGAATGTTTTAGGCCTAGCTGAAATGATGAATTTTCCCGGCGTCATTAATGCGAATGAATTAGTCTTAGATAAAATTGAAGCTTACTCTGATATGAATCTCGATGGACATTGTCCAATGCTGCGAGGAAAAGCACTGAACGCATATATCGCCGCTGGAATTCAAAATTGTCACGAAACAATTTCAAGAGAAGAAGGAAAAGAGAAATTGCAAAAAGGG
>CANFHC010000010.1 GCA_947446575.1 Bacteriovoracaceae bacterium | reverse complement strand
TCATCTGCTAACTCTCGTATCAGAGATACAGACTTTGCTGCTGAATCAGCTAAGAACACTAAGATGAACATCTTAACTCAAGCTGGTACTTCAGTGTTGTCTCAGGCCAACTCTCAAGGACAAGCGGCTCTAAAACTTTTAGGTTGATTCTTAAAAAGATTAAATTTTTTGATAGATTTAGGCGCTCCAGTAGGGAGCGCTTTTTTTTATTTTTTCAGAAAAACTTAATTATTTGTTTGTTATTTAACATCAAATCAGCAACTCGCTCGATATAAAGATTATTTCCCTTACACTCGACATTAGTTAGGCTTTTTTCAATCGCTGGTGCAATCAGCGGCCCAGATCGATAATGAAGTCTTAGGACATCCTAGGTTTATTCTGTATGATTCAAGTTTAATCAAGTCTCTGAAATTAGTATGGTTTTAGAAGAAAAGTCTGAAAAAAGTACACGTCACCATTTAAAATAAATGAAATAGGTTATATAACGGGCCTATGAAAACAAAATCTTTATATATGGCGAGTCTCCTTGTCCTTTTATCTTGCGGGAAAAAAAGCATTATCGAATCTTCATTTTTAGGTGGATCTGATTCTCGCACAACAGCCGATGCTCAAACGGCCAGCAATGCAGGTGTAGTAGATGAGCGGAATTGTATCGATAAAAAATTAACAATTGATTTAGATTCTGGAGAATCCATAGCAAAAATGGTTGTTAATACTGATGTGACGTTTTGTAACGGAGTTAGACTACGTTTAAAAACTTATCAATTTATTTCGAAAAAATATAAGGCATATGGATTTGTGCGCAGTAATTCTGGTCGTGAAACTTGTATTGAAGAAGCAAACTCATTAACTCATAAGTGGAAACTAGGAGACGATGGAGTTTTAGAGGGACAAGAGATTAAAATTCTACTAGGTGGACACCAGTTTGATTCTGATAATAAGGTCATTCCTAGCGAACACCGCCTTGCCCGTCGTGTAACTTTCGAATGGGGAAGTTATAATGGCGAAATGGCCATTTACGAAAAAGGCAAAGTGAGATGTTGGGCCATTCAATAGTTTAAAAAACTTGTGCTTTTATTGCAGCTTTTCGATTCATCAATCGATTCATATAAGCTTCAATCACTGGATTATTTTTAACTAAATATTCGTGAGCTCCTGGGATAATTGAACCTAACATAATATCGGCCGTTGAAAATCCAGAAGATAATATATAATCATGTCTACTCAGCGCCGGTGTGAGCGCCAGACTCATAATCTCACATTGTTTTTTCACATACTCGTGAGTGACTTTCGTCTCTTCTGGAGTACTCGTATGAGTAAACATTCTAGCGATTACACATTCAAGGCTTCCAACAGAAAAAAACATCCACTTAGTGTATTCCGCGCGTAGTTTTGCATCTTCCATTTTTGGAGCAAGACATCCGTAAGAGTATTTATCAGCAAGATACATACAAATGGCCGCTGATTCTTTCATAACGATATCGCCATCAACAATCGTTGGCACTCGTCCCATGGGATTTATTTGTCTATACTCAGGAGCGTCCATTTCTCCTTTATCTTTTTTTAAGAAATGATTTTCGTAAGGTGTTTCCATTTCTTCTAATAACCATCTCACTCGATCAGAGCGGTCTTGAAATGCCATTGCGTATAATTTTATTGTCATAAATAATTCCTAAAAAATTGCGTCCAACCAAACTTTCTTTTCGCGATCATCACAATCAGATTCCCAAACGTGACGAACTTCAAGATAGCTCATAATTCCTTCACTTCCCATTTCGCGTCCAATGCCTGAAGCTTTGAATCCACCAAATGGCATTCCTGGATTTAGAAGATGGTATTCATTTATCCAAACTGTTCCTGCTTCAATTCGACTTGCGAGTTTATGAGCGCGAGCGTGATCTTTTGACCAAACAGCACCAGCTAAACCATATTTAGAATTATTAGCAAGTTCAATTGCTTCATCTTCAGTTTTAAATTTTGTAATTCCTACAACTGGTCCAAAAATTTCTTCTTGGAAAATAGTATGTTTTGGAGTTATTTCAAAAGCCGTTGGTTCAATGAAAAACCCTTTAGCGAATTCACCTGTTGTAATTCGACTTCCACCTGCGAGTAGCTTTCCCTCTTCAGATTTTGTTTTTTCAATGAAACCTAAAATAGACTTCATTTGTTTTTCACTTACGACTGGTCCGTATCCTGCATTTGGATCAGTCGTTGGAGCTACTTTAACATCTTTAATTCGGCTCAAGAATTTTTCCATAAACGCTGGATAAATTCCTTCTTGAACAAGGAGTCTTGTCCCCGAGTCACAAGCTTGACCTGAGTGGTAAAGGAAAGCATATAGGGCGCCATCAACAGCAATTGATAAATCTGCATCGTCTAAAACTATATTCGCTGATTTTCCACCAAGCTCCATTGTAGCAGTCATAATATTGGGAGCTACTGATTTTAAAATTTCAGCTCCAACTGCCGTTGATCCAGTGAATGCAACTTTTCTAATTTCGGGATGAGCAATAAGAGCGCGACCGACAGAAGCATCCCCAGTGATAATATTCACAACACCAGCTGGAACTCCTGCGTCTCGGATAATTTCAGCCAAGATAGCTGCTGAGGCGGGTGTCTCTTCAGCAGATTTTAGAACAGTCGTACATCCAGTTGCGAGAACGGGACCAATTTTCCAACCTGCCATTACAAGCGGAAAGTTCCAAGGAATAATTTGGGCACATACTCCAACAGGTGCATATTCGCGAGAGTTGATTGAAAAACCAGCTCTTGAAGCTTGATCATCTAAAACAGTTAATTTTAATTCGCGCGCCACTTTACTCATCACTTTAAAAAAAGCAGCTGTATTGTGAACGTCAGCTTTTGCCTTTCTAAGAGTTGAGCCAGAGTCCCTCATTTCGATATCGACAATTTCTTTAGCGCGCTCTTTTAATTTTTCAGAAATTTTTAAAAGTAGATCCGCACGGTTTTCCTGAGACATATTTTTCCATTCAGGATTAGCAAATGCGGCTTTAGCTGCAGCAACGGCCTCATCAATGTCTTTAGTTGATGGCACATGATATTTTCCAACTTCTAATCCAGAGGAAGGATCAAAGGATGTTTTAATAATTTTTTCGCTTGAGTCTCTAAATTGACCATTGATAAATAATTTAATTTCCATTTTTTATTCCTTATTTAATGAACTGCTCATTTTTTTCAAATCTTCATCCAATAGTTCTTTATAATTTCGAATATAGCTAGGTGTGTATCCATTTTTCACTCCTATTTATACGCCGATTTTAATTCCGTAATATGTAGAGGCAATAAATTTCCGTGGCGAGAGCACATAAGATTATCAATATCGATTTCATAGTAGATCATTGCTTTTTCATTCACATCGTAGAATTCTAAATAACAATCAACAAATCCTAAGACATGACCGTATTCGTGGCGAATCGTCCAGCGTTGATCATAGCTGGCAATTGAGTAATCGCCATCCATAGTTATCGTATCACCGGCAATTTCATTTACATGCGCAGTTACTCCCGATTGAAATTCAATATGTGGAATGGCAGCAGGTGAAGAATTTTTAAATTCAAGGGAGAGATTAAAATCAACAGCTTTCCATTCTTCTTGAACATTATCCGCTAGCCATTTTTTCACATCTAAGCGAGTTGGAGTAAGAAAAGGAGAAATCAGATTTGTTTTCTCTGCATTCCAATAAACTTCCGGACGAATGGCAGGTATTTTAAAAAAACTATTGTACTGAGCTTCACCGTACTTAAGAAATTGTTTATAAAAACTAAATAGTCGTTTTCTTGAAATTGCTTTTGATAGTTCATCACGGCAATCGCTATCTTCATAATCACCGTTGTGGCAAAGTCCAAATAACCATGATTTGTATTTTTCTTTTTCTTCTGGCGTATTGTTTTCCCAATTGGTGAGTTTAGACTCAAGATCAGGCGTCTCCTTTAAAAAGACAAATCCTCTGATATCCCAAAGTGAGCGGTTAATATACCAGCTCAATGAATCTTTAGAGCCACTCCACCTTATTGTGTGTTGATACAGAACATCTATAGTTCTTATGGCCTTGATGAACTCAGCGTCAGCGATTGGTGCATTGTTGGGAAGCTCATCTGTACCTGTAACAACGCTTATGACAAGTGGGCTTATATCGTTTAAAATTTTATTGTAGCGATCGATGAGTATTTGTGAATTGGTTTTCATCGGCTCATTAAGTGGCATTCCCTTAGAAGCTCCCTTACTAGACATGTCTAATTGATTATCTGGAGATCTCGTGGCATTTACTTTTTCAAACCAAGTGATTGCTCTTTTTCCATTAACTAAAATAGTTTGAAGACCAATAAGCTCTGCTGAGTCTTCAGGAGAGAGCTGAGATTTTTCTGAAAGCTTAGCTGCAATCCTAAGTTCAACGCGCTTAATTTCACTTTTACTAAAGCGCACACCATCAGGGCCTGGATTAGTCACTGCTTGAAGGGATGTCGAGCATGTAAAACATAAAAGTAGTGATGAAATTAAAAATTTCATTGGCAATTCCTAAAGCTCACGGCAATTCCTTGGCCGACACCAATACACATCGTTGCCAGTCCTTCTTTGATTTGTTTATTTTTTTTCATTTGGTGAGCAAGAGACGTCACAATTCTTGTTCCCGAACTTCCAAGTGCGTGTCCAATAGCAATGGCACCACCATTCATATTTACTTTGGTAGGATCAAGCTCAAGGCCTTTGATACAACCAAGGGACTGAGCAGCGAATGCTTCGTTTAATTCAATAGCATCAAAATCAGTTACTTTTTTATTGTATCTCTTCATTAAAACTTTAACAGCTTCAACAGGGCCTAATCCCATCACATTAGGATGAAGTCCTCTAACTGCTGCACCAGTAACTTCCATCATTGGAGTAAGGTTATGTGACTTCATAAATTCTTCTGAAACCATTAATAGCCCAGAAGCTCCATCGTTCATGGGACTTGAATTCCCAGCTGTGACGGTTCCATCTTTTCTAAAGACGGCCTTTAGTTTTGCGAGAGCTTCTATCGTTGTGTCTGCTCTTACGCATTCATCAGTTTTAAAATCATAACTTTCTTTTTTCAATTCGACTTTATAAGGAAGAATTTCTTCAGCAAAATCACCACGAGCAGCTGCGGCTGCAGCTTTCATATGAGAGTTGTATGCAAAATGATCTTGTTCTTCGCGTGATAATTTATAAAGAGCTGCCACTTCTTCAGCAGTTTCTCCCATTCCTAAAAGTGGAAACATCTTTTCCATTTTGGGATTTGTAAATCTCCAACCAAATGTCGTATCGAACATTTTTTGATCGCGGTCAAAAGCTGATTGAGCTTTGGCTAAAACGTATGGACCGCGAGACATGCTTTCAGCTCCGCCAATAATAAGACAGTCAGCAATTCCAGATTGAATTCGACCGAATCCGTCTATGACAGCATCAAGCGATGATCCACATAATCTATTCGTTGTGGCACCTGGAATTTCTAGTGGAAGCCCAGATAAAACAACTGCCATGCGAGCGAGGTTTCTATTGTCTTCACCGGCTTGATTGGCGCAACCAACGAGCACATCATCGATAAGTAAGGGATCAAATGTGAGACTCTCTTTTATATCTTTTAAAACGTGGGCCATTAAGTCATCAACTCGCACCGGGGCGAGTTTTCCACCTAATTTTCCAACTGCAGTTCTCTTTGCATAAACGATATAAGTTCTTTTCATAAAATTTTCCAAAAAAAGTTAAAAATGTTTAAACGCTTGAAGTTTTAATTCAGGAGAGAGGCGATAGCGTTCGTCGCGGGTAATGGTATTTAATTCTTCCAACAATTGGGCCACATTATGTAGTCCAATTTTTTCTCCCCATTCAATCGGACCAAGAGGATAGTTCACACCATTTTTCATTGCGAGGTCTATGGATTCTGGTGTAGCAAGCTTTTCTCCAAGAGCGAAGTAGGCTTCGTTAATGATCATGGCAATTGTTCTAGGGTAATGGAATGATAGTCCTAGGTTTTTATGCTCGATTGCTTTTAAATTCATTACAGCTGCAAAGTCTTCAATATTCTTTTTCATTTCAGCGTCGCCGCTATCACGAAGTGAATACTCAAAAGCATTTGTAGGATTATAAAAAAGAGTTGAAAGTGTTGCCCCAACATGAGGAGCGTATTTCAAAATCCATTCACCCCAAGAAAGTGTGAGATCGGAAATTATTGGTGCTTTCGTCGTTTTAGCGAGCTCTTTTATAAACAGAAATTTCTTTTGAGTGCGCAATGGTGAAAGGTCGATGACTAATTCACACGTTTCATAAGTATTTAAGGCCTCATCAATCGTTCGCACTTTAAAATGTTTAATTAATTCCATATAGAGAGGATGATCGGGATGGGCAACAACCATTGTATTAGGATTCATAATGGTAAAACCCCTTGCCAGTTTTTTTTCCAAGACGATTGGCCGCAACCATATCTCGTTGAAGTCGGTGAGGCTTAAAGCGCGCTTCGTGGAAAAATGAATTATAGACTGATTCAGTTACACTGAAGTTAATATCGATACCGATTAAATCCATAAGTTCAAATGGACCCATTTTAAATCCGCCGACTTCTTTCATTACGGTATCGACTTCTCGGCATTTATCTTCGGTGTAACACTCAACTGCTCTTAGTGCTTCGCCATAGAAATTTCGTGCCACGCGATTGACAATGAATCCCGGGGAGTCTGAACATTCACAGGCAATTTTTTTCTTATCGTTAAACCACTTAATTAAAAACGCAGAAACATTTTTATCCGTTTCCATGCCATTGATGACTTCAACTAATTTCATAATGGTCGCAGGATTGAAAAAATGCAGACCTAAAAAGTTTTTCTTTCTATCAGCACTTAGCGAACTCGCGATTTGAGTTACGGGAAAAGAAGAAGTGTTGGTTGCTAAAATGGTCTCTTTACTCATTAATAAATCAAGGTCTTTAAAAAGATTTTTTTTCACATCTAGATTTTCAATGATTGCTTCGACGACCAGATCTGCTTTAGTGTTTACATGCTCAAGCTTTTTCACTGAAAGATTTTTTTTCATCTCCGTGACTTGAGCAGATGTTAATTTACCCAGAGACTCTAATTTTACTAAACTTTCACGAATGCGCTCTAGGCTTTTTTGCGCAAATTCAAAATTTTGATCGACCATTTCGACGACAATATTTTGCTGGGCAAACCATTGGGCAATTCCTTGCCCCATGGTACCTGCGCCAATGATGACGACATTATTTATTTTCATATTATTTCTTAGTGTTTTTTCGCTTCTCTTTGTGGTTGATCTTCTTCTTTGTACTCAGGAAGCACTAAGCCAGCTTCTGCACACATTTCTTTGATTTCTTTAACAAACACCTCTCTAATTTCGCCATTAGTTCTTTGTTTTAATCCAAGGTTTACGTATAAGTCGTTTGACGCCCCTTGAGTTGAACCAAAAATATTCATTACTCTTGGCCACCAAAGATTAAGTCTTTCTTGTAAAAATTTCTTTTGCTCTGGATCTTTAGACATGATTCGAACCCATTTATCTCCATGGGCTAAATGCATGACTTCTTCCTTGTAAATTCCTTCGATTGCTTTTTTCCAAGGCATATAGCTTGAGTTAAAAGTATCTTGCAATTGGTGACCGGCTGCTCTATCCATTAAAAAGTTGAATAGAATATAGTCAGTCCAATATTTAATGTCGTAGTAAAAAATATTAACACGGTAGTCATCTTTTAATCTTTTGAATCCAATATTAATTTGGTCTTGATCAAGTTTATAACCTAAGTCTGTTTTTTCAATATGCTCAGCTGTGTTTTGTCCCAACTCGTCTAATAGGCGATAGATAACTGAAGCATGTCTCATTTCATCTTTAACCATTTGAGCTACGAGAACTTTTTCTTGAAGTGTCGGAGCTTTTTCAATGTAAGGCATATATCCTAGAGCTCCCGAGTATTCAGAGTCTCCTTGCATCCATAAAAGATTTAATAAATGCTTGCGATAAAATGCTGGCATTTCATCGTTTGCTTCAAAAGTTTTTCCATTTTTAATGTCTTGAAAAAGTTTTAGTTCATCTGCTGAGTAAGTGTGAGTTTGTCCTGTCATATTTTTCTCCTGATTAGTATTTAGTTTCCGGTAAATACGGGTTCTCGTTTAGCTAAAAAAGCAGTTAAGCCTTCTTTATAGTCTGTACTGTTGCCTAAAAAACGTTGTGCAAAAGTTTCTCGTTCCATAGATTCGTTGAAAGAAGAATCAAGTGAAGTTTTAATATTCTTTTTTATCATTTCAACTGACAGAGGAGAGAGCTTATTAATTTTGTCTGTGTAATCTATAGCGGCTATCAGTGCATTTTCACCAATCTTATTGACTAATCCGTAGGAGAGCATATCTTCACTTGTAAGCGGATTACCGAGGAGAAAAAACTCCATTGTTTTTTGATAACCCATAGCACGCGAAAATATGTAAGTAGATCCCGCATCCGGGCAAAGACCTAGTTTACTAAATGCTCCCATGAATTTAACCTCAGGGCGGGCCACAATTAAGTCACAAGCTATTGCAATTGAAATTCCGGCCCCAGCACAAACGCCATTAACAGCTGCGACTACTATTTTTTTAGAATCGCGGATAGCATTTACTAAAGGGTTCCATTCTGTCTGCAAAGTATTGCCTAAATCAATAGGGCCGTTACTTGCTTGTACGCTGCGATCGTTTAGGTCTTGGCCTGTGCAAAAAGCTTTACCTTCACCTGTTAAAATTATCGAGTGAACTGAAGGCGTTTTATTAGCTTCGCGAAGCGCTTGCACGATTTCCATTTTGGCTGCAGCGTTTAGTGCATTATAAACTTCAGGACGATTGATGCTGATGATCGCCGTTTGATTTTCTTCTTTGTAATTTAAAAATTTAAAACCAGAAGTGGGAGTTTTCGTCATTTTAGTTTCCTTGGTACTCAGGATTTCTTTTTTCAATAAACGCTTTCATTCCTTCTTTTTGATCTGCAGAAGCAAAAGTTAAATAAAAATTTCTGCGCTCAAAATCCATTCCGTCTTTGAGGGTCATTTCAAAAGATTTGTTAACTGCTTCTTTAGCTAAACGCACGGCCACTGGCGCGCGGTCACTGATAGTTTTAGCAAGTTCAAACGTTTCTTGTAATAGAGTGATTGCCGGTACAACTTTAGCGACGAGTCCCCACTCATAAGCAGTTTTTGCATCTATCATGTCGCCAGTTAGCACCATCATCATTGCTTTTGATTTTCCAATCGCTCGGGTAAGTCTTTGTGTTCCACCAGCACCGGGAATGGTTCCAATTTTTATTTCAGGTTGTGAAAACTTGGCGTCATCACCAGCAATTATTAAATCGCATGACATAGCTAGCTCACATCCACCACCAAGTGCGAAACCATTAACGGCAGCGATGATTGGTTTTGTAATTGTCTTAAGAGTCTCCCATGTGCGAAAGCGTTGATCGTTAATTTGATCAATAGGAGAAGCCGTTGCCATTTGTCCGATATCGGCGCCAGCTGCAAAGGCGCGCTCATTACCAGTTAATATAATAACTCTAACTGCAGGGTTTTTATCGAGCATTAAGAAACAATCGACAAGTTCTTGCATGAGATCTGTTGAAAGTGCATTTAAAACTTTTGGGCGGTTTAAGCGCACAAGAGCAATATGCTCATGACCAAGGTAGGGAAATTCGAATATTATATTTTCCATCTGGATTAAGCCTTTAAAATTTCTTCTTCAGCAAAATGGACAGAAATAATATCTTTGTAGTTTGAAAATGCATCTTTACCTGCTGCCATGTTTTCAGGAGAGCTCATTGCCGTTTTAAAATCTTCTTTTGATGAAAACACTAGTTCAGTGATTAAATGCAATTCACTAGCTCCACGAGGTCCACCTGTTACTTTGCTTACACGAAATTCTTTGACTAATGGAACTTTTTTAGCAATTTCCATGTGACTTTTATACCAGTCTTCAAAAGTGTTAATGTCTGCAGGCATTTTGTAGATCGCGATCATTTTGTACATTGCTAATCCTTGGCTAATTATCTATTGGTGAATTCGTAATAAAAGTTTCAAAATGGTAACATTACTCAATGATCTTTAGCAAACGAAAGACTAGTGTCTTTCAAAAGGGAAAGTATGGAAATTTGTCAAAAAATAGCAGTGGGCTTTGTGGCATTCTTACACTTGGGATTTCTCTATTTAGAGATGTTCTTGTGGAAAACTCCTAAAGGACTTAAGATTTTTAAACTTGACGCCCAATTTGCTGAGCAAAGCGCTACTTTAGCAGCGAATCAAGGTTTGTATAATGGATTTCTGGCCGCAGGATTAATCTGGTCACTATGCGCTAAAAACATTGAAATGGGCTTCCAATTAAAAGTATTTTTTTTAACTTGTGTGCTCATTGCTCGGATTTATGGAAGCCATACGGCCAGTAAAAATATTCTTTTTTTCCAGGCCCTGCCAGCTGCTTTTGCCTTAGTCTTTGTTTTATTAACTTAGACTTAAATACATAAAAAATAAATTTCTTTACATAATTATTTCGTATTTGTTGTCCCTTTTAAATCAGTTTAAAACTCTTCCGGGCCTTAAAACAATCTTCGGGAGGTACTTGTGTTTAAAAAATTCACTGCTTTATTTCTTCTGACTGCATTCACTCATGTTTATGCTGTTACTCCAGTTCAACAATCATTTGCAATTGCAGATGCTTTGAACAAATCTTTTGACGAGCTCAACTATAAGCTAAATGTTGAGTGGGACCAATCTGACGCAAAATTTATGGATGCTGCCATCAATAATTTTGAAAAAGAAATTGGGACGCTTCAGAAATCAGGTTTAACAAATAAAGAATTAGTTCAACACACTTTGGACAAAATTAAAGACAAAGAATCTCGCGATGAAATTAATGAAATGACAAAAATCATCAATGACAATCAAATGTCTCCAGATGAAGCAAGAGCATTTGCTATTTCAAAATTAAATAGCACTTACTCACACGGAACAAGCTGGTCAGGAAGCAGAATGGGAGTGCATGTTGCACTTATTCTTGGGGTGATTATTTTAATCGTTTGTTGTACTCAAAAACACAAAACCGACACAACAACTCCTACTCATGATCCATGCTTAGATAAAATGCCACATGACGGTGGTGGTGATTACGGTGGACAACAAAGTTTCCAAGGCCAAAATGACAATGGCGGAGACTGGGGAAACCACGATAACAACTGTTACCCAACTTACCCAATGCCTGTTTAATTAATTAAAAATTAAAGCAAAATAAGAAGGCCTCAGTTAAACTGAGGCCTTTTTTTATTTTAAATAACCACGCTTCATTTGATCTAATTCGATGGCATCAAAAAGTGCCTGAAAGTTTCCTTCTCCAAATCCCCAATGATTTTTTCTTTGAATCGTTTCAAAAAATAAAGGACCGACATAAGCTTCTGTAAAATTTTGCAATAAATAACCTTCGGCATCGCCGTCGACTAATAATTGTCTTTTTTCTAAAAGTGCTAAGTCTTCTTCGACTTTAAAAGGACGCTTTGGAATATTTTCATAATAAGTTGCTGGTATGCCTAAAAATTTAATTCCACGTTCTTGCAAATCTTCAACAGATTTTGTGATATCAGCAGTCATCAACGCAATATGCTGCACGCCCGGACCTTTATGAAGATCTAAAAATTCTTGGATTTGAGACTTTGAATTATTTTCAGCTGGCTCGTTAATAGGAATGATGACTGAACCATTTGCTAGTTGAACAACTTCAGATTCAAGGCCCGTTTTTTGTCCTTTGATATCGAAGTAGCGAGTGACTTTCATGCCAAAAATTTGTTTATAAAATTCCACCCATCTTCGCATTTCACCTTTGGCAACATTATTGGTCAAATGATCGATGCGAGAAAATCTTTGTGCCAGGGGTCTGGCTTTTGGGTCTGATTCACATTTTGTATATTGCGGGCGGAAAAAAGCTTTTGGTCGCTCCACAAATTCATTGAGAACATCGCCAAAGCCTTGGATAGATCCAAAACGGTAGACTCCGTGCTCACTTTCAACTGTGGTTAATGGAGCTTTTAATTCAGCTCCTCTTCTAACTGCCTCTGTAAGAGCGTGTTCGGCGTTTTCAACTAAAAAAGATATTTTACAAACACCTTCACCATGACTTTTAAAATATTGAACACTGTGTTGGTTTTGATCAGGATGAGCGACCACCACAAAGCGCACTTGGCCTTGAGAGTATAGTTCTGAATTGCTTTCAGGATCAATATAGGATTTTTCAAAACCAAATTTGTAGAGTGTATCGATGGTTTTTGTCTGAAGCGAATCAGTACAAAATTCTAAATGATCTATGGCCTCTATCCCTAGTGGGTTTTCTTCAGATATATTTGACACAAGTTACCTTCCTTGTTTGATGTACTTCTCTGTATTATTAGATGAAAATAATAACGAAATTTAAACACTCTTAAAGACCGGTGAGCAACATAAAAATGAGTTCGCAAATGACCAATAATTCGCATATACAAATTAAAAACGGAAATGAGCTAATAATTGAGGGTGCTCTCGAGGCTGGTTTCCATTTATACACCGGTTATCCCGGCTCTCCACTGGCCGATTATTTTAATATTCTCTACGAAAAAAAAGAAGAATTTCAAAAAAAGGGATTGCGTGTAGTCATTGCCAATAGTGAAGCCAATGCCGCAGCGATGGCCAGTGGAGCAAAACAGGCCCATAAAAATGCCTTAGTGGCCATGAAGTCAATGGGGCTACATGTTGCCGCCGATGCTTTATCTGTTGGAAATTTTGCCAATCCAGGAACGGGTGGAGTAGTTATTGTTGTTGGAGATGACCCTTGGTCGATTTCAACTTCTAGCCCCGCAGACTCGAGATATCTTTTCAAACATTTGCATATTCCTTTTTTAGATCCATCAACTCCAGCTGAATTAAAAAATTGGATAAAGGTAGCTTTAGAAATTTCTCTGCAAACTTCAGTGTACCAAGGACTTTTACTCACAACTTTTATGGCCGAAGGAGGAGGGCGAGTTGAGTTGGGAGAAGAGAAAAAAATTAATAGTGAGCTTATTGAATTAGATCCAGCGACATTTGATTTATCTAAAAATGTAATGGTTCCTCCTAATTCACTCAAAGCAGATGTCGCAATGATTACCGATCGCTTTCCTAAAGTTTACGAAGCTCTGAAAAAATTTAACTTAGATAAAAAATTTGGAAATCTCGATTCTAAAGTGGGCTTTATTACCAGTGGTGCGGTGTTTGAAATTTTAAAACATGTTCTTGATGATAACGATGCTCTTTCTCGATTCTCCCTTTATAAAGTTGCTGCACCTTATCCCTTAGTTTCAGATTTATTGGTGCCCTACCTAACTTCTCTAGAAACATTAGTTGTAGTGGAAGAAAAAAGAGGATTTTTAGAAACAGAAATTTATGAGTTGTGTTCTCGCCATAATATTAAATTAAAAATTTACGGAAAAAAAATAGGTGATGGTGAAGGTTTTCCTACTCATGGCGGATTAAATTACGAAATCGTTGTAGATAAAGTTTCAAGCGTATTTAAATTGTTGGGACTTTCTGCGTGTCATGAAATTAAAAAAGGCGAGACATTAACAGAAGCAATGCCGAGAAGACTTCCGACATTTTGTCCGGGCTGTCCGCATAGAGAAACACTTTCTTTAATGAAAGACCTAAGATCACACTTAAAAAAACAAAATATCAATTTGCTCTCTCACGGAGACGTTGGTTGTTACTCACTTTCATTTCTAGAGCCATTTAAAGAAATGCACAACCTCTCAGCAATGGGACAAGGTGGAGCTCTAGGTGCTGGAGTGGATTTATTCACGACTAATCCTTCAGTCGTTTTAATGGGAGATTCAACTTTTTTCCATTCAGGGATCACTGATATATCAAATTCTGTGCAAATGAATCACGATATTACTTATATCATCCTTGATAATGATAATACAGCGATGACTGGTCATCAGTTTACTCCGCGAACAGGCGAGTCAGTGGAAGGATTTAAACGACCTTCACAAGATATGCTCAACATGGTTAAAGCTCTTGGAGTCAATGAAGCGATTGAAGTTAATCCGAGTGACCGCTATTTTTATCAAAACATGATGCGCGAAATAATTTCAAAAAAAGGCACGAAGGTTATAATTTCTAATAAAGAATGTGGCCTTACTTTTCACGGGAAGAAAAAAGCAGTTGAGAGGAAAATATTTGCAAAAAACGAAACAATTCCAGTGCAAAATTTTTATCAGATTAATACTGATGCATGCGAGGATTGCCGTGAGTGCGTTGAGATGACTGGATGCCCGGGGTTATCACAAACATTTGATGCCTATGGAACAAAAGTTATGATTGATCCACAAATCTGTGTGGCCGATTCATATTGTACGAAAATAAAAGTATGCCCTAGTTTTGAATTAGTGGAAGTGGCCCAATTTCATCCAAGTTTGTATAAATCTAAAACACCAATGCTTAAAGAGAATACTTCTGATATTCCTCTCCCGCAAATAAAAAAATCTCTCGTTGATATCGCAAGCGGAGTTGATTACCGCTTAGTTGTCACTGGTGTCGGTGGATCGGGAGTTACAACTATTTCTCGCGTGTTAGCAGAAGCTGCGCGCTCAATGGGCGGACGCTCAGATATCGATTTTAAATTTGTCGATCAAAAGGGGCTTGCACAAAGAAATGGGAACGTGACTTCGCACTTAGCTCTTTATCAATTAGGTAAATCACACGCGCAGGTCACTCCCTTAGGTGGAGCAGATTTATTATTGTCTCCCGATCTTCTCGATGGCTCACAACACTTGGCATTTTTAAGTACGAAGGGCGAAGTGATCTTGGATGAAAAATTTCAAGTGCCATTATCTATTCTATTAGATCGAGGAGTAGAGAAACTTCCGATAAATGAAATAGCTCTTCAAAGTAAATTAAAAAATCTCTTAGGAAATAAACTGACGATGCTTCCTATGAA
The DNA here is from genome assembly GCA_947446575.1 of Bacteriovoracaceae bacterium. Lineage (GTDB taxonomy): Bacteria > Bdellovibrionota > Bacteriovoracia > Bacteriovoracales > Bacteriovoracaceae > Bacteriovorax. Next base: position 122,581 of record CANFHC010000010.1, on the reverse strand, counting down.
AGATGCGTGCGAAGAAACCCTAGGGAAAAGTGTTTATGCTTCTGCCATGATTTTAGGGGCTGCATTTCAAAAAGGATTACTGCCTTTTGAATTAAAGGATATGGAAGCTGCGTTTGCTCGCACAATGAAAAAGACGGAGCTCGAAAATAATTTGCAGGCCTTTGTGCTAGGTCGAAAAATGATTCTTGAGGGATTTACTTCAAATAAAAGTGTTGAGCTCTCAAAACTAGTATTGCTTAAACAATCAATAATGGAGAGTTCTCTTTTTAATGGAACTATTCTAGTTAAGTTGTTGGAAGAAAACTTATCTGAACTTAAAACTATTCTTCCAGGTATTCCTGAAGAATACCTAAGTCAATATATACACGATTTGATAATTTATGATCGCGGGGTCGAGCTTTTAAGCTTTAAAGTGAATGCAAACATTCTTGCAAAGAATTATGCTGGCGTTGAATTACAAATGGCGATTCGCACACTCGCTAAAACGTATTTTATCAAAGATGAAGTATATATCGCCCATATGATGATCTCTCCAATGCGAAGACATCATGATAAATCTGCCTATCAAACTCTAGGAAGTAGTTTCAAGAAAACTTTTATCAATAGACCGAGTTTTGATGTTGGATCTAAAAAAATAGAATTTGATTTCTCTCCAAAACCATGGATGCTAAAAATGATGAGACATGCGCGTTTTTTAAGACCGCTACTGTCAGATTGGCATAAAAAAGAGCGCTCTATTGCTGAAGATATTCGAACAAAGATTTTAGGAGAGCAGTTAAATTATTCTGAACTTAAAAAATTGGAAAATGTGAAGGGGTATAGGGAAGTGCGCTACCAAAATAATTCAACTTTAGTTTAATTTGAAATAAAAGTTCCAACACTAGTTTTGTGTTGGAACCATATGCTTAGTAAAGATTAGCTGCTTTTAATAATTGTGTTTTCACTGCTGGAGTTAAATCAAGCATTAACAAGAGACCGGCATTTTCCCCGTTAGCATCATTGCCAACTAATGAAATATTTCCAACACTTTTTGTTCCAGAATAATATCTGGACGAAATAATAGTCGGCAAGATTCCAATGGCCTTAATTGGAATAAAAAATCCAAAGAGTTTTGGGCCCAAGTAAAAGCTTATATTTTTAAAATAGGCCTCTGAGAAAGCTACTGCAGGAAGTTTACCTCCAACTACTCCAGGTAATGCGCGACCACCCGGTAATGAGATTGGTGATAGATTTTGTAGACTAGAATTTAAGACATCTTTTGAAGAAATACTTATCGCTAGCAAAGTTCCCGATGATTCAAGATCAGGGGAGAGTTCTATGTATGAATTTGGATATTTGGGAATATTGTAACGAAGTCCACTATTAAGTTTAAGATTAGTGAGCACCATTGAAACGAGCATACTGTCTTGAACGACTGTTACGCCTAGTTTATCAACTCCTGGAATTTTGAGAGTGTTGGCAGTGGTTCCGTTACCACACGAAGTGATGAGTAAACTTGCTCCCATCAAAGTTGAAAATGTAAATAACGTTTTTTTCTTAGAAAAATTAAGTCCTACTGACTTTAAAAAATTCAACATCCTGTGCTCTCCTTAAAAGAATAAATAATTTCGTTCAACAATTCATAAAGTGAAGATTTGCACTTTCAATGCCAAAATTAAATTTATTAAGTTATTAAAAAGGAATGTTCACTCAGGTTCCTAATGATCCTGAGCAGGCAAATTGGAATATTTTAGAATAGACGATTTGATATTATGTCCCCGGGCCATTTCCGAGGTTACTTTAGTATGTAAAATTATCTGAATTTCTTGAATGATCAAAAATTAAGAATAAAAATTCTAGGGATTACAAACTTTGATTTCACTTCGAGTCTCATAGTGCCATCAAATGTAAGACTTCTAAGATCGCCATACTGCACAGCGCTTAAGTAAGATAAATTTATGATAAAAGTCTTGTTATTTTCTCTGCATTTGATGGCATTTTCTCACGTCGTTTCGGCACAAGAAAAAGCTTTGAAAATCCTAAATCAATTTGATCTTACGCAAAGCCAACTTTCATTATTTCTAACAAAATACCCCGAACTTTTGGATCTAGATGCATCCTCTAATTCACAGGTTGCTTTCGAAGGTGAGAATCCAGAAATTTTCACAGTAAAAATTTATGCTGAAAATTCAGACGATGTTTACATCATTCAAAAAAAATATACACAGATTGAAATTGAAAAGATTTATTCCCCACTAGAAATAGAAGTTAAAACTATAGAAGGGAATATTCGAGGGACTCTATTTGATTCACTAAAAAAAGAGACTTCTTCACCAAGGGTAGCGAATCTCATTTCAGAGGCCTTCAAAGATGAATTTATTTCCACGAAAGGATTGAGAGCACGTGCATACTATTCTTTTGATATCCTAGAATATTTTGATAATGGCCATTTTGTTAAATATGGTGATGTTATGAAAGCATCATTAATTATTGGTCATGCGATTTCGCATAAAATACTTCAACAAAATTTAACGACACAATCTTGGAATTTACTTCCAACAATTGTAGAAAAAGATGAAAGACCTTTTTATGCTCCAGTAAAATCGAGTCGGGTTTCAAGTTTATTTCAACTCAATCGCCGTCACCCTGTTACAAGAAGAATTCAGCCGCATAACGGAATTGATTTTGTGACACCAAGTGGTTCACCCGTTTATCCGGCACTAGACGGAAGAATAGTTTCTATGGGAAGAGCGCGGGCCAAAGGAAAGTTCATCATCATTGAACACGATAACGGTTACAAAACGACTTATGACCATTTAAAGAAATTTCAAAAGGGTCTTCGAGTCGGAACGCGTGTAGAGATGCAAGATAAAATCGGAGAAGTTGGAAGAACAGGTTATGCTACTGGGGCCCACTTACATTTTGGTGTATTAAATGCAGAAGGCTTTTATGTTAATCCTATCGATCTTGTAAAAGAATATACTTTTGATTTTAAAGATAGTTTTGAAAATTCAAATCCTGAATCTCTTGATGCTGAAGAAAATCCTGAAGAATAACTAGTATAGACTGCTTTCTACTTCATCCCATAAGGCTGAACGAAGCTTTAGCGATTTAATTCCAGCAATTCTTGCTTCTTCCCATTTTTGTTTGTCATTTCCACAGAGAATGGAAAGGCATCCTTCTGCCATAGGTCCATGCTCATTTCCATCAATTTCAATATGACGGTGAAGGTAGTATTTTAAATTAGGAAAAAGTCCTTGGTCTTTTTCTTGAATATTTTTTTCAAGGTCAGCAATGATTGTGGTGAACATGTCAGGTATTAATTTTTCTCTACCAAAGAAAAATGCTGCAGCTACTTCATGGAGAAGTCCAGTCTTTGCCAATTCCAAGTTATATTGAACAAAATTTCTTTGTGCTGTCGTTAACTTATCAAAGTCCTGAACTTCGAGGAAGTTTTTAATTTTTTGAGTCTTAGCGCCGAGTTCATTCATGGCCTTTAAGTAGAGCGAGAAATGATCGATGGGTTCGCTGTTTTGATCTAGGTCACTTTCTTCAGCTAAGACGATTTCATTAATTAGGCGAACTAACTTACTAGGGTAAGGACTTGGCTTCCAAGGAAGTTCGACACAAGTGATTTCTCTTTGCAATCGTTTTAGGAGCGACATAAAGTCCCATACTGCAAAAACATGGGTTTCCATCATAGTTTTTAAGTCATTTACAGTTAAAATTTTGTTGTACATCGAATGATTAGAAACAGACTTATGAAGAGCTATTAAGTCCGCTTGATTTGTTAGTGATTCCAAAATTGACCCCGCGAAATATTTACTTTGAGAGAGAAAAACATTTCTATAAGAAAATGTAAAGAAATCTAAGTCAAAGCTAACCTGTGTCTAATTTAAATTTTCAACTTTTGCAATGAGTTCTACTTTTGTCTCTTTTTACCATTTATTGAGTTTTGAAATTATGAGTGGTTTTGCATCAGTTTGATGAATTGGTTCAAGTCTTTTTCCTCGGGGCGAGACAATTATAATGTCTGGTAAATGGTCAATTGTATAATTTTAGAATGAAAATATGTTGAATATTTTTTTAGTCTTTGGATACTATCTTTTTTCCAAGAACAAGATTATCAAAAATAAAAGTCGAGATTATTTAAGTCGCAAGTGTAAAATTTTCTAGTTACTTTTTGTCTTTATGTAAAGTCTTGCCTCCAGAGAACTAGTCATTTCGAATGGTGCAAGAAAAAGTATTAATGAAACGGAGATCCAGACAACCAATGAGGTGAAGTTTTTTATGACGACAAAAATAAATATTAAAATCTAGATGTCTGCAGCCTTATTAAATTTGTTTGACCTTTTCTTTTTTGTGCTTATTCTTTCAAAGAATTAATTTACGTATTTTATTTTTTGGATTTTATGAATAAGAGTATTGCAGAAGGAAGAAGATTGCAGATTCTAGGTAGTTCACAGGAAGAATCATACCAACTCGATTTGCTTAGTTTTGTTTCAGATTACGCACTCGCTGATTTTTCACCAAAAGAAAAGCTTAGACGAACATCAATTACAAAAAAAAATATCACAAATTCCTCCCTTAATTTTTTTCACGGAAATGTCGATAAGAACAAATTATTTTCAAATTATTGTTTGGGAAATTCTAATCAATTTGCCGTTGAAGCTGTTAAAAGGTTTATCGTTAATGATAAATCTGACTATCACATAATTTATCTAAAGGCACAAAGTGGATTAGGAAAATCTCATATTTTAAATGCTGTTGCCAATGAGTTAATTTTGAATAAAAAAGGATTTTATTTTAGCTCACCCTTCATGATGTCTTTGCTCGTCTATGACTTTAATGCAATTAAATTTTATGAATTTGTATTAATTGATGATATCGAAGAAATTGAAGGTAATACTGAAATGCTTAAGATGTTCTGCCAGCTAATAGATTACGCCCAATCAGGAAAACTTAAATTAATCATAACTGGAAGCAAACTTCCAAAAGATTTAAGTAACTGTGATGATCGTTTTAAAGGTAAACTATCAGCGGCGTTAATTCATAATATCTTTGAAATGAAAAATGAACTTTCTTACGATATTGTTGATTTAAAATGCAGTGAATTAAAAATAAATCTTCCTAAAAATGTCAAAGACTTAGTATCGAACCAATTAGATTTTAATGTCTATGGGCTAGAGAGTCTCCTCCATAAATTTAAAAATGTGATAGAGATTAATGATCAACAAATTTCTTTGGCAATGGCAATAAAGGAAATTAATGAAAAAGTAAGTTTTAATTTTCAAGATGAAATTCCAAAATTTCTAAAAAACATAGCTATTCATTTTCAAGTAAGTTTCGATGATTTAGTTTCCAACAGAAGAAAACAAGAGTTCGCTCTAGCTAGGCATGTGGCCATGTATATTCTTAAAGAAAGAGATGGACTAACATTTTCCAGTATTTCCAAACTCTTTAATAAGGATCATAGCTCGGTTATTTACGCTGTCAATAAAATCAAAAAACAGCTTATAAACGATATGAAGATGAGAGGTAAGGTGCAAATGCTTTTGAGTAATGAGAGGCTCTTTAACTAATTGGCCTTCTCCTAACGATGCTACTCAAACGAAGTTTAAGAACGTAGTATTCTTTATTTGAGAAGAAACTTATTTTTTTAAAGTAAATTGAGCAAGAATCTTTTCTTGTAGATTAACCGGTGTGTTTTGTGAATTGATAAAAAAGCCCAAAACATAAAATGATTTTTCAGTTACATTATATTGCCCGAACATTGTTTGGTTTATATAAGCATTCGCTCCGCCATTACTGGTACTTAACGTACAAACTGTATGAGAGCAAAATGTCACAGCATAACTTACTTGTCCATTTTCAAGAGTCGTATCGATGTCGGCCGACAAATTTCTTGGGGTGTCAGCTATTTGAAAATGTCCGCCATTTTTTTTCAAAGTCATTGTTTGTTGTTGAACTTCATTGACTGGATTACAAGTTAAATTGCCATTGATAGTGCATTGATAAGTCTGTGTTCCAACGGCTACTTTAACAGTATCTGCTGCCTGAGCGATATTGAATGAAAATAGAGTACTAGAGAGGGCGAGTATTAAGTATTTCATCTTACATGATCCTTAGAAGAAGTATTCACCTATTATGATCTATTACTTTTACTTGTCGATTGGGAAAAATACGCTTAAATCGATAAAAAGCTGATCTTTCGATGTTTTCTGGTAAAACGATTGAAATAAGATATGTTTTTTGAAAGTGATCTGTCTTACTCAGATAAAGATATTACTATTACAAATATTTTAACGAATGTTTAAATCTTTTTTTTGTAAAAAAATCTCACCATAATCTGCATAACACGAGGAAAAATAATACCAATCGGATCAACTCATCAAGATTAAAGAAATCCTTTTTTTAGCCGAGAAGAATTGGGTGTTATTTTGTTTGAAGGGGTAAAGGGATGAATAGATCCGAGCGAATATCGATTGTGTTGTCTTTATCGTTGATATACTCGGCTTGCATTTTTGCTCAAGAAGAAAAAATTTTACAATTAAATGGGAATGACAAAATTGAAGTTATTCTTGAAAAAGTTGGTGCACCAAAAAATTCAAGCTTGCCTTTGGTATTTAAAAATAAAGACCTAGAAATTAAAATTTCAGTAAATAATTCTTCTGAAAGAGTGGTTAATCTTGATTTCAATCCACCTAGTCCTTTTAGCATTACGGGTAAAGATACGTTTGAATATATAGAATCAGCGCCCATAGGTGATATGGTAAATCACAATCTCATTGTTGCAGACCCCAGTACAGGTCGCATCTTTCATCTCACAAATAATTTAACCGTTTCTCAGTTAGATTTAGTTCCTGTGTGGAAATCCAAACAACCATTAAAGTCACTTAAAGATATTTTAACTGAAATTCATCAATCAAAAATTCGCTTAAAATCAAAGAAAAAACAAGAGGTGAAAAAATGAAAAATATTTTTTTTATTTTAGCTCCATTCTTTATTCTTACAAATATTGTTCAGGCCGATGATTGTGTAACTTGTTCCAGTGAATTAAAACCTTTTAGTGGTTTAGTCAAAAATATTAAAATTCTTCAAAATCCTACTGAAGTTAATTGTGCAGATGTATTAAAAGAGCAAGCGCGCGAAGAGTATCTTTCCAATTTTAGTAAACTTCCTCAAAAAAAAGCACTCATAAAAGGTATAAATCTTGAAGGCTCAGCAGATGAATTAAAATTTTTAGGAAAAATGTTAGATGATAAACCGTCTAAAGATTGGGCGAATGCTAGTGAATGCAAAACAGTCCTATGTGCAATTACAAAAGTCTACAAATCTGAAGAAGTGGCTTATCGAGTTTTAAACATTGCTAAGCGCGATGGATATATTGTATCGCTTGCCAAAGACTTTAATATAAATAATGAGTATATCGGACAATTATTCACTCTTGAGGAAATACAAAAAATAGATTTAGCCTATAAGCTTTTACCTCCTAGATATGAAAAATTAAAAACGCTTGATCGAATCAAAAGATTACCTGATGGATATTCATCACCAGGTGCGCCAAACGCTGCTGCTTATGCTAGTCCTGGTATTCATTCCGCTGATTATAATCGTGAGGGCGAAATTACTTTTTTAGAATCTGGCTTCTCTGGAGCAGCTTCATGGGGATCGCATGCGGCCGTTCACGAGCTCACTCACCATGTTGATTATTCACAATCTAATAAAAATTCTCATGGATTTTCTGAAAGTCCTGATTTTTTGAAATTATCAGGTTGGATTAAATCAACAAAGTATGAAACGGATGTAAAAACGGGAAAGAAGACTCAAGTTAGTCAATGGGAATTCTCCAAAGACAAAAATTTTGTAAGTGACTATTCAAGCACAGCACCAGCTGAAGATTTTGCTGAAGCTGCTGCTCATTATGTCTATTATCCTAATAAATTAAAAGCAGTTGATCCTGAAAAGTATGATTTTATTAAAAATAAAGTTTTTGGCGGAAAAGAATTTATCTCTGGTCCAGAGATGGAATTATCGAATGATGAAATTTTAAAAATTTGTTTGGATGATTCAAAAGAATTGAATTTGTATGGTCGTTCTGGTTACGGACTTGCGTCGATTTCTTCTAGTTGTCTTGAACATTTCATCACTGATTATAAATATACAGACCCAAAGCTTTGTGGTTTTAATAAAAAACAAATTAGTAATTATCTCTTAGATAAAATTACTCCTCAAATAGAAAAGGTAAATGTTGTCTTAAAAGCTTGTGATTTGGGACTTGAGAATTTTTCAAAACAGTGCTTGAGTGAGGGCGACTTTCAAAAAACTTGTCCAATCTCTAAATGTGGTCTTCAGGATAATTTGAGAGAAAAAGTTCGTGATTCAAGAATTAGTGATCGAGATAATCAAACCATGAATGCCATTCAAAATAAAATGGGTAAACAAAATTTTATAATGACTGCACTTATAGGTGGATTATCAGGGAAAAATAAAGTTGCAACAAATTTTGCGCTTACTTTTCAACAAGAGTTTTTGGATAATGCCTCTAAACGATTGAGCGAAAGCTATGAAAAGGAAAGTTTTAAGTTTGATTCTAAAGAAGATGCAGAAAAAAAATCAAGCGGATATCTTATGATGGACAAAAAGATAACTGAATCTATTTCTACTTTTCAAACAACCGTACTGAGTAAGGCTACACGTTCAAAAGAAAAGAATTTGGAACTTATAAAGAATTGGGCAGCCTCACAGTCTCTTGAAGACTCTTTGTTGTATGACGAATTAGCTGAGAGTCTTAAAAAATATGGTGGATTTTTCAAGTAGTTATTACCAAAATTAATGGTATTTGGGCTGATATATATAGAGAGCTAATTAGCAGAGCTTATTAGTATTCTTTAGTTTGTTAATAGCAGCCAATTTTTGTTAAAACTTGCAAACCGATCACAAATCGATAACATATTTAGTGAACACTTATGTTAGAGGACTTCCGCTTATGTCTCAAATAGTAATAATCGAAAACAATGAAACGCTCAGATCTCTGATTGAAATGATCATGATGAAGTGTCTTGGATTGAATGTTGTCTCCCAAAACAATGCCGATGAAGCTATGGCTTTTTTAGAAACGGATTTTAATAATGAGCTGATTATCTGTCGAGATAATATTGGAGGTGAAAAATCTACACTTCTCATAATTGAATTTCTTAAAAATAATAAATTAAATGTGCCTTTAATTGTTTTGGGAGAAGTTGTTTCAGATTATCCAAATCTATTTTGTTTGAATTTATTTGACGATTCATCATGGAAAGAGATTGTTTATAAGGCCGGTGCCATTTTAAACATTGAAATCAATCTAAAACAGAATCTTCAAACACAGAGTTTCACTCCAGTTGGGATAAATTATTTTTTAAATATCGGTGATTCTTGCATTCATAGTGATATTTATATTAGAGTAAAAAAAGGTGATGAGTATCATTTTATAAAACGATTTCACGCTGGCGAACAATTGATCCAAAAAGATATTGAAAAATACAAATCGTCTGGTTTAAAATTTTTTTATATCAGCAAAGATCAATTCAAAGATTTTGTTGATCAGTCTACAATAGATCTAGCACTTAAATTAGGAGACAAAAAAAAATCGGGCAAAGACCGCAATAAATTAAATTCAGATTCCTATAATTTAACAGCTGAGCGTATTCAATGCTTAGGAATTGATGAAATTTCTGTTCAATTAGTTGAAGCATCAGTGTTATCAATGAAGGAATCCCTTGGTGAAAAGAATGCCCTCAATGCTTTTCTTGAATCGTTGCAGTCTAATAAAAATTCGTACGGTTTTGCTCATTCCTATTTAAGTTGTTTAATTCTCCATCAAATAGCTCATAATTTTTATTGGTTTACTTTTAGAGTTAAAGAAAAAATTACATTAATAACTTATTTTCATGATATTTCATTGCCTGAGGAGCTTGTAGGATATAATTCGGCAGATGAGGTTATGTCTAGTCAGTTAGTTCAGAGTGATAGAGATTTAATTAATAATCATGCAATGCTTGCTGCAAATATTGTTGGAGCTTTTGAATTTGTTCCAGAGGAAGTTTCTTCAATCATTAGAGAACACCATGGAGCAACTAACGGTATTGGTTTTCCGTCAAATTTAAATATTTCGATTTCACCGATTAGTCAGATGTTTATCGTTGTTGAAGATTTTGTAGATCAATTTTTAAAAATAAAAAGTGTACCTTCCGAAGCCGATATAAATCGTATTCTTAGCAAAATACAATCTAAATACACCAAACTGACCTATGAAAAGACTGCTACAGCTCTATCTAAAATGATCCAACTTAAAAAATAGAGATCTGTTTACATTTTTCTGAACATGGATTACGCTTTATTTAAGAATGTCAATTTTCAAAAACACTAAACAAAGTAAAACATTTTTATTGTTGCTCAACTTCAGTCATAATTTCTTATTACAATTCTTATACAAAACTAACGATACTTCACTCGGGACATCATGATATTTTTAAGGCTCACATTTTTAATGAGGCTATAGATGATGCTAACAATGCTACCTGAACTGGTTATTAGAAACAGCAAAATGAAAGTTCCAGTCATTCAAGGAGGTATGGGAATTGGTTTATCAAGTTATTCATTGGCGGGTGCAGTTGCAAGAGAAGGCGGGATGGGAGTTTTATCATCTGCTGGACTAGATAGAATCATTAGTAATAGGCATGGCCGAAAATTTAATCACCGTCAAGCGGCAGCTCAAGATGTTGTTGACGCTAAAAAAATTGCTAACGGTGGAATTATTGGAATGAATATAATGGTAGCTGTTATTAACTCATACGAAGATTCTGTTCTTGGATCGATGGATGGTGGAGTGGACGCTATAATTAGTGGAGCAGGTCTTCCAATGTCATTGCCTGAAATTGTGAAGCTTCATCCTCGCGCAGATGAAGTTGCTTTAATTCCTATTGTCTCTTCTGGCAGGGCCGCTGAAGTTATTTTTAAACGTTGGTCTAGAAGTGGAAGACTGCCTGATGCTTTAGTCGTTGAGGGACCACTGGCCGGCGGACATATTGCTTGGCGAGAGTTGGAGCAAGCCACTGATCCGGCCAATCATTTAGAAAATTTACTGAAAGAAGTATTAGATGTTTGTAAAACTTGGAACCTTGATATTCCAGTCGTTGCTGCTGGTGGTGTTTATACGCATGAAGATATTTTGCATTTTCTCTCGCTTGGGTGTCGAGGCGTACAAATGGGAACAAGATTTTTGGCGACTCATGAAAGTGGGGCCAACTCTGATTACAAAAAATTATTGGTTGATTGTGTTGAATCAGATATTGAACTTTCCCACAAACCAGGTTCTCCTTGCGGGATGCTTTTTAGAGTTTTAAAACAAAGCCCATTTTATCTTGAAGCCCAAGAATTTGCTCGCGCTCCAAAATGCAATAAAGGTTATCTTTTAAATAAAGGCAACTGTGCTGCTAAGTTAGAAAATGATAAAGCGTTTTGCATATGCAATGGTCTACTTGCCTCTATCAATTTAGAGCCTAATGAGAAAAAGCTCTACACTGTTGGGCAAATGGCCCATAGGATAAATAAAATATTGTCTGTTAAGGAATTAATGGGTGAGTTAACGATTCCAAATTTTAAAGCTAAAATAAATTTATCTGAAAAATCTCTGGAAGAGACTAATAAAGAGTTTTTACAATAGGTTCAAACAATCTAAATTGATTGCAAGCTCCTTTTGCTTTTTTCTCACTTTGATTTTTTTTCCCCTCAGCAATCAGTGATTCAATCTTCACTTTCTAGTCAGTGCGACCCATAACGATGAAGTCATGAAAAATGTCAGAATGAAAGTTTAGATAAATTATTGGGTGATTGATCTATTTCTTTTAGTCAAACCAAAAATAAAAGACAGTATATTTCTATTATTTTGAAAAATGTTTTTTAGAAAACAAAGCGGCCATAAATAAGGCCCATGCTATGCCTATAAGAGCTCCACTCATCGTATCACTCGGATAATGAACGCCCAAATAAATTCGTGAAAAAGAAATAAGCGCAATCATTATTCCTGCTAATCCTAATAAAATGCTTCTGTTTCTAATTGATTTAAAGTGTCTGCAGGCAAGTATCGCCATAGTTAAATAAATTGCTGAAGAGGTAATAGAGTGTCCACTGGGATAAGAAAAACCTGAGGCGTGAATGAGTTGAGGAATAATATTTGGTCTTGGTCTGGAGATGATCGCTTTAGTCCACATAGAAATATAGAATCCACCAAAGGCAGTAATCGTTAGATGAATGGCCGCAGCTGGATCACTAGACAATAAAAAGACTGCAACTGTTAACATTCCTAAAACTAAGGTAAGTGCAAGGCCTCCAAGAGCTGTTATATCCAACATCATTGAATTCATAAAGGGTGTTCTAAGAGTTTCTACCCACCTCAAAATATCTTCATCAAAGGATTGAACATTTCCATTATTTGCCACTGAAAATGTTAGTCGGATAAATAAACTTAGACATAAAATAGCGATAGAGCTTTTAAGCATTATCGCCACAGTGTGCGGTGAGAAATTTTTCCAACGATCAACTAACAACTGTTTCATAGTTGGGCCTTCCTAAATATTTAATTAATGTAGCAATAACAAAAACTGATAATATTGCAACGATTGCCGAATGTTTCAAAAAAAGTAGCAAATGCCCCGAGGCCAAGGCTACTGCCAAACTATTCGCCACAAGACTATTAACACCTCTATCAATGATAGATTCCGATGAGAGAATTGAAGCGCGCAATTTAGGTTCCGGTATCGCCTTATTGATTAGTTGGCGCTGAATAGGGAAAGAAACACCGATAACATAACTAAAAAGACAAAGGGCAATTAAAGTTACAATTTTTATATCAAATCCAAAAAAATTTTTGATCGATAATAAGAAAAAACTAAATCCTAAAATAAAAGTAAAAAAAAATATGGCATAAAGATCGCTCAAGTACCTTTGAATCCATTTAGATTTAAAAGAGCCTAGTGCTTCAAAAATAGTCATTAGAGACATAACCATTCCGTAGGTCACAACTGAAAAACCTTTGTTTTGCAAAATGGGTTGAAATAAATTGACCTGGCAAATTCGGGCCAATACAAAGAGGGCAACACCTTGGAGCATAAGTAATATCAAATAGGGATTTGAGATGAGAATAGAAAATAGTTCTAAGACAGAGACGCGATTTTTTTGTGCGCTTACTTGCGTATCAGGCAATAGATAAGCAAAAACTAAACCAATACTCGCATTAATGGCTGTTAACCAATATGGGAGAGTGAGATGCCATTGCATGATGATACCTATAACTGCCCAACAAAAAACTTTACCGATCAGTGAATAAGCGCGCGCTTTTCCTTCCGCTTCTTTATATACTTCGAGTTGATTTTCTTTATGAAGTGTTTCGTAAAGATAGGCGCTTGAGGCACCTGAGACAAAAGAGCGAGCAAGAGCTATCAAAATAAAATGCGTAAGAAATCCCACATAAGTTGGAGCAAGTGGAACCCAAATATTAGCGATAATGAGAGTTATGCTTCCTAAGATTAGACAAAATCTATATCCAATCCAATCGGCCAGATAGCCAGTTGGGATTTCAAGTAGACAAAAAATAAGATAATATAAACTTTGGATACGGAATATTTCATAATCTGATAACCCAATTCTCTTTTGGTACTCATAAAAAATAGGTACCCATAAAAGCAGAGAGAAAAAAAATTGAAAAGCATTAAAAGTGAAAAATAATTTTTTTATCTTCATTTTGAAAAAGGTCTCAATTGAAGAAAATGTATTCCATTTTCATTGACGAGCCATTCAATATCAACAGGATTTGAAAAAGTATAATCGGGAGAAAAATGCGATTGCATTAAGCGACCAGCATAGGCAATTTTCTGCAATACTTCTCTTCGGTCACTTGAGAGGTCTTCGGTTGAACTTCCCAAGCTCAGAGTGTATCCACCGCTTTCAACAGTATTGTACAAATACTGCATTGGAAGCTCAGCTCCTTGAACAATATTGATCACAGATTTTAAACTCACATTGATATAGGTATTTCTAAAATCTTCTTTATCCAAAGGATTGGTTGTCACTATTACACCACCCATTCCAGAAGTGACTTCTTCTTGAACGATGACTCCCATATATGATTGATCCAGTGAGATTCCAGATTGTTGACGAAGTCGAACACTTCGCGCTGATAAAAGTGATGCCCATACAGTTTTTATAGCATCAAATATTTTTTCACTCGAAGTGATATGATTGACTGATTCATAAATTCCAGCGGCTGAAAAATTCTCTAAGTCTTCAGCGTTTGAAGAGCTTCGCACAACAAAAGTTGAAACACCGGCCAGCTCGTTAATAATCATCCGATCAATTTCATCGCGAATAGCATCTGGAATACGGGTTCTTAAGATCATTTTTTGAAGTGTTACACAAAGAGAATCAATTTCATGAGCATTTAACTCTAGTGCCATTTTTAATTTGCCAATGGCCTGCTGGATTTGCGGAGAAGTTTCAAGAAATTTTCTTTGGATCGAAAAGGGAATAGCGATTCCTTTTGGAACTTTAATAAGTGAGGAAAGAAATTTTAGTGCATTACTTTGCAAATCCGAGTTTTCTTGGACACTCAAAAAATTTGCTAAATGGGAAAGAAGATTTTCTCTAGGTGGTCTTTTTACTTGATAAAAACCTAAAATACGATTTGAACCATTTTTAAGAACATGTTTCATCTCACCAATGTTGGCAGCTTTGGTTCCATATTTATATCTGTCAGTCATACGCAATTGAGATAGCGAACAAATATTCATATCATCGATATCAGGGTTTTCTAAAGTGATGGATTGCATTGCCCAATTAGGTTTTTTTAAATTCTTTGGGGCATCTGTAAGCGTTAATTTGGCATGATTGGTAGAATTTGCTACTTCGTAGCGTACCCATTTTCCTTCTATTGCCTCTTTGCTGATGATGTCAAAAATATCTTTTTGGATACAATTGGGAATTTTCCATCCGCTTGCCAGAACATTGGTATGAGAAAGGGGGGTTGTAAAGTTCGCGTTTATTAATCCCGAAACACGAGGTACATCATCCGGCACTCGATTCATAACAACGATGTCATACCACTCAAGTGTAGTCAGAGCGTTGTGAAAATCTTCTTCTGAATTAAATTTTCTTATACGCCCGACAGAGACACCCGGATTTAAAGAGATGAAATTTGAAGTTGCATAAATTTCAGAAGTCAGCATTCTTGGAATTGTTTTGACTGAAATGCTTTCAACTGAATTTTCTTGAATATGATTAGCTGGCTTAAATATGAGCTCGAAATTTGGGTCTATATTTTTTTTAATAATCGAAAACAAATCTTCAATTAATTCTTTTCCCATTGAATCTATCTCTTGAGTCTCCAAAAGATAGATTGATCTATTTTCTTTTTTAATTCGTCCGATAGTCCCAAAATAAAATCGTCTTTCATTTGAATGATAATTGCTCTCATTAAAGCTATCTATTTTTTTAAAAAATGCGGCATGATCTTCATTAATAATATGATCAGCTACGAAATAAGCATGTAGATGATAAAATCGATCATTTAAAAAATAAATTTTATCCCCATCTTCTCGATCTATGACAAATTTTACAAAAGGAATATTTGCTAACACGCCAGAGAACTGATCAAAAAATATTTTGGTCAGTCGCTCGTTAACGAGAGCAAATGGTTCTGTTGATGTTGGTGAATTACTTTTTGTTACGTTTTCTGTATATAAACTCATGACGGTAAGTATATTTTGACATCAACTTGTCGTCTCTGGCATATATCAGTATAAAACATGCTATAGATCAGGTTTTTTGCTCTCATTTTTTCTACATCCTATCACTTAAATTTGGCATAATTGAAATCACGACATTAACTCTTCTGTTTTTTTGTCTGCCCTCAACAGTACTATTATCTGCGATAGGATCATCCTCACCAAAACCTTGTGATGACAGTCTTGTTTCAAGAACACCCATTCCAACTAATTTTATTTTAACGGCATTGGCGCGTTTTCTTGAAAGCAAAAGATTGGATTTTTTTGATCCGCTACTATCGGCATAACCTTCAATTGATCCAGATGCCTCAAGATTGGCATTTAAATATTTTGCTACAATTTGCAATTTCTCAATAAATTCAGATTTTATTTTTGCCTGATTAGAATCAAATTCAATTGTCATATCTGGCTTTTCATCAACTACAATATGCTCAGCTCGCAAAGTCGCAGCTTCAGCGATAGAGACGATATCTTCATCTACTTCTTTGGTGGAGTTTTTGATTTCATTTTTGCTAACTTTTTTTGGTGGAGTTGCCATTGGTTGTTCATTTTTTGGTGGTGCTTTTTCAGCACCATAATACCAAGTCAGTGCCAATTGGGGATTAATAATATGGGCCGTTGAGCTGGGCATATTACCCAAAACTTTGGAGACGTATTGGTAATCAGCCAAAACTGCAATTGAGAGGCATTGAGAGAATCCATACTCAAGTCCAAGTCGACCCAGAAGGGAGAGTTTAATACTTTTTGGATCAAAATTCATTATTCTTGTAAATCCTAGTCCAAGACCAACTATTGGGGTCATGTCGTGAGATCCAGCCATTCGCCAAAAACCTAAGAGGTTGGCGTTGTTAAATTTTACAGATGACCCTTTAAAAGCATCATGGGATAGACCTAGATCCATTCCGAACGATTCTGTAAAATGATATCTTCCATAAAGAGAAGCATTCCATTTTGCATTGTTGACATCATTAAAAGAATTATTAAATACAGGAATTGGAAATCCACCACTGACCCCTAATCCAAATTTATGGGAGAGATCAAATGCATATGCTTGTGATAAAAATAAAAATGTTAGAGTTGTTAAAATTATTTTCATCAAAAATCTCCCTATTTTAATTCAGATTAAATCTCTACTTATTATTCATTCTTATGAATAGATTTCTCAATTTAAGATTTCTTATCTGAGATTTTTACTCAATATCGAATAGGTTAATCTTATAGATTCTTTATTTGACTAAAAAAAATTTAGGTCTAAAAATACCCAGCGGGTATAGTGCTTAAAAGGAGAAAATTATGGCCTTTGAAATATCTGGACTTCCATATTCCGTAGATGCACTTATGCCATATATCTCAGCGGAGACAATGGAGTATCATTACGGTAAACATCATGCTGCCTATGTCACTCATTTAAACGAATTAATTCCTGATACAGAATTTGAGAAGATGACTCTTAAAGAGATAATTTTAAAATCTGAAGGAAGTATTTTTAACAATGCTGCACAAATTTGGAATCATACATTTTTTTGGGATTGTCTAACTCCGCATAGTGGAGGTCATCCGTCAGGCAAAGTTGCCAAATTAATAAATGATCAGTGGGGAAGTTTTGAGCTATTTAAAGAGAAATTTACGGCCTCTGCTCTTGCTAACTTTGGTTCAGGGTGGACTTGGCTTGTTCGAGAAAATGATGGCCCTTTAGAAATTCTGAATACTTCTAATGCGCAAACACCTCTGACTTCAAGAAATAAAGTATTAATGACCATAGATATTTGGGAACATGCTTATTATATAGATCACAGAAATGATCGCGCTGGTTTTATCAGTGCTTATTGGAAATTAGTTAATTGGGATTTTGTGAATAAAAATTTAGTTTAATCTGCTATTCTAACACAATCTTGGCAATTCTAATAAAAACCTAATGTGACTTTCATTCAATAGCTTAGTTAGCATTATAGCATGATGCTTGCCGATCTTCACATTCACTCTCACTACAGCGATGGGGTTCTTTCCATCGCCGAGATTGTTGATTTGTTTGGACAAAAAGGTTTTAAAGTTATTGCCATTACTGACCACCTTTGCGAGGAAAATACTTTTTTAGGTAAAGCATCCAGAGTTCTCAAAAAAACACTCACTCGTGAAACATTCCATCAATATCTTGAAGAGCTAAAAAAAGAAGGTATTCGCGCTCTTAAACAATATGGAATGTTATTACTTCCAGGCGTGGAAATCACAAAAAATTCTGTTTCTTTTAAAAGATCAGCTCATATTTTAGCAATAGGTATTGAAGAATTTATAAGTGCAGATGGTGATGTGCTCGACATTCTAAAGAGAATAAAAAATCAGGAAGGGTTGGCCATAGCGGCTCATCCCGTCTCTACTAAAATGTTCGAGCATCAAACCTTTCATCTTTGGGATAGGCGCCGCGAACTTGCTTCTTGGTTTGATGCTTGGGAAGTGGCAAGTGGCCCTATTCTTTTTGATGAAGTTCTAAAGAGTGGCATGCCGATGATTGCAAATTCTGACTTTCACGTACCATCACAAATTCGCTCTTGGAAAACTCTTTTAAATTGCGCTCAGAATTTTCAATCAATTAAGCAAGCGATTGCTTTACAACAAATACAGCTAACATTTTTTGAAGAAACTTCTGGAACATCTAATTTAAATATGAATCCTTTTACTTTTAATCGAAACAGTTTTGCAAGGAATGTGGAGCTTGGATGACTTTAGCAAAAAAAATTAATTTTTCAGGATTTGGTTTTGAACTAGGGCAAATGCAGCGAGGTCTTATAGCCTCCCCAGAAAAGGCCCGAGATTATTTTTCCATACTCTCAAACGCAGGAATCGTAATCGAGGATCAAGGCTGCATAACTCAATATGGCCCTCAGACCAAGATGAAATTTTTTAGTGAATCTGATTTGAAAAAAATCAATTGGGATCATTATATAGAAGCATATCATAAAACATTTACCCTTTTAAATAATGAATCCATTCTTCTTAATTGGGGGGGGGATCACAGTATAGCGATCGCAACTGTTGGGGCATTCGTCCGTAACCATCTTGATGGGTATGTGATTTGGATAGACGCTCATGCTGATCTCAACCTCCCAAGCTTTTCTTTAACTGGCAATCTCCATGGAATGCCTATGTCTATTCTTCTCAATTTGAATAATGTTTCTAGTTATAACTTTAAATGGCTTGAACAATATCTTTCTCCGGAGAAACTTATTTATATAGGCCTTCGTGATCTAGATCCATTTGAAGAAGATATTATTCAAAAGTTAAAAATAAAAAATTTTACTCGCCGAAGCATTCGTAAGATTGGTATCGAAAATGTAATTAATGAAATTTGCCAGATTGTTAACGATAGTCCAGTTCACATTAGCTTCGATATCGATAGCGTTGATCCGCGGGTCGCTCCTTCAACTGGAGTGCCGGTCAATGATGGACTTTCCTTAGATGAGCTTCATTTACTTGCAGTTAGATTTAGTGAATTCAACTTACAATCTGTTGATATGGTGGAGCTAAATCCTTCGCTTGGAACGCAGTTGCAAGTTGATCAGACATTTATAACAGCGATGAATTTTTTAAAAAACCTTTTTACGTATCCAGGAGGATTCTATGAAAGAATGGGCAAAAGAATTGAAACAGACGACACTCTTAAAATGGAATGGTCTATTTAATTTCAAACAAAAAATTCACCTCCAAATTGAAAGCGGATCATATATTTTAAAAACTGCAGATTCGTTTGATGAACTTATTAATAGTTTTAGACTCAGGCATGAAGTTTTCTATAACGAGTTTCAAAGTATTGAGATGGATGGAATAGATTTTGATAAATTTGATACTCATTTTGATCATTTAATCATCATTCATAAAGAGACAAAAAATGTAATTGGTACGTACAGGGTCAACTGTATGGAAAATTCAAAGCTTTCATATACTGAGACTGAGTTTCAATTAAAAAATATTTTTGAAATGCCAGGGCCTCATCTAGAATTAGGTCGGGCATGCATTCATAAGGATCATCGTAGAGGATCAGTGCTTTCATTACTTTGGAGAGGAATTACAGAGTATATGAATGAATCAGGTGCGACTGTTTTATTTGGATGCTCAAGCCTCAAGGTTACTGAAACAGAAAAAGCAGCACTAGTTTATAAATACTTAGTTGAAACGAATTCAGTTGCATTAGATATCGAATCCAAGCCTACTCGAAAATTTTCAATGCCAGATTTTAACCTTTGGTATGCCAATTTTCAGCAACCATTAACTGATGAGCAAATTAGGGAAGCAGAAAAAATGATTCCGCCACTTCTGAAATCATACTTAAAGCACGGTGCAAAAATCGTTGGGTTTCCTGCCATCGACCGAGATTTTGACTGTATCGATCTTCTCACTGTTTTAAAAAAAGAAGATATGACAAATTCTCTTGCTAGACGATTTCAGGTGGTTCAATAATATCTTTAATGATTGAATCTTTAACAAAATTGGCGAAGTTTGTAAGTCAGGATGGGCGTTTAAAAAACCTTGTTCAACTTGAAACTCTTGCAGACATTAAACACCATAATGAAACTTATCCACTTTATAGTTTTACGATAGGCACTAATGAGCCCTTGGCACCAACTTTATTTATTACAGGCGGTGTCCATGGAATTGAGAGAGTAGGAGCTCAGCTTGCTTGGAGTTTATTAAAAACAACTGTTGATCGACTCCTGTGGGACCGAGCACTTCAAGAAATATTTTTACATATTCGATTAGTCATTATTCCCTTGGTAAATCCAGTAGGATATAAAAAATTTAAACGATCTAACGGTAACAACGTCGACCTTATGCGTAACTCACCCGTTGTCGCAATTGATCGCACCCCTTTTTTAGTGGGCGGCCAGCGCTATTCTTCTAAACTTCCTTGGTATCAAGGTAACACCGGAGCGATGGAGCTAGAAAATCTTGCGGTATTTAAAAAATTTATAGAATCGACTGAAAAAAGCAATTGTGTTGTTTCCGTTGATTTTCATTCTGGCTTTGGTATGCGTGATAGACTGTGGTTCCCGTTTTCTTATACAAACAAACCATTTGATCTTCTTGCTGAAATGCATGCCTTTAGTAATCTTTTTGAAGAAACTTATCCATTTCATATTTATAAAGTAGAACCTCAATCAAGCAGTTATTTAATTAGCGGTGACCTTTGGGATTATTTTTACCTGCACTTTAAGGAAATAAATCCGGCCGGTATTTATTTGCCGTTAACTCTCGAAATGGGATCATGGAATTGGGTACGAAAAAATCCTCTTCAACTATTTTCACGTGAAGGAATATTTAATCCAATTAAAGAGCATCGTCTTAAACGTACTTATCGACGTCATACTTTGCTATTTGATTTTTTGCTTAAGGCCCTTTATTCTCATCAGGCATGGAGTCTATTAGATAAACCAAATCGCAAGCGCCACGAGCAAATGGCTAAAGAGAAATGGTATGAGTGAAAAACGGAACTGGATTTTTTTACGTGGTTTAACTAGAGGAAATATTCATTGGGGAGATTTTCCCGGCGTTTTTCAATCTATGCATCCTGATGATGAAGTCGAGTTTCTAGAAATTCCAGGTAATGGATTATTGTTTAATGAACTTACACCGGTTGATCCGGAGACTCTCGTTAAATTACTTTCTTTTCGAAGCCGTTTTATCAAAGAAGGTCAGAAAGTTCACCTCTGTGGAATTTCACTTGGTGGAATGGTCGCACTCAAATGGGCTGAACTACTTCCATCTCAGGTTTTATCTGTGACAATTATTAACTGCTCACTAAAGCAATTTTCATCATTTTATCAGCGATTAAACCCAACTTATTACCGAAAGATTATAAGTACACTCTTTTCAAACAATGCACTTATTCAAGAGCAAGTTGTTTTGAGTATTACTTCAAATAGGGCAGAAAAATATGACCGATATCTGCATAAATTTGCCGAATTTTCTAAACATCATCCGGTAACAAAGAAAAACTTTTTCAATCAATTACTTTTGGCCAGCAGGATAAAAATATCTTCTCTTCATGTTCCACTTAAAGTAATAAGTGCCATAAATGATCGTTTGGTTTCACAAATTTGTTCATCAGAAATTGCTGTAAATCTGAAAGGGAAATTAGTAATTCATCCAATGGCGGGACATGATTTACCATTAGACGAGCCTGAATGGTTGGCTCAACAGTTATAAACATAATTTAATTTATTTATATTTTTTATCACAGTCTTATGTTCACCTTGATTCTTTTCTTTTTTTACCTGAAAATATCAAGTTAGTATTAAGTTAACCGATAGCATTTCATGGTTAAAATATATGCTTTATCAATTCTCCTTTCTTTCACCTCTCAGGCGGAAGAGCTAATGGGATTTAAGCAATCGACTTTTGCCCAAAAATCAAGTTTGACATTTCTTCCAGATTTTATTCCAGAAGCAGGAATGCTGAATTATAGTTTGCAAACAGGCGATTGTAAAAATAGCACAGTAGATACCTTTAGTGAAAGTCTAAAAAGAAATGTAACTTCATTAAATGCTCCTGCATTACAATTGCACTGTGAAGCCGTTGATCAATCGGCGACTAAAAAAAAGCTTTCTCCTGAATTGTGTTTAAATTTTGCGGGATGTTTTAAATCTAAAATGTCTTCATCTAAAGAATTTTTAGAATTAAAAATAAATGCAAATGAACAGGTGGCCCAAGAGGCTATCGCACTTGCTGCAAAAAATGGAATGAATCAAATGCTAAATTTTGAGAAGTTGCGTCTGTACGCGGTTTCGAAATACGGAACGGATATATTACCAGCTGAATGTAAAAATCTTGAAACATTTAAAATACCACAATTTAATCCTGGCTCTACTTCTTTAAAATGTAAAAGTGATACAATTGATAAGGGGTATGATCTTTTACAGTCAACATGCAGAATTCCAGATGTTGTTTGTTATTCCGATTATAAGGATTATGCCTCAAATAGAAAAAAAGAAAATAAAACAAAAAATATAGCGAGTGATTTTTTGAATATGAAAGTTCAAAATGAACTCGATGAAATGGAGCCTTTTGATACGCAAGTATTAGTTTCAATTTCTCAGACCATGGCAGACGACTCAAAAAGTTTTGAAGCAAGGGGTAAAGAAATTATTGAGTATATGACGAATAATTATCAAAAACTTGATCCTGTTTTTAAGAATTATTTAAAAGCATCTATTTCTGCTCACGATCAAAAAATTCCAGATTCTTTTGCAGCAAGTTTATTGGGTTATATGCAAAGTAATGGGCATAAGGCTTCAACTGAAATCTTTGTAGATTTAGAGAATCTTAGAATGAGTGAAGCAAAAGCGACACTTCAAAAAGAATGCAAAACAGCGATGACCATGGGAACTATGTGTACAGTTGCTCATGATGTGATTGCAGGATCAGCTATTGAAGTTGATTCTAACGATTTTTTTAATATGCTTTCTAGGGCCGATAGTATAACAGGAGCGGAGTCTACAAATCGTTACCTGGCAAAAAATGTAGCAAGATGTAACACGTTCTCTCTTTCATTAAGTGGATTGCAAAATATAAAATCGGTCTCTCTTTCTAATAATTTAAATTTATTTTCAGATAATAATGATTTCATCCGAAATGATTTTAGCTCACCTCATGTTGAAAGTGATGGAACTGATCAAAGAAATAAAATTAAAATCGGGACAGATGGGTCTTTAGTAAAAACATACAAGGATCTACCAACCTTAATGGATAAATTAAACGCTGCTCCAGATGAGAAAAGCTCAGAGTCGATTTTAGTAAAAAAGTTTTCTCAGAATTTGGCTTTGCCAGAAGTTTATAATAGAGAAGCTATTGTTAAAAATAATCAGAATTTAATTCATGATATATTCAAAAAAGATTTAACTTCAGTTGCTACGGATTCTTCAAAAACAGGTTCTGAGGTTGCAAACAAACCTAGTATAAATGAAAATGAGGGAATTCATCATGCAGCGACACCAACTATTTCTGCCAATTCAATTGGAAGAAGTCTAATTCCAAATTTTGATAGTAATACTCTTGTAGAGCAGTCATTACCAAACATTGATTCAAGTCATAGTAAAATTACTGGTGGTGGGACTGATAAGAGTTCTTACAGCGATTTGACTGATAAGATTTCAAACTTAGAAAGCCGATTAACAAAATTAAAAAAGGAAGATTCGACTCTCAATAATAAAGACAATAGAGATGGGTCTACTTCTTTTGCTGAAGTGAAGAACACTATTACGAATGAAATTGAAACTGCTAAAAGTGAGTTGAATGCAATTAAAAAAGAGCAAGTAAAAATTGATCTTGAAAAATCAACTTTGAGTATCACTTCAAGAGAGTCGAAAGAGGCGAGTATTAAGGGAGTCGATGTAGGTCGAGACAATGTTGGATCAAGCGAGGGGGCTCAAAATTCAAATTATTCTAGCGAAGACAGTAAAGTTAACTCACGTAATGGAGCAGGTAGTTCTCGAGGAGATAATGCGAGTTTTACTCCAAGTTTTTCCGGTGGGGCAAGTGATGTTTCAAGTGGATTTAGAGATGTGACATCAGACGTTGTTTCAAAAGGCGAATCATTAGTACTTCTAAAATCTGATGGCACTAGCTCTGTAAGTAGCGAGCAGATAAGCGCTCTTATTTCTGAGAGATCAGGAAAAGCATTTTTAATTGAAGAAAATGGGATAATTCAACAAATTATCCCTGTGGTTGAAAATGGCAAAGTGAAACTCGATGAAAAAGGCAGTCCTCTATATACTAAAGTTGCTAAAGGAAATTCCAAAGCTTTTCAAAAAATGATCGAAGATAAAATGGACAAAATAAGTAAACCTGAGTCAGCTGCCGATGTTAAAAGATTGGATGATAATCTTTTTAGACCAATATTGAGATATCAAGATTTCAAAAAAAATATACAAATACATTAATTAGAAATCAATTTTTAAGAAGTCCGTTTTTTAAACGATCACAATCAAGCAAAGGCCGCTCATTATTGGAATTCACAAATGTTGAACTACATGAGCCAAGCATTACACCTATTGTATAAAAATAAAATCCAATATGCGGAGGATCATAAGGGTATACACCATCAGGAACTTTTGGATCGAAAATATGAAGTCTGTTGTATAGTGCTGGATCTAATAGACCTGTATAGGCCGCATTTAATCGGCCATAAATATAATGAATTTCGTCCGAAGTCATAGGCACACCAATATTGTTTGCATGAATTAAAAAAGTAGGGATGTCTTGCAAGTCATATTTGGGAGAAATTTTTGGGTTATTGGCCACTTTAAAATCGCGGTTCATTCGATTCACTAAACCTTCCATTAATTTTTGGGCGTCTTCGTCTTGAGACTTTAACTGTGCCAAGGCTGCTGCAGCTACATGGTGTGAGCGTAGAATTTCAATGGCATCATTTTGCAGATATTTAGATCCCATTTTTTCCAGAAAACTAATTCCATTTCCGCACTTAAGATTTTTTGCTTCGGGAGTGTGCATATAACGAACTGCTAATTTTTCAACACAAGTTGGATCAAATCCTAAAACTCTATAGGCATTATAATCACCAATGCCTTTTTTGATAGATTCAATATTTCCATTATAGTCATAGCTCGGAATGATAAAATTATTGTCGTCAACGCTTTTTGCCCAATCAGTATAAAGCGAAGTTAATTGATTCAAATCAGCTCTTGTTTCATCGTCAAAAGCTTCACGGCAAGATTGAACTTGAGAGATGGCCCTAAGCATATGTCCAATATCGTCTGTTGAGCGATTACGCTTAACCCATATATCTCCAAACAGGGGATTATTAGGAATATTTACATAACCAGAGGCATCGGTATTCTGCCCTGGTCTATTTGCACTATAGTCGATATGAAGACTAATACCTGCTTCATTTGAATCAATATTTTTTGGATAAAATGCCCGAGATAATATTTTAGGATAATCTTCTTTTGATTTTGCACTTGATAATATCCAGGCGGACATCCCACGCATTAATTTTCTAGCAAGGTGGGCATACTGTTGTTCACCCGTTAATAAATATGCAAAGCATGCCCCTTCTAGGTAGGGAGCAGTTTGTATTCCTACATTATCTGAACCAGTGATAGGATGGGTGTAGGTAATTTGCCCATCTAATTTTGAGACAGTTACTCCAGTCCATATGATTCCCCACCAAAAAGGATGACTAGAATCATTTTCGGGAATTCCATGGGCATGCTCACCAACGAAATTAAAATATCCAGTGCTATTTATTATGCTGATTAATTTATCTGTAGCTTCTCTTCTTTCAGCTTCTGAAACGGGAGCACCAACATCATCTCTATGGTAATTGATTTGAGCAGTTGCTGTTTTGCGAATAATGCGTTCTGTAGAACAACTAATGATTGTTAGTAAAATTATTAATATATTAATGTAATGAATGATAGAAACCTCTCAATATTAAGAATAAATGATAAAACTAATTTTTAAGAATGTTTTTTCTAGGCAACTTCCTTGCACAAACAAAGCATCGGAGGAATTTATATGACAAAAAACATTAATGATCCAGAAAGAATAATTCGCTTTGTAGTAGGAGCATTCCTGATTTCTTTAGCCTTTTGGGGGCCTCACAGCAATTGGTTTCTCCTTGGAATTATTCCCTTGGCAACGGGGTTTATAGGGACTTGTCCGCTTTATTCAGCCTTGGGAATAAGCACGCTTCACCATAAAAAAATGTAATACTTACGTTTGAGGCAGAAAGAGATCTTCTAGGAAAAAAGCCGATAGTTGCGCACGGCCTTCAAGATTTGCTTTTGCGTAAACAACTCCAGCTTGATGGCGAACAGTTTTTTCTGAAGTTTCTCTGATCGCTGAAATTTCTTTTAAGCTCAAACCTTTAAGTATGAGCAAGGCAACTTCACTTTCTGAGTGAGTTAGTTTCCAATCGGTAAATTGCTTATCAATGAGTACACTTACTCCCGCGAGAAAACGACGAGAATCTTCTCGATAATTTTGATTATCTAAGCGCAATTGGAGCGCTTCTTTTTGACTAGCAAGCAGATCTTTGTTGATTCGCTTATTTTTTTTATAAAGAAAATAAAAAGTTCGAGCTAAAAACAATAATGAAGTTACTACAACTAATCCTTCAAGAATAAGATGCATAAAACTGCTGCCAGTTTTTGAGTCTCCTGCTAAGTCCCATGCAGTTAAAATACCCACAATGCCAGTAAATATTCCAATACCTAATTGTTCGGCAAGATTTATTTGTAATTCTTCATTATGCATTCTTTTATCCCGAATATTCATTTTACTTCTTTATTTTACCTGCAGTTTCTTTTGGAATGCGAACATTTTCTTCAGAAAAATCATTTTTTTCTGCACCCGAGTGACAAGCAATACAATTAGCTGCGCTACCAATTCCTTTTCTTTTGAAAACACTAGGGCTTAATTCATCATGCTTTCTTTTAAAATAGGTTGTTTCACTTATTCTAATAACATCCTGATTTGAGCTAAATCGATTTGAGCTGTTTTTAACTAAATAATTTGTAATTTCTTTTTGAACTGCTGGGTCTAATTCGGCATTTTCGCCAAAATGTTGTTTTAAATTTCCCATCATCTTTGTCCATGACTTAGCTGGCAGAAGACTTGGTTGATAGAGCATATGACAACTAGTGCACTCAGATTTAAATTTTTGATTTATGACTGGCACAACACTTGATCGATTATTTAACTTATAGACTTCTTCTGATTTACCTCCACGCTCGTGGTGTTCTCCTTCTTCTGCTTCATCATCAGCTTTGAGTATAGCAACTGAAGAAAATATTAACAAAAGTATAAATAATAAAAGTGGTTCTTTTTTTAATCTGAAAAAAATCATTTTCTTAGCTCCTTATTTGATCGACATCATATATTTAACGAAATCACCTTTTTCCTGTGGTGTACATATTCTCTCCTGAACATCATTACAATTTCTTTTAAACCATTTCTGAACTTTTTCCATGTCAGTAAAACGATTTGGATTAATACTTGCTGCCATTGGCTTAATGACTTTGTTTGCTCTAGTGAGACCTTCTTTTTTTGGATCGGCAGTATGACAAGTCATGCAACTAATTTTTTCTCCGTTACTATGAATTCGTTCTGTTCTAAAAAGTTTTTCCCCAGTACTTGCACTAAATTGCACAAATTTTATATCTGCTGTTCGTGCTTCTTTCGCAAGTTCTTTTAAGATTGCTTCAGAAGCCTCTGAGATCTGAGATAAAGTTAATGAAATAAAAGTAATTGTTGTAATGAACTTAATTATTTTTAGAATTCTCATTTTCATCCTCCTTGCTCTTTTTCCTTTTGTATTGAAACCCACTAAACATACTCTGAATAGTTGGAATTTTATCAATTTTTTCATGCCAATAGAGAGTAAGAATATGTGCGAATATGAAGATGATGATCATTAAAGAAAGTGTTTCATGAATTTCCAGCAAATCTTTTTTATACAAAAGGTGATCATAAAATGCTGGAGCAAATGGACCCAAATTGTGCTCAATACCTGCTAAGATGAGTCCTGATAGAGATATAAAAACGGATACAAAATAAAAAACTATATAAGCTATAGCTGCTAGTGGATGATGACCCCAATCCCACGGAGGATTAAAGTTTTTACTCTTGAGAAATTGCATCCACTCTTTCCACTTCCACAACTTGCTCCAACGAGCATGTTCTGGTCCAACTAATCCCCAAAGGATTCTGGCAACTAAACAAAGGCTGAAAGCATATCCAGAGAAAATATGTACAACCCAAAATGATTTTCTTATTAAACCTTCTTCCCAGAAATAATTGGCCGTATAGGCACTAATTATTAAAAGCAACGTGCTAAAAGCGATACCAAAATGGCTAAGGCGTAAAAGAAGGTCATAAATTTTTTTTCTTTCAACTTTCATATTAAAAAAATAGCAAATTTGAGGCCCACAATCATCGGACTTATGGCCTAAGTGGCATATTAGCTATCTGCCCGATAGCTAAAACGTGATTTAGCTCATAGGAAGTGCGCTCTTTATAGTCTGTAAACTTTTCATCGATCTCCTAATTTTTTTTTCTCTCGTTATAATTACCGAGATTAAAAATTTAAACGCAAGTATTTGGCCTTAGTATTGCTATGAAATTAGTTAATTAAACTCCACCAAAATAATGGACGATTTTTGGAGGCGAATTGACATCGTATTGGTGTCTCTTTGGCCCTGAAATTCTATTTCTATTATATTTGGTGACGATTTGGGAGAGAGTCTATGAAGTTTTCGAAACATTTTCTTTTTGTGCTCGCCATTCTGGCAGCCCTAGTTTCCCAATTCAGTCTGGCGATTTCAGGTGAAATTCCAGGTTATATTGGCCAGCAAAGTTTTCGTCTTTCAGATGACCCACAATTCAATGACCTCTCAAGAAGAGCAGAGGAAGCTAAAGTTGATGTGGCCCGTGTAGATCAAGCTCGCGAGCAAATCAATTCGGCCCTTCGCAATCAAATTCAGCAAAGAGATGCAATAAGTGCACGAATGTATGATTTGCAAAAAAACATTGATGGTGCAAAAGCAACTAAAGTTGCATTGCAGACTAAGCTTGATGAGTTGAATAAAACTCCAGAAGTAAATAAAGACCAAATCACAATACTAAAAACTCAGATGGATGCCGAGGATCAACAGATTGCTGAACTTTCAAAACAATACGGTGCTGCTAAAATGGAGCAAGCTCCATTAAATGTTCGCATCGATCAATTGACTCGCGATCTGCAAGTGGCCAATCAAAATTCACAGAATGCGATGGGGAGACTGCAAATAATTTCTCGCGATAGAGACAATTATAGACAAGATCTTCTTGGAGCAATCCAGATGATCAACAAGGAAGGAGCTAACCGTGGTCAAATTGATGGATCGAATGATGGTGCTGCCTTATCAAGACGACTCGGAACAGATTTAGGTTCGCGCGATGGTAACACAGATGGATTAAATCAAGGGACTCTGGACGGACAAGACAGATACTACCGTCGTGGTGCTGACCAAGGTGATAGAGATGGTTCTGCTCGCGCTCGCATTGACGGCTCTCGTGACGGAACAAATGAAGGAACAATTAACGGTAATAGTTCTGCAGGATCTCGTGAAGGTCGTGTTGCTGGTCTTAAAAGAGGTGACGCTTCAGATGCAGCCGTCGTAGGTTCTACTCAAGGGAAAAAAGCTGGGATGGATCGCGCCGTTACGACTGGATCGATCAACGGAAATAATAAAGGTGAATCTGAAACAGTTCAAAAATTTGAATCAGGTGATTTAAATTCAATTTCAATCAATGGCCCATTTGCTGGATCTTTCCAAAGAAGATCTCCTGCATACCCAGGTGATTTTAATGGTCCAACGTTCAATCCAAATGTTTTTAACAATAGAGATGTCATGAAGCGCGCATACGCTGATGGATACGTTGCTCAGTACCGTGAATACACTCGTTATGAATTTCTTCGTCGTATCGACGCTGACTATAATGCAAACTACGACTCACGTTATGCAAGCTCATACGATCAAGCAAACAATCGTGAATACTCAGCTTACTATGAACAAGGAAGAATTGCTGGAGACGCTCGTGCGTACTCACGTGATTACCCAGTGATTAAAGCACAAGCTTTCCAAGTGGCATTCGATCAAGCGAATTCAAATCCAAATCGTTCTGCAGGAGAGTTCAAAGCAACTTATAAGAGTTCAGAGCTTTCAGCTTTCAATGAAAGATATGAACAAATTAGAAGCGCAAATTTCGATCGCGTAGAATTAGATACATTTAATGCAAACATCGCTGCCCAAACTGAAATTTACCGTCAAAGACGTATTGGTGAGGTCACGACTGTTTATAATAACAATGCCGTTTTAGCTTTCGTTAGTTCAGAAATGTTAGATGGTGGTATAAATGGAGTCGCTAAGCTTGATGGTGTTTTCCAACCAGGTGAGACAACACTTCATTCAATTACTCTAAAAAACTTTGGAGCTAAATCAGCTAACGCAGTTTCAGTTAAATTAGACAACGGTCAAGTTGTTCAACTTCCAACAATCCCAGCAAAAAGCCTTGTTGTAGTTATTGGAGCGGGACTTTCAAGTATTGCAAGTAACGCAAGCATTGGATCATCTGCGAGAACTTCACTTAAAGTTCTTTCTAAATTAACAAGTGATGATGTTGTCGAAGCCGCTCACTTTGATTCAATTGGATCTGGAGAGTTAAAATCTGCTGACCAAAAGATTGCAAGAGTTGCTTTCCCATTATCTTTATCGAATCTTTCTTTAAGTTCACAACTTCTTAGAGGTGTAACTAATAAATTAAATATCGCAGTATCTAATAATTCAAAACGTGCTTATGCCGGTGAATTGAAAGTTCAAGTTTTAGTAAATTCACAGTCTCAAATTCTTACAAAAGAATTTGGAATTCTAAGCGCACTAGCTACAAACGCTCAACTAAGTGATGCAGAAGTTTTAGTATCAACTGATGCTGATATTTACCGCGATCTTGATTTTTCAGCGACTATTACTCAAAACGGAGTTACTCTTGGTGTGTTAGGAGCTGATCTCGTGACAATGGCAAAAGCTCAGTACGCAGAAAAAGCTAATGCTGCTGTTCTTGTTGCTAACTCTGAAAAAAACTTGAACCAACTCTTAGATGCATTAAGCTTAGCTGGTGGAACTGATAAAGTTTCAGTTTTAGATTTAAGCCTAGCTACTCAGAACGCAGGAATCTTAGCTAATGGATTACATCAAAAAGTTCTTTTAATGGTTGATGATGAAAAAGGTTCAAATGTTTCAGGATTAAATACTTTCATTGCAAAGTCTAAGTCTTCATCATTTGCTTTTATAGACGAATTTGGTGCTGGATTAAAAAATGCTTTGACACTTCCAAGTTCAAAAGACGCTCAAAAACTTCTTTGGGATAAAAAAGTTATTATGTTCACTAATCCACACAGAGCAGATGGAGTTTTAAAATCTTCAGCGATGATTCAATCAAGTTTAAAAAGCTTTGATAAAGATTTAGCTCTTGCTTCTGATTTAACTCTAAGTGCAACTGAAATACTGGTGAGATTTAAATCTGAAATTAATAGAACGACTTTCTTTACTCCAAGTAATGCAGTGAAGATGTACTCTCTTAAAGCAATGGCCGAAGTTCTTTGCATCAATAAAGCCTATAATGAATCAGGTGGAATTTTCTCTCGCGATAAAAAATGGGCAGAGATGATTGGCAATGATAATACGCTTTTCTTAAATGTTTTAAAATCAGCAAGTGCTGGAGACGTTACTGAAGCGAAATTATCTGCTGTTCTACCGGCCATCGCGATGAAAGATGTACTCTCAAACGCTATGAGTAATGCTGATGGAATTTCACGCATCATGATGCCAAAGATTATAAATGCGACTAATAAAGTTTTAGGCAATATGGAAGATGATTTCAAGAAAAGTTTGAAAAATTTCAATAAAGACCTATATAATAAGTCTTATGAACAAGCTTCTATTCATCGTCCATTCTATATTGAACCAGCAACTAACCCTAACGGGATCTAGGCATAAACGAAGACTGGCCCTCTTGGGGCCAGTTCTTTTTTTCTCATTAATGAATCCACTTCTTGCCGAAATAAAAATTGCTGTTATAGACACAGGATTTTGTTCTGAAAACATTAAATCAAAATACAAGATAGAGAGTGCCTTAGATCTTACAAGTTCTGTAAAAATTGATTGCAAAAAGATGGATAAAAAATCTCTGCGTTTTCACGGCCAATTAGTGTTAGAAGAGTTTTTAAAATTTTATAATAATAAAAAACAAATTCTACATATCTACCCCTTAATTATTTTTAATGAACGGGGAGATCAAAAAAAGACCTATTGGTTATCTGCTATTGATTGGATTTCAAAAAATAAAATTGATTTTGTTTTAACTGCTTCTGGTTTTGTGACTGATGAAAAAATGACCAATTCACTTCCTGCGATTTGGTTTGTTCCTTCCGGCCGCATCAAC
Organism: Bacteriovoracaceae bacterium; assembly: GCA_947446575.1. Lineage (GTDB taxonomy): Bacteria > Bdellovibrionota > Bacteriovoracia > Bacteriovoracales > Bacteriovoracaceae > Bacteriovorax. The sequence continues at coordinate 89,786 of CANFHC010000010.1, read as the reverse complement.
ACACAGATTAAGGACGTCACAACACTGTTTCCACAAAACTTAGCACCAAAAGAGAATCTCTTTTTAATCGGTGATTTTTATGATGGAAGACAAGTTCTCTATGACCAAGCTCTTTTGTATAAAGATAAAATTGATTATTATTTTCCTTCTGGAACAGGATCTTTTCAAGGTACTTCGCGGGCCGTGGCAGAAGCAGCAGCTCTGGCTTTAAATCTTTGCCCAATTACTTCCATGCGTTCATGTCTTAAAAAATTGAGCAAAGAATATTTTGATTCTTTAAGCAATAATAAGATCCAAACGTATTAAAAAATACTACATCAAGCACTTACTTCTTAAGAATTGGCATCAATAGCGAATAAATGTAATTGTGAAAGAATAAATGATTTCATAGTTCCTCCCGTAATATTTGCGTGATAAATTGTAGTATCAGTAAAAGGTTTAAAGAAATGAAAGAATCAGTCTCCGCTGTATTTGTTACTAAAAAATCTATCTTTTTTATTAAAAGACAAAATTACTTGTCTGTTTTTCCCGGTTATTATGCAACCCCAGGTGGAAAAGTAGATAAGAGCGACAGTGAAGAATCCTTTGTTGGATCGATATGGCCTTTAAGCATTAGTTCAAAGATTCTTCACGCTTTAATAAGAGAAGTGAAGGAAGAATTGAATTTTGATTTAATTGGTGCAATTCAAAGCGGACTTGTCGAGTCAATTGAAGATATTGGAGTGGCCATTACTCCAGAATTTAATCCTTACCGTTTTAAAAATTATTATTTAAAAATTACTCTTTCAGAAGAGTTTGATTTTGATATTGATCCCAATGAAGCTGAATTTGGAGAATGGAATACTCCTGCAGGATTACATGCCAAATACAAAGAGGGTCACGTTCTCGCTGTTCCTCCGGCCATTACGCTTTTAAAAACGTTTAGCGAAAATCCTAATCATAAAACTCCTATTGATATGAGCTTGCCTTACGATCCCGCAACAGAAGTTCCGATGATCGAATCAATTTTTGGTGTACGACAATTTCTTCCGCTCTCAAATACATTTCCACCGGCCAATAGAACAAATTGTTTTATAATTGGGGATGAAAGAAAATTATTAATTGATCCTAGCCCTAAAGATGAGCATGAATTAAAAAAATTATTAAAGTCTGTTGATAGCATTGGCTTCGATGCTATTTTTCTCACTCATCATCATCCCGATCATTATGAATTTTCGGCCGATATCGCTCGCCTCTATAAAGTTGGAATAGAGCTCTCTTTTGACACTCTCACACGCATTAAAAATCGCAGTGGTGAAAATTATTTTGATGGAATAACACTTACGATGAGAAGCGAAGGGGATATTGTTACAAAAAGTTTAGGTCACAACGTTCGAGTCTATGAAGTTCCAGGCCACGATGAGGGGCAACTTGCTCTTGCTCCAGATTCAATGAATTGGTTTTTAGCAGGGGATTTAATTCAAACGGTCGGAACGGTTGTCATTCAAGCTCCGGAAGGAGATATGAAAAAATATTTTAAAACTCTTCGTCGAGTGATTGCTCTTAATCCAAAAAATATCATCCCTAGTCACGGTATCATCATCGGTGGTGTTAACAAATTAGAAGAAACACTTAAACATCGTCAAATGCGTGAAGATCAAATTCTAGTACTTGTTTGCGCTGGTAAAACGATGGAAGAAATGTTGGAAGAAATCTATCCGGGCTTGGATTCCAATCTTTTGCCGTATGCCGAGAAAACAATTGAAGCTCACTTAAAAAAAATGAAGGAAGAGTCACTAATCAATTAATGGTTAATGATCAAATTAGCGACTTTTAGACAAATAAGATTATTATTTTTTTCCTTCGATAATTAGATCTACACACTCGGGATTTAAAAGAGTAGATGTATCTCCAATATTTTCTAAGTCATTCTCAACAATTTTTCTTAAAATTCTTCTCATGATTTTACCCGAACGAGTCTTAGGTAGCCCTAAAACTATCTGAATGACGTCTGGTTTAGCAATTGGGCCTATGATTTTTTGAACTGTTTCACGAATATCTTTTTCTAGGTCTTCTGGGTGATCGAAGTGATCATTACATGTCACAAAAGCATAAATCCCTTGTCCCTTGATTGGGTGAGGGAAGCCTACCACCGCACTTTCTGTGACGTGTGGGTTTTCATTTATGGCCTCTTCAACTTCAGCTGTTCCAATCCTGTGACCTGAAACATTAATGACGTCATCAACTCGTCCAGTGATACGAAAAAAGCCATCTGCATCTCTTTTAGCGCCATCACCGGTGAAATAGAGATCTTTATAAGTTGAAAAATAAGTTTGTTTAAAGCGTTCATGGTCGCCGTATATTGTTCGCGCCAGAGAAGGCCAAGGAGTATTAATACAAAGATTTCCTGATGCCACAAGTTCAGTAACAATATTTCCTTTTTCGTCAACGAGAATGGGGACAATACCTTTGAGTGGTAAGGTTGCGTGTGCTGGTTTTAGTTTTGTAATTCCTGCCAGTGGAGAAATCATGATTCCACCTGTCTCCGTTTGCCACCAAGTGTCTACGATAGGACATTTATTTTTTCCAACATGTTTGTGGTACCACTGCCAAGCTTCTTCGTTAATTGGCTCACCAACTGAACCTAATACTTTTAGTGACTTCATAGGAAAGCTATCAGGAATTTCAACGCCAAATTTCTCTAGTGATCTAATGGCAGTTGGAGCAGTGTAGAGGTGGGTGATTTGGTGTTTTTCAACAACTTCCCAAAAGCGCGCTGGTGTTGGATAATTGGGAATTCCTTCAAACATAATTGTCGTTGTACCATTTAATAACGGTCCATAAGTTAAATAACTATGCCCTGTTATCCATCCAATATCTGCAGTACACCAAAAAACATCATTTTCTTTTATTTGAAAAACATCTTTAAAACTATTTCCAACATGAACCATGTAGCCTGCAATTGTATGCAAGAGTCCTTTAGGTTTTCCGGTTGAACCAGAAGTATAGAGAATGAAAAGTGGGTCTTCAGCCTCCATGACTTCTGCTGGGCAGTGTAGGTCGCAGTCCTTAATTAAAACATCATAAAAATAATCTCGTCCAGCAACAACATCGACATCATTATTAGTGCGTCTAACAATTATGACGGTCTCTACAGATGTTTTTTCTTTATCTGTGTTCATCGCAAGAGCTTCGTCAACCATACTTTTTAGGGGAGTGACTTTATCGCCGCGATAAGCGCCGTCATGAGTAACGATCAATTTTGCTTTAGAGTCAATTAAGCGACCAAATAAAGATTGCGGAGAAAACCCGCCAAAGACGACAGTATGAATAGCACCAATGCGGGCGCAAGCGAGTAATCCAATCATTAGCTCAGGTGTCATCCCCATATAAAAACAGACGACATCGCCTTTTTTAATACCTTTCTTTTTTAAGAGATTAGCGAACCTAGAAACAGCAATATGTAATTCACCAAAAGTGTAAAATGCGGCAGCTTCATTGGGATTGTTGGGCTCAAATATGAGAGCTTTTTTCTGACGTCGTTTCTCTAAATGGCGATCGAGGCAATTTTCAGTAATATTTAATTGTCCTCCTTTAAACCACTCGACGTTTACATCAGTAAAATTTCCAGTCTGTATAGTGTCCCATTTTTTCTTCCATTGAAATGTATTGGCCACTTCTCCCCAATAGGTATTGAGCTCAGATGAAAGCATTGTAGTTTTTTGGTTCATGAACAGAATTCCTGTTATAGCTTTGATAAAAAATTAGTCATCCTTATTTTAGAGGACTTTCTCACTTAGTGACAATTTTATTTGGCACTTATTTTTATGAAATTTTAAGAATTAATGCTTAATTAATCGAATCTAGTAAAGCCTTATTTAAATGAGTCTTTTTCTCAAGAATAATTCTTAAAGTCCGATAAGATCAGTGAAGAGGTTTCTATGCAAAAATCGAAATTACTAGGGCAAGTAGTCTTATTAGGACTTATCTCACTTCCGCTTTACGGGGAAGATGTCAACATGGTGGGGTTTAAGAAAGATACTGGTAATTCGATTCTACCAAGAGCGACTCAGCCGATTTTTTCACAATTGCAGGGCAATTTCCAGCTAGGGTCGGGGTTATATCAACCTTCAGCTGCATGGAAATCAATAAATGCAAAAAAAGATGAAGTTGATTGTTCAAGAAATCAATCCGGAGAAGTTTTAGGACCAAGATTATCAAATTTTGTAGTTAGCCTAGATACTGTTTTAAATGTTACTTCTTGTTTGTCCATAAAAAAATCACCCATTGAAAAATTCTCTGAAAATAATTGTAATATGCTGGTTGAATGTAGCAAATCAAAAACAAGTAAAGATGTCACAGAATCAAATGTTGCGAATATTTATATTTCCAGAATGATTGCTGAGGACTTCGTGGGAATGCGCTTAGAAGACAATTTGAAAAAGATGGAATCAATTGATCAGTTGAGGAAATTTTCTGAAAAAAAATATGGCAAAGATTTTGTGAAAGATTGTTCTTCACCTTTTAATTATGATCCCAAATTAGAAGAGGGAAAAAATAATTGCGATGCTTCTTTAATAGATAATGGTTTTTTGCGCACTCAAAAAAATTGTCAATCACCGAATAAAGGGTGCTATAGTCCAGGAATTGATCCTGCCAAAGAATACCCCGGATTCGCTGATAAATTCAAATCAGAAAATAATCGAGATAGTGCTTTTCAATCATTTTTTATAAATCGAAATGAAAATTTAGTAAATGATTCATTGGTAAATGACAGCGAACTTCTAGAAAGTATTTCAAGTGTAATGAGTTCTCAAGGAAAGATTGATGATAAAATACAAAAAATTATTACTAATATGGGTAAATTACATATGCATGGAAAGCTTGATCCAGCTTTCAGCTTCGACTCTGACTTTTTGTATGGATCACCTGCTGTGTCGAAAAAATCAGCTCATTATGAATTTTTTGCAAAAATGTTAGCAAGGCCCATCAACTCTGCTCAGGCCAGATCGGCCATCGAAGCCTATAGAAAAGAATATTCAAAAAATGTGTTAACTAAAAATTGTTCAACGGTACCAACTTTTACCCAGATTTGTAACTCAGCCACATTTATTAGCAAATCCAATACTCTTGAGCAGAGAAATCGTGCAGATGTTGCAGCGAAAATGCGGGAAGATAAAGACGATGTTCGTTTTGAACAAATGAAAGTGCTCTATCCAAGAGGTGTTGTAACAAAGGACGATTATAATATAGTTTTAGATGCTCAACGCTGTAAGGCATTTGGTTTTACACCTCATAAAAAAGATTACTACTCTGATTTACCCGGAACGGTACAATATCCTTTGCTTCCGAGTCTTGTTGGCTTGAATTCACCTTATAATTATGAAATTTCTTACACTCCTCCTAGTTCAGCTGGAGTAAAAGAAACAACAGATTTTAGTAAAGTACATTTTCTTGGATTTTCTGATACCAAAAAAGACTTAAGAGAAGCAATTCCTAGCGAATCAATGGTGTCTGGTTCTGCGACAGATTCGGTACCTTTAAAAAAACCAGAAGAACTCTCAACACTTTCTAATACATTTTCTCAAGGTCTAAAAGATTCTGCTAGTTCAGTTAGTAGTGGTTTGGATTATCAAGCTGCAAATTTCAATAGTGGTGCTAATTTCAATAATTTTAACGACTCATCTGCTAGTGGAAAAAATTTAACTGATTCAATTGCTGCAAAACCAGAAGAAACTCAGAGTGCTGAAACTAAAGCTCTCAATGATAAAATATCTGATTTAACAAAAAAATTATCATTAGCAGAAGAAAACATTGATCGAATAAAATCGGAAAAAGAAGCTGCCGCACTGGCAGCTGAACAACAGCGAAAAGTTGATGATGAAAATAAGAGCATTGCAGATTTAAAAAGTCAGATCGCGGATTTAAAAGCTCAAAATATTAAATCAGAAAAAATTTCTTCTGAAAATAGCTCCAGAGCAAGTTTAGCAAGTGCTGAATCCACAGCAACGACGCCAAAAGTAGCAACAACTTCTCAAGAAGTAAGTTCCGCAGAATCAACAAATGCAAAAAAATCTATTTCTGAGGCAGACGCCCAATCTGGTGGTAGAGGTAATTTTTCTGCAGCAAATGAGAGTTCAACGAATGCTGCTAGTACTGGAAGATCTCCGGCACAAGCTTCAGGATCAAGTTCTGTTGCTTCTGCAAAATCATCTTTCGTGTTAACCAAAGTCGATGGTCTTTCGGAAGAGAAAGTGGCAGAAACGATAAATGAGAAAATTATGGAATCAGATGGCCTGCCTTTTGAAATTGAAGAAGGTGGAATGGTTAAGCAAATTGTACCAATCATAAAAGATGGCAAAGTTTTATTAGATGATAAAGGTCATCCTCGCTATGAAAAAGTAGTTAAAAGAAAAGTTGCCAAAAAAGAAGTAGCTAAAGCTCGAACTCCTGCCAGTATAGACAATAGTGCAGATTTAAAAAGGGATGAAGAAGAAAAGATTAAATATGAAAGAGCTGAATATTTAAGATTAAAAAAGTTAACCAAAGAAGCTTTAGAGAAAAAATAATTTATTTCATTTTCAAGGCACTAATCTTTTGAGGCGACATTTGAGCAGTTTATGTATTGTGGCATTGATTGCCCAGGCCTCTGTTCAAGTCACCAACACTCAAAAGACCTTAAAAGAGGTTGGTCCTTAGCCAACAAGGCTTTTTAAGTTGAAATCTCTGATTAATTTGTCTGTACAATGCAAGTTGTTAAACGCTTTAATTCTTGCTACAGAGTGGATTAATTCTTAAACTAAGAGTGCTTATCAACACTCAATAGTTTTAGGAATTATATGGACGTAATCGAGTCTCATATCGATGTTAATTCAACTGAATTTAAAGAAAATAAATCTTATCATTTGGAGCTCAAAGCTGAGCTCTTTGCCAAATTGAATACGATTAAAACCGGTGGTGGCCCTGATGCGGTTAAACGCCATCATGACCGAAAAAAATTTTTACCACGTGAGCGCATTGAAAGAATTTTAGATGAAGGTTCTCCTTTTGTTGAACTCTCAACTCTTGCCGCGTACAAAGTTTATGAAGACGATGTTCCTGCTGCTGGAATGGTTACAGGGATCGGGAGAGTGCATGGAATAGAATGCCTCTTTGTTGCAAACGATGCCACTGTTAAAGGTGGTACTTATTTTCCGTTAACTGTAAAAAAACATTTGCGTGCTCAAGAAATTGCTCTTGAAAATAATCTGCCATGTATTTACTTAGTCGATAGCGGTGGAGCCTTTCTTCCTAAACAAGATGAAGTTTTTCCCGACCGCGATCACTTCGGAAGAATTTTTTATAACCAAGCTCAAATGAGTGCTCGTGGTATTCCCCAAATTGCCGTGGTTCTTGGATCGTGCACTGCTGGTGGAGCTTATGTTCCAGCGATGAGTGATGAAACAATTATCGTAAAAGGAAATGGAACAATTTTTTTAGGCGGACCTCCACTCGTTCAAGCGGCAACTGGTGAAATTGTAACAGCAGAAGATTTAGGTGGCGCAGATGTTCATACGCGCATCAGTGGAGTGTCTGATCATTTCGCTGAAAATGAAGAAGAAGCTTTTATCATTGCCCGCAATATCGTTGAAAATTTAAATTTTAAATCCCCTGGAATTCTTCAAGGTCTACGTGGTGACGCAAAAACTGTTAGTGCTCCATTGTATTCGATGGATGAAATTTACGGAGTAATTCCTAAAGATACAAGAAAACCTTTTGATGTAAGAGAAATAATTGCTCGCTTAGTTGATGGAAGTGAATTTCATGAATTTAAAGAGCGTTATGGAAATACTTTGGTGACGGGCTTTGCTCGCATTCACGGTCAAGAAATTGGAATTGTCGCAAACAATGGAATTCTTTTTTCAGAGAGTGCACAAAAAGGCGCGCACTTTATTGAGCTGTGTGGACAAAGAAAAATCCCACTTCTTTTTTTGCAAAATATTACTGGCTTCATGGTCGGACGACAATATGAGAATGAAGGAATTGCCAAGCACGGAGCTAAGATGGTCACGGCCGTCTCTACTGTGCAGGTTCCAAAATTCACAGTCATCATTGGCGGATCATTCGGTGCGGGAAATTATGGAATGTGCGGAAGAGCGTATTCACCAAGATTTTTGTGGATGTGGCCTAATGCGCGCATTTCAGTCATGGGCGGAGAGCAAGCGGCAAAAGTTTTATCAACTGTAAAACAGCAGGGTTTAAAGGTCGCTGGTAAGCCAGAAATGTCGGCCGCTGAAATTGCACTTTTCGAACGTCCCATATTAGACAAATACGAAATTGAAGGAAGCCCTTATTATTCAACTGCAAGAATTTGGGATGATGGTGTTATCGATCCAGCTCAGACGAGAGATTTATTAGGCTTAGCAATTGCTGCCTCACTTAATTCTGGCATTGGCGAGAGTAAGTTTGGCGTTTTTAGGATGTAATAAAAATGAAAATGCATAAAGTGCAAATTGATAATCGAGGAATTGCTAAAGTGACGCTTTGTCGTCCCGAATTGCATAATGCTTTTAATGATGAACTCATTAATGATTTAATAAATTGCTTTCTCGAGCTAGAAGCGAATGAAAACATTCGTTTAGTCGTTTTGACAGGTGAAGGAAAATCATTTTGCGCTGGTGCTGACCTTAATTGGATGAAGCGTATGAAAGATTACTCTTTTGAAGAAAATTTAGCAGACACACAAAAATTAGCTGAGCTTTTTACGGTTATCAATAATTTTAAAAAACCTACTATTGCCAGAGTCAATGGATCTGCCCTCGGCGGTGGAGCTGGACTCATTGCTTGTTGTGATTATGTTCTTGCCGTCGATACAGCACAAATTGGATTTACAGAAGTTCGTTTGGGATTAGTGCCCGCGGTGATCTCTCCATTTGTAATAGCTAAAATTGGTGAGAGTCATGCTCGTGCAACGTTTTTGAGTGGTGTTCGTTTTAACGTACCAAAAGCTGCAAGTATGGGACTTGTCCATCAAATATCTTCATTTGATAAAATAGATGAAGATTTAGAAGTGTTAGTTAAAGAATTTTTACAAGCAGCCCCCACGGCTGCAGTTATAGCCAAAGAATTAATAGCCAATGTTGTAAGAAAAAATTCTACTGAAGCGGCGAGGGACTATACCTGTGAATTGATTTCAAATGTTCGCAAAAGTAACGAAGGCCAAGAAGGTATGACGGCAATCCTTGAAAAAAGAAAGGCAAACTGGTTATGAACGATAAAAAAACAAAAATGATAAAAAAAATCTTAATCGCTAATCGCGGAGAAATTGCTTTAAGAGTAATTCAAACAGCTCGCGAAATGGGAATTTCGACAGTAACTCTTTACACAGATGAAGAAAAATCACTTCCACATTGTACTGCTGGTGATGAGTCTTTTTCTCTGGGATCGGGTAGTTTAAAAGAGACCTACTTAAATCAAGAGAAAATTATTGCGATTGCAAAATCGTGCGGAGCAGATGCCATTCATCCTGGCTATGGTTTTCTTTCTGAGAAATCATCATTTGCTAAATTAGTAAACGACTCTGGTCTTATCTTTATTGGACCAAAACCTGAATCAATCGATTTAATGGGCGACAAGAAAACGTCAAAAATAAAAATTCAAGAATTACAAGTTCCTTCTATTCCTGGATACCATGGCGATAACCAAGAAATATCTCATTTAGTTAATGAAGCTAAACGCATTGGTTTTCCTGTTCTTATCAAAGCTTCTGCCGGCGGTGGTGGAAAAGGAATGCGGATAGTTGAAGTTGAGACTGAATTTCAAGCAGCACTTGAAGGAGCTAAGCGCGAGTCGCTGAATGCTTTTGGCGACGATACTGTATTATTAGAAAAATATATTACATCCCCAAGACATATTGAAATTCAAGTCATGAGTGATAGTCACGGTAATCACTTTCATTTATTTGAACGTGAGTGCTCGATTCAGCGTCGTTATCAAAAAATTGTAGAAGAGTCTCCAAGTCCCGCAGTAACTCCTGAGCTTCGAGCAAAGATGACAGCTGCAGCGATTAAAATTACTTCAGGAATAAATTATTTAGGTGCTGGAACAATTGAGTTGATTTTAGATACTGATGGACTTTTTTATTTTCTAGAAATGAATACTCGCTTACAAGTCGAACACCCGGTTACTGAAATGGTAACAGGTCTAGATTTAGTTCGTCTTCAAATTCTAGTGGCCCAAGGAGAAAAATTACCCTTTTCTCAGGCCGATATAAAACAAACTGGGCATGCGATTGAAGTGCGCTTATACGCAGAAGATCCTGATAATGATTTTTTACCAAGTATTGGAAAAATTAAAAAAATTGGAAAAACTTCATTAAGACATACGCGACTTGATTGCGGTTATGTAGATGGAAATGAAGTCACTATTTCTTTTGATCCAATGTTGGCGAAATTGATTTCGTGGGGGGAAAACCGCGAGCAAGCTGCTGATAAATTAAATCTTGCCTTAAATGAAGTAGTCTTTTTAGGTCTTAAAACAAATCGTGACTACCTAAAACGAATTTTAACTTCTAAAGAATATAGAGAAGGGAAAACGTTTACCCATTTTGTAAAAACATTTTCCGAACAATTAAAACCCAAGAAAAAAACAAAAGAAGAAATGGCACTTGCTATTGCAGCTTCACTTTTTAATAAAAAAAATGAGACTCTAAATCAAAACATTACTCAAAAGGTGGATGCTTGGTTAAGTTTAATCGGATTTAGAAATATTTAGGATTACAGAATAAAATGAAAAAACAGATGTTAATAGATGATGAAATTGTGGAAGTCGATGTGATTGAAGAAACTGCCAGTTTTGTGCTTTTTAATTTAGAAGGAGTTCAATACTCAGTAAATTTAGGAAGCTTGCAAGATGGTAAGATGGTTTTAAATATGAATGGGAAAAACCGTCCGGTGGTTCTCGTTGATGTCAACTACGTTGTTGATGGTCAGGAGTTTGAAATTTCATCTCCCAAAAGAAGTCGAACAAAATCTAAAACATTAGACCATGGACAAATGAGATCACCGATGCCAGGTAAAATTTTAAAACTTATGGTTAAAGTTGGTGACGATGTAGTGGCCGGAACTCCTATTTTAGTTATGGAAGCTATGAAAATGGAACATACTATAAAAGCTTCTAAGGCCGGCAAAATTGAAAAAATTCACTTTAAAGAAGGCGACCAAGTCGCTGGTGGAGTGGAGCTAGTTAAATTATGTTAAATAATCTTCCTAAAAAAGTTCGCATTGTAGAAGTTGGTCCAAGAGATGGTCTACAAAACGAAAAATCTATAGTTTCTTTAGAAGATAAAATTATCTTTATCAAAAAATTAAGAGCTGCGGGACTTGTGGAGATTGAAACAACTAGTTTTGTGCGTGCAGAAAAGATTCCCCAAATGAGTGATGGTATTGAACTTTATACCCTTCTTGATAATACTCCTGAATTAAAAGATACAAAATTAATTTCTTTAGTTCCAAACCTTAAAGGATTGGAGTCGGCCCTTCTTTGTGGTGTAAAAGACATTGCAGTTTTTACTGCGACTTCTAATACATTTAACAAAAAAAATATAAATGCAACAGTCGATGAATCGCTGCTTCGTATTGAGGAAGTTGTCAAAGTAGCTCTTCAAAATAAGATTCGAGTTCGCGGTTACATCTCAACTGTATTTGGATGTCCTTACGAAGGAAAAACTTCCTTAGAAGAATTAAAGCGTGTGGCCCACAAACTTCAAGACCTAGGTGTTTATGAAGTCTCATTAGGCGATACTATTGGTATTGCTAATCCAAAACAGGTTAGCGATGTTTTAGAATTTTTAGCAAAAGATTTTAAAAAAGATTTTTTTTCCATGCATTTTCATGACACTCGTGGAATGGCCGTGGCCAATATCCTGACTTCGCTCGAATTAGGAATGACGAGTTTTGATTCTTCAGCAGGAGGCCTTGGTGGCTGTCCATACGCTCTTGGTGCCTCTGGTAATGTGGCCACAGAAGACTTGTATTTTTTGTTTCATTCGATGGGAATTGATACCGGCATTGATATCACAAAACTTGCCGACGCCACGAGTTCAATTTTGTCGAAACTCCATCGCGATAGTCCATCAAAATATTACAAAGCTTTTTTAAGTTCGGGACAATAAACTGCTCTTTTGAAACTTGTAAAAAACTATGAGAGACTTTAAATATCTTAATAATGATATTGCACGCTCTGGAGTCTCACATGAGTTTCTACAATCAACAATTTCCCCATTTAAAAATATCGATAAAAAATAATCATCAACTTTGGATTTCTTTAAATAATCCAGATCAAATGAATGCCATCACACTTTCGATGGTGGAATCTTTAGTCACCGTTTTAAGGCACGCAGATTTTGATAAGGCTATTCGTGTAATTGTCCTAACTGGAGAGGGGAAAAGTTTCTGTGCCGGAGGCGATATAAAAGCAATGTTGGATAAATCGGGAATGTTTGAAGGTGAGAGCAACGAACTTCGTAATCGTTATATGCACGGAATTCAGCAAATTCCTCGTTGTATAGAAGAAATTTCAACACCTCTGATTGCTCTCGTTAACGGTGCTGCCATTGGTGCTGGTTGCGATATGGCGATGATGTGCGATCTAAGAGTTGGTGGATCGAGCGCCAAATTTGGAGAAACTTTTACTAAGATGGGGCTTGTTCCTGGAGATGGAGGAACTTTTTTTTTACAACGTATAATTGGCTATTCAAAAGCGATGCAGATGTTTTTGACTGCTGAAATTTTTGCAGGAAAAAACGCTCTTGAGTATGGATTGCTCAACTTCTTGTTCGAAGATTCAAATGTAGTTGCAGAAACAGAAAAATTAGCCGGACAAATAGCAAGTCTTGCACCAATTGCTCAGTCAATGACTAAAAAAGCGATGAAAATTTCTTATCTTCATGACCTGCATACAAGTCTAGATGCACTTGCCAGCTTTCAAGGGATCACGCAAAGAACTCACGATCATTTTGAAGCGCTGTCTGCATTCAATGAAAAGCGAAATCCTAATTTTAAGTCAGAGTAAAGATTCGGAGTCTAATTCATTGACATAACAAAATGAAACGGTGGACAATTTAGTTAAGAAAAAATTTGATGGAGAGTTGCTTGAATAAACATACATTTTTTGTATTCAGTTTATTCGTCATAACTTCTTTTTTCACTAGTTGCTCGAGCATAAGTTTTATTTCAGAAGGAAAAACTCCTTATAAAATTTCTGTTGGCCAAAAAAGTGATCAATTAATTGAAGTTATAGGAAGTGTTGATTTCTATTTCTGGGGAATGTCTCCGGGCGTCTTCAAAATAGATCTTGAAGATGTTGAAAGCAAGATGGGATTTAATAATCCTTCTTTTGTTTCAGTAGAGCAGTCGATCTCACTCAAAAATTTTTTTTACACAATTGTGACCTTAGGACTTTATTGTCCTTTAGATTATAAAATCAAAGTGCTCTCGGATAAGGAGCCTTTAAAATGAATAATCTACTTATGCTATCGACTCTCTTTCTATTTTCAGCTTGCGGAGCACTTATGGTAACGCCTAATGGATGTAGAAGTGATGGACTCTGGGGAAATGATCAGGAATTGGGAAGAGCGTCTCCAGAAATTAAACTCTCAAAAGAGTATTTTGTCTGGAATGTAGATTATGAAGTGAAACTCAAAGACTTCTTAAAAGAAAAGCATATGAGTTGCAATGAAGTTAAAAGAATTCGCGTTGAAATTGAAAGTACGTTTTTCGTCAGTAGGAAATTGAATGTTTATGTCACAAAATAATTTCAGGGACGAATATAAGTAAATGCCTATGGATTGGCACCAAGGATGGGTTCAGGGCCAAGGATGGCCTTCTTTATATGACCGCAGATAATCCTTTAGGTATATCAAAGATAAATTTCGTATTTGGACAGTCTTTATCAATGTAAAGCTGTCCAAAATGTGAATCAACTATTTTTTTAGAAATACTAAGCCCTAGGCCAGTACCACTTCCAACTTCTTTTGTAGTGAAAAATGATTCTGTAATACTCGTTGCAATTTCGGCGGGAATTCCCTTACCACTATCTATTAAAGAAAATCGAACGCAGTCACCTGCATCTTTTACTTGAATTCGAATCCATTTTTCATCTGACTGAGCGATGGCATCATTGGAATTTCCAATTAAATTAAGCAGGATTTGTGATATTTGAGCAGGTCTGCAATCGAGAAACAATCCAGGTTCAATTTCGTCAATGATTAAATTAATTTTATTATTTTTTAATTTTTCAGAACACAGTTCTATGCTTTCATTAATTAAGTCAGATATGAGTGTGTTTTGAAATGGATCATGTGCCCCATCTCTAGAAATCATTTTTATACTGCGAACGATTTTTTCAATGCGGTAGCTAGTCTTAATAATTCTCTCTATTCGTCTTAAAGTATCTAAATTTTCATCAGTTAAATGTTCTTTCCTTTTAAGCCTTAGTTTAATTTGATCAGCGTGCGAAATAATGACGGCTACAGGGCTATTTATTTCATGAGCTATACCAGAAGTCATTTCACCTAAAATTGCCATACGAGAAGATTGTAATGCTTTTTCTTTGAGAGAAAAGATTTCTTGATTTTTTTCAATAAGAGGAGTGATGTCTTCAGCAGATAGTAAAATGATTCGATCTGGATTAGTTATTTGTTGAAGAGAAAATTTAAAATGTACCAATTTTCTTTCTATTAAAATAGAATGTTGATATTCAGCGGAAAGTTCAGTGTCCTTTACAAAATTTCCCATGAAACTCATAAAGTTATATGAATCGAAATATTTTGAAATATGTTCGCCTATAATTTGATTTTCACTTAATAGGAAAAGTTGCAAAAATTTTTTGTTCGTCCCTAGGAAGTTTAAATTTTTATCAAACCAGCAAATTGGAATAGGTAGGTAATGTAAGGCTTTATCTGTGACAGCATTAAGATTAGTCATATAAACTATTATAACGTTGATAACTACAATTAGCATTATCATAATAAAATTCAATTTCTGAAACTAAACAATTTCAACTTAAAGTTAATGAACTTTGCCCAGACTTATAGGAAGTATTATTTCTCGTCTAATGAATCGAGTAGATTGGAGAAAAAGCTTTTTTTGTAGGTATCAGCTTCTTCAGTTGTGAGATGTCCAAAAGTCGTTCTATCTTGTTCAATAAAAAGACTTTGCCCCGTTAGATCATTCAAAAAACGTGACTTCATTCTTGGAGTTTCTTTTCCAAAAAGTTTTCTTTGTTTACAGTAAGTCATAATAAGAGATTCTTGAGCGCGGGTAATTCCCACATAACAAAGCCTTCGCTCTTCACTTATATCTTCACCTTGTGAAATTGTTTTTTTATGGGGGAGAGTTTCTTCTTCTATACCAACCATAAAAACATTTTTAAACTCTAATCCTTTTGATGAATGTAACGTCATGAGTGTCACTTCATTTTTTCTTACGTCCCCGTCTCCCTCTTCATCCTCGAGCTTGTCTTTATCTTGAGAGTCTTGAAGGAGAAGGCGTTCAACGAAGTTTTTTAAGTTGGCATTTTCTTTATAATAATTGGTGAATCGATTTGAAGACTCAATAAAATTCATTACATCATTTCGTCTACGCTCAACTTGTTTTGCGTTATCATATTGTTTATCAATAAAATTTAAGTAATCAATTTCTTCAATTAAAGTGCTAATAGATTCGGCAAGTGTGCCGGTTTCAAATTTCTTTTTGTACTTTGTTATTAGTTCAGTGAACGTTTTTATTCCTACCGCTCTAGCGGAGTCAATGCTCGGATATTTTACCAGCACTTGAAAAAGCGGGAGGTTTTCTTCTTCTGATTTTTTTAAGTATTTATCTAAAGTGGCGTTTCCGATTCCTCGGTGAGGTATATTTAATATTCGTCGAAGTGCCATTTGATCACTTGGATTTAAAATGACAAACAAATAACTCATCAAATCTTTAACTTCTTTTTTATCGTAAAATTTTTGTCCGCCAATAATTTGATAAGGAACTTGAGATAGTCGCAATTGATCTTCAATCGGTGGAGCTTGAGTATTACTGC
This sequence comes from Bacteriovoracaceae bacterium, assembly GCA_947446575.1. Taxonomy (GTDB): domain Bacteria; phylum Bdellovibrionota; class Bacteriovoracia; order Bacteriovoracales; family Bacteriovoracaceae; genus Bacteriovorax. The sequence continues at coordinate 73,742 of CANFHC010000010.1, read as the reverse complement.
GGTATAAAACAGCAATATCGCCTAAATGGCCGCCCTTACTTTGGTGACGAACAATTTCTTCGACAATGACTTCTGCCTCGTGATCCGTGTCTCCCATGGCCCACAAAAGAGGGATGTGGTCACTTTTCTTTTGGCTCCAAAGAGTTTTATCACGGCGCTTTTTATTTACTTTAATAACGTTGTTGGCCAGATCCAAAATGCTAGTAACAGATCGGTAGTTTTCCTCGAGTTTAACAATTTTGGCGTCTTTAAAGTTTTTTTCAAAATCTAAAATATTACTAACGTCTGCCCCTCTAAAAGCATAAATCGACTGATCGTCATCTCCAACGACACAAAGATTATTGTGGGTAGAAGTTAAATGGACGATGAGTTCAAATTGTAAAGTATTAGTGTCTTGGTATTCATCTACCATAATGAATTGAAATTTTTCAGAGTAAGCTTTTGCCACTTCTGGATGCTTACGAAAAAGTTTAAGAGTCAAAAATAAAATATCGTCAAAATCGATAGCATTAAAAAACTTGAGTTTTTCTTGGTAGTAGCGATAAGCGTATTCTGCTGCATGATCGTAAGGGTCGTCTTGATTAAAATGAGCTGAGTCAGCAAAATCATTTTCATGTACACCCGCATTCTTTAAAAAAGAAATTTTAGCGAGTACGTCTTTTTGATCAAACTTTTTTTCAGCGTGATAAAGCCGTAAGGCTTCGCGAACAATTCCTATTTGATCAGATTGATCATAGATAGAAAAATTTTCATGATATCCTAACTTTGTTATTTCTTTTTTGAGAATACGAACACCCAAAGAATGGAAAGTCAGAAGTGCTATACCTCGGGATCTTCGAGCACCCAAAAGTGTATGGACGCGTTCGCGCATTTCTTTAGCGGCCTTATTGGTAAAACTCACGCCTAAAATGGAGTCGCCCTTAATTCCAAGATTGTCCACCATATGCGCAATTCTATAGGTAATTGTGCGGGTTTTTCCCGATCCGGCCCCTGCCAGAATCAATACGGGTCCTTCAACCGTTTCGGCTGCTTCGCGCTGTTTGTCATTGAGTCCGCTTAATGAAATCATAGGGAAAACAGTACTAAAACTTATAGACTCTTGCTATAATTTTTAAATTATTAAATTATGACCACTAAGAAGATTCAACCTATGTGTGCATACTTGGAGATATAATCATGGCAAAAAAGAAAGCAAAAAAAGTTGCGAAAACAGTTGCAAAGAAGCAAGTGAAAAAAAGCGCGGCAAAATCGACAAAAAAAGTTGTGGCAAAAAAAGCAACTCTTAAAAAAAGTGCTCTCAAAAAATCAGCTTCAGTTGTAAATATCACTAAAACTCTAGAAATTTCTTTAATAGAATTAATTAAAAATACTTCGGCCATTCTTCCAGATGATGTCCAAAAAGTAATTTTAGAAGCATTAGAGCGCGAAGAAAAAAATACGACAGCTGAATATGCTATGAATATTATTAAGGCCAATATTGAGCTTGCAAAGAAAAAATCTCAGCCACTATGCCAAGACACTGGAACCGTTTTGTTTTATGTATCTCATCCGCAAAATTTTGATCAAATAAAATTCACGAAAGAGATTCAAAAGGCGGTTGTGAAGGCCACTGAAAAAGGATATTTAAGACAAAATTCTGTCGACTCACTTACTGGAGAGAACTCTGGAATGAACGTGGGACCGGGCCACCCGTCGATTCACTATCACCAACATAATAAAAAAACTGTTGAAGTAAAACTTATGCTTAAAGGTGGCGGATGTGAAAACGTAGGCGCTCAATATTCACTTCCTCACACAGCACTTGATGCCGGAAGAGACTTAGATGGAGTGAGAAAAGTTATTCTCGATGCTGTTCATAAAGCTCAAGGAAAAGGTTGTGGACCAGGAGTTCTTGGAATTTGTATTGGTGGGGATAGAGGAGCGGGTTATATTGAATCAAAAGAGCAATTGCTTAGAAGACTCGACGATAAAAATGCTGTTGCAAGCCTCGCTGAATTAGAAGCAGAAATTGTTCAAACATCTAACAAACTTGGCATAGGTCCCATGGGCTTTGGTGGAAAGACAACACTTCTAGGATGTAAGATTAGCGCACTTAATCGCCTGCCAGCTTCATTCTTTGTTTCCATCTCTTATATGTGTTGGGCATTTAGAAGACAAGGAATTGAATTAAGCGAAAAAAATCAAATTAAAAAATGGTTGTACTAAGGAACATGACAGTATGAAAAAATTAAATTATCCGTTTACTCACGAAGCTGTTCGCGATTTAAAAGTAGGAGACATGGTTCTCATTTCTGGAAAACTTTTTACAGGAAGAGATGCAGTTCATAAAAGATTACACGATGGAGTTAAACCTCCCGTGGATTTAAGCAATCAAATTATTTACCACTGTGGACCAGTTATTTTACAAGATAAAAAGACAGGTAAGTATCAAGTGACGGCTGCAGGCCCCACGACTTCAATCAGAGAAGAGCCTTATCAAGCTGATGTTATGAAAGACTACGGTATAGTAGGAGTAATCGGCAAAGGGGGAATGGGCCCTAAAACTCTTGCTGGTTGTAAAGAATATGGCTGTGTGTATTTTCACGCAATCGGTGGAGCTGCTCAAGTCTTAGCTGAAAAAATTAATTCTGTTGATGCAGTTTACTGGCTTGATCTTGGTTCTCCAGAAGCTATTTGGGAATTATCTGTTACTGAATTTCCTGTTGTAGTTACTATGGATGCTCATGGAAATTCACTACATGCTAAAGTTGAATCTGCCTCAAATGAGCAATTGCAAAAGGCCCTAAAAGAAAATGGACACTAAAGTATGAATGATTTCTTATGGTCGCCTAATTCTTCGAGGATTGAAAATTCAGAAATGCTGAAGTTTCAAAAACATTTGGGAGTTCTTGGGGACTATAAAGAATTGCATCAGTTCTCCATTTCTAATAATGAAACATTTTGGAATGAGTTGATTAATTTTTATCAAGTGAAATACTCGGGAGAATTGATTCCTGTCCTCGAATCTCCAGGTTTTGATAAATATACTTGGTATAAAAATGTTGAACTAAATTTTGCAGAAAATTTATTAAGTCAGGGAAGTGATGAAAGTATTGCCATCAATGCTCAACATGAATCTGGTTTGAGTCAAAAAATTTCGTATAAACAATTGCGATCCATGACAGCATCTTTAGCGTATTTTCTTAAATCTCAAATTCAATCTGGTGATGTTGTCGCAGCCTATATGCCTAATATTCCCGAAACATTAATTTCCATGTTGGCGACTTCTTCACTTGGAGGTGTATTTACATCGACGAGTTGTGATTTTGGAATTGAAGGAGTGTTAGATCGTTTTTCACAATCAAATCCCAAAGTCTTAATCGCAGCAGTGGGATATGAGTACGGTGGAAAGTATTTTGATTTACATGCGCGTTTAAGAGAAATTGAAAAGCGGCTTCCAAATCTAGAGCAAATTATCTTAGTTGATTTTTTAGGGCGAGGAATTGATTTGTCGGGTTTCACTAAAGCAGTGAAATTTTCTGAACTAATGAATAAAAAATCTGATTTAATTTTTAAAAAATTTCCATTTTCTCATCCGCTTTATATTATGTATTCATCTGGCACGACCGGAAAACCAAAATGCATTGTTCACTCTCAAGGGGGAACACTACTTTGTCATATAAAAGAATTGGGATTACACACTGACCTAAAAGAAAAAAAGAAAATATTCTTTTTTACGACTTGTGGGTGGATGATGTGGAATTGGCTAGTCAGCTCGCTTTATTTTGGAGCCGAGATTATTCTTTATGAAGGATCTCCAGCTTATCCTTCTCCTGAACATTTTTTTAAAATTATTGAACGCGAATCTATTTCTATTTTTGGAACATCTCCTAAATTTCTTAAGGCCCTTGAAGACACAAATGCTCAACTGAATTCGGAATTTAGTAGTTTAGAGACCATTCTTTCAACTGGCTCCCCACTTCTTCCTGAACAGTACGATTATGTTTATAACAAAATCAAAAAAGACGTCTTACTCGCCAGCATTTCTGGCGGCACAGATATTATTGGTTGCTTCATGCTGGGCAATCCTACTTTGCCTGTTTATCGAGGGGAAATCCAGTGCTTGGGCTTGGGACTTGATATTGCTGCACTAGATGCTTCTGGGCTTCCACAAATTGAACAAGTCGGTGAATTAGTCGCTAGACAAACATTTCCAAATCGTCCGCTTTATTTTCTGAACGATGAAAGTGGTGAAAAAATTCGTGCTGCCTATTTTGATCAAATTCCAGGCGTATGGACTCATGGAGATTTTGTCAAAGTAACGAATCGCGGAGGAGTCGTAGTTTTTGGTCGTTCAGACGCGACTTTAAATCCTGGCGGCGTTCGCATCGGTACAGCAGAAATATACCGTCAAACTGAAACTCTGCCTTTTATTATGGATTCCATCTGTGTCGGTAGAAATCATGATGGAGACGTAGATGTTGTTCTCTTTGTAAAAATGCATGATAATGAAGATCTAACAACTGAACGGAAAAAACAAATAAAAGAGCTAATTAGAAAAAATACCACCCCAAGACATGTTCCTAGAGAAATCCATCAAGTTAGCGATATTCCCTATACCCGTTCTGGTAAAAAAGTTGAACTGGCCGTCTCAAAAGTCATTCATGGACTGCCTCTTACAAATATTGAAGCTTTGGCCAATCCAGAGTGCTTAAAGGACTTTGAAGCCTATACTTTAGTGTGAAAAAACTATTCGATACTCACTACCTAAACTCGTAATATGTTAACCTTTGCTCTCAAGGTCAGCCCTAGGGAGTTTTCATATGTTTTCGCGAATATTTTTCCTTTTAATAGTTCTGATGAGTTTTTTTTCGCAGACATTATCGGCCAATATAAGAAATCTGGACGATATTATTCAAAGTGACCGGGATGAGCGAATTTTAAGAATTAATGAATTGACCGTCCAATTAAATACGTCTCTGCTTATTTTAAAAGATCTTAGTCTCGATTTAGAAAATTCAATTAAAGCAGAAAAAGAAAGTCATGGCTTAAGGGTGATAATTAGAAATGGGGCAGCCGCTATTGCTGCCATTGGATTTGTAAGTACGGCCTTGTATCAATCTCGGGGAATTAATACCAGCAAGATTATTTTGAGTGGTGGGTATGCTCTTTCTTCATTGTCAGCCGTTGTGAGCTATTTTCAAAATAAATCATTGCGCTTTAGCCAGGCCGAAATAGAAAGCATCAGAGCAAGTGTAGTAGATCTTGAAGGAAAAGTTGAAATTGAGAAAAGAAATCTTGCGCGCGAAATAAAACTTCTTTGCATGAGCGATGGGGGAAGTACAGAAGCTTGCGAGCAGTTTAATTAATTTTAAATGGCGAGATGTGTGGCCCTAAGTTATCTAGAAGTAAATCTTTTGACTCAATTTTTAATTCACTCGTTTTACTACGGGAGAAAAATCTTCTTTTATCCTTTTTATCTGTAGTTATAAATAAATGTTCTGAATTTTTTAAAGGTAATATGAGTGTAGGAGTATCTCGTTCAAAAGATTTCTCAACATTTAAGCTAAGTGGATTTAAAACTAAAACATTGCCTGATTTTGGGATAGTTGCCCAAAATCTTTCAAATTCTTCATCCATATATAAATTTAAAATTTCACCATGAAATTTAGCATTCCAAAGTTTGCTAATATTTTCAAAGGTATTTTTTCTAAGGTCATATCTATAGAGAAGTGCAGATTCATCATCAAGTCCATAGGCCAAGATTTTGTCATCTTTTGTTTGAATAAAATGTTTTAGGGCAGCACTTTTGATTTCGGTATTTTTTCTTTGGATTACTTTTCCATCAGCGATATTTATCCAAACCAAAGAGCCTTTTTCCCCTGCATTGGCGACTATAGCAAAGTTTGAATTGTGAAGATCAACTTCAAGCATATGAGGGATATTTCCAAAAGTTGATTGAGTTTTTATTAAAGTACCTTCTTTATTAAAAAATTGAAGTTCACCTGGTTTATTATTTTTATTAATTACCGTTAGGGCAAATTCATCTTGGTTGGGTATAAAAATCCCATGTCCTGAAAATAGAGATTGATCTGATAGTTGAATTTTGGTGATCTTATCAGAGACCAAATTTATGAGTGCTGCAACCTGCCCTAATTCTGGAATGGCCAAGACTTCGTCAACATTGTTTGGGTTTTGAATGCTTGAATGTGGGGAAAATGGAAGAGGGTATTTTTTAATAAGCGAATAACGAGTGTCATAGATTGCCAGTGCATTAGGATTTTTTACACCAACGATGTATCCGTGATGCATTCCAAAGAAAGCAAATGAATGCCTTTTAACTTCTCTGGTGAGGATTCTCGTAGCTAAAAATGCCACCAATCCAATGAATAGATAGGTGTAGAGCTTTTTTGTATCAAATGAATTCGTTCGCATTTAAAAATTATGACACGAGACCTTTATTTTCCAAAGATTTTTTCTCTTAATTCTTTATACTCAGCTGGAGTTGGATCTTCCTGGTAGCGGTCTTTAAATGTTTGTAGAACTCTAAGAAATTGAGCTTCGCGCAGTTCATCTTCAGTTTTTACAACAGTGCTGTCTGAATTTATCGCATTTGCTATTTTTTTCAATTCTTCCATCAGTTTGGTTTTTGCCTCTTCATTGTCCTTTTCTTGTTCAGCTTCTTGATCTTTTTGGTATTTTTGATAATAAAAATAAAAGCCTATTCCAAATGCCACTGGCCGATAAACTTTTCTAAATCTTTCATAGTGATCAATTGCATTCTGATTTTTTAACTCTAGAACCAGTTCACTTTTATGAGCATCCAGACCATCGAGAAAGATTTTTTCTAAAAGTTCATCAGAAACTTTTATCCGATCAATCCATGGAAGATCATAAGGAACTACCATGTAACGCCAAATTTTATATTTCATTATTTTTTTTACAAATAGATAAGTGCTCTCAATTTTAGATGAGTTTGCTTGTTCTGGAATGCGTTGAATCGTTCCTTTTAGACCCCTTAATAACATATCTTCTTGCAGAACTCGAAACAAGCGCTCATTCATGCGCTTCGTTTTATTTTTTGTAAAATAATCCAAGAGTGAAAGTGGAGGACCTTTTAGTATGAGGTAAAATTCGCTGGAGAATTCTTCTAAGTTTTCTCTCGTTATTTTTTTTGATAGATCAAATTTTTTAATAAGAGATTGAAGCTTTTTTAATTTATAAACATTCAAAGCTTCCACTTCATCTTGAATCGATGGAAGGTTGTTAAAATGGGAAAATTTAATTTGAATTGCCTCTATAAGTGCTAATTTTTGTTCAATACTTACAGGGTTCATGGCCAACAAATCTTTATAGGCGCCATTGGAATCTTTATAAATTTCTAATAATCTAAAATATTCAAATTCATCAAATTGCTCGAAATCCCGAGCACTAAATATTTTATTCCAAATAGAATTTTTAAATCGATAATGCTTTAATTCAGAAGCATCTATATCTGTAGACTCTTTTAAAATTGATTGAGGGATTTCTCTGCGAATAATGGCCGACGCCGTTTCGGTGCAATCACTAGAAATGGCCCGCTCAGCTTTAAAAAGAGAACTCTTTTGCAATCCAAACACTGAAAGCACGCAAAGAAGTGTTATGTAGATTTTAAAAGGTTTTTGCAGATATCCTCCAATATGGAACAGGTGCTTTTAGCCTGTTATATCATATCGGATTTTTTCGCTCGGAGATTAGTTTTTTTATCTTTTTTGTTAACCAGATTCTCGGATTTATCTAGGACAGAACTGTTTCGCGGAAACTCTATAAGATGGCACGCAATAGTCAGTCCAGTTGCCACTGTCGTAAGTTGAATAGGCAAAAAACCATACAACTGAATCGTTGGAATTGGTTAAAAAATAGTCGCCTGCTAAGACGTCTGGAATTGCTGAATTAACAGAATAGCACCATCCATAGGCCCGCATTTTAGTATCGCTAATAACCTCAATTAAAGCATCCCCTGTAGGTGTGTTGAGAATGGAGTTAAAACCTGCCTCTGTGCCAATATATGGAATTTTTTGTTTGTTAAAAACGTTCAGGCTTATGGATCCCAAGCTTTGGGTTATATCGGTCTTAGTGTTTTTGTCTTGGTAAATAGGTGTCGAAGTGCAAGGGCCAATAACTTCAAAAGAAATGGCATACACACTAGAAGCGATATTTAAAGACAGAAGAGTTGCTAAGATTTTAATCGTCGACATAAAGTTTTTCTCAATTAATAAATTATTTAATGGTTTTTTTTTAAGACCCGGAGATAATGTTATAAACAACCAAATAAATCAAGGATGAATTATGGGTAAAATTAAAAGAACTCTATATATAATCGGTCTTCTTATTTTAGCTGTTCTGACGTCGATGACGGCCAACGCAAGTATGCTTATAGAGCCTCATTTAGGATTTAACGTTTCAGGTGGCGGTACAACGTCTGGCACGGAATTCACTTATCAAGGGTCTCAATATGGACTACGCTTTGGTGGTCAATATTTAGGCCTAATGGCGGGTCTTGATTTTAATCGTTCAAGTTATACTTGGAAGAGACAAAGTCTCGCCAATGGAACAACTAATGATGAATTTAGTAGAAATGAATTAGGGCTCTTTGCTGGATATAATCTTCCTATTTTATTGCGCGCATGGGTTGCCTATTATTTTACGAACACGGCAACTGATGAAAGTTCTGGTGGTTATACGGCCGATGGAGATAAGTACAAAGGAAATACTTTTGAATTGGGCGTTGGTTACACTGCACTTCCATTCTTGAGTTTAAACATGGCCTATCGTAATGTGAGAATTGATACACAAGAATTAGCGATAGCTTCTAAAAAATTAGGTTCAAATATTTCCAATCATGAATTTGTTTTGGGAGTGAGTACACCGATTACCTGGTTATAATTCCACTATTATTAAATTCGGGCAGAGTTAATTCTGCTCGATTAGGCTTAATCTTTTCGTTAACAGTTTTATCCCAAGTTTCAGTAACAAATCCCGAATCAGAATCAACGAGAGCGTGAAAACTAGAAAAATTTCCGTTTTTAAAAGCATAAGTGATAATGACTTGTTCTAGATATTGTCCTTTACCATTTTGGATTTTTATCATTGGGAATTCTTCTTTGATCATGACTTTCGTATCTTCTTGTTGAAAGCGAAGTAGGTCATTTCCTAGAATTTCTTTCCAATTAGGATTTACTTTGTTGACCATTTCCAAATCAATTTGTTCATCTTGGTAATCTCTTTTTTCTAAATCACCAAAAAGAATTCTATCTTCTCGCAATTGATAATTTCGGTCTTTCGGTATATTGTTTAGTTCATTTTTCTCTTCAGGTTTTGTTTTAACTTCTGCTATTGACCGTTTGGGAGTTGGGATGCGGGCCTCAAGTAATTCTTTATTCGTTGATGGATGGGTTACAATTGTATTGTTAGAATGCTTTTCAAACGTTTTCCAATTGGGCTTATTATCGGCATAGCTCCCTGGAGATTTCTTGCTAAAGTAAGCAATCCCTAGGGCGATAAAAGTAGAAAATATAAAAAGCCAAAATTTTTTCATTCGTTATTAATCTATTATTGGTATCTGTAGGTGAATAATTTTAAAAGGGCGTGGCCCGTTAAAGTCACTATCTTTGTAATCGTAGTTTGCTCTAGCTGCATCTGAGTCGTGATAACATTCTTCACAATTAGTGAAGCGAACTCTTAATCGACAATCCACCACAGTTCCTGGAGGAATTTGTTTTGAAACTTCAAATAAAAGAACATTTCCAAAATCAAGATTAGGAGCTTTTCCGGTAGTAGGATTGGCGAGAGTTTTACCCCAAGTGCTTTTTGAATCTATTTTAGAGTAATTTGATTGGTCTGCACCTTTTAGCGCTCTTATAAAACAATCTTTAGGATCAGATGGATTTAAACATAACGAGCTATCGAGCGCCATCTTAGTGGCAAAATCTTTTTGTGAAACCCACTTAGTAGAATTTGCTTCATTCGATTGAATAAAACAAACTGGCGCAAAGTCAGTTGCAGCACTTGCACTTGTGGTTGAGCATGGTACTCCTCCTTCAGAGTCTAAAGGCCATGAGTCATTGGACATAGTTGTAGGGAATCGACAAGGTTTTCCGCTAGCATCGGCATGGTTCCAGTCGTTAGCAAGAACCTGAACTCCACCCATGGGAGAGTTGGAATTATTATAGAGGTTAAGTGCAATGGCAACAACTTCACCCGGGCTAATTTTTCCGTTGTTGTTATTAAATCCCAAATCACTTGGAGTTTGCGAAGATATTGGAGAAGTCATTAGTCCCGATGATTGAAGACTTGTCAGTCCTGTTAAGATTTTTGCACGGTCGTCTATGACGTAAGCAGAGCTAGCAGAAGTTGTTGGATCTAAAATGATTAAACTTTTAGAAATAAGAACTGATTTTTTTCTATTTGTTGCTGTGACAACAGTGTTTGCTGTGGCCGTGTTGGGAACTGCAAGACTTCTATTTTCATTATAAGATCTAAAAAGGAGTAATCCATATTGATCTATTAAAGATTCAATTTGATCTTTTGAATAAATGCCACCATTACATCTGTTAAGAGTTGGGCTTCCTAAATTAAGGAGTAAATTTTTTGCAAAAGTTTGCATGAACGTGCGGTAGTTTATTGGGTTTACAGTTCTAAACCATTCAAGTGAATGAGCAGGTGAGAGGTTAATGCGATTATTCGTTGTTACACTTTGAATACCGTTAGAATTTAAATCACCATACTCAGCAAGTGTTTCTGTAAGCAAGTGAATGACATACGAAGAAGCATCAGTTTGAGTCATTAAACATTTTTCTTGCAAATCATTTGTCAGAGCAACTAGGTAATGAGAAACAATCATTCCCGCTGTATGAACATCTTCTTGTGGAAGAGTCGGAAAGTTAGGATTATAATTTATGTATTGTGGGTAACTTAATCTTTGATCCGGATCAGATGATACACCGGAAATATGTAAAGGATCATCTTCAGTCATCGGTCTGCTGGAATAGAGAAATCTACCTGCGGCCCATTCTCCAAAGTGTGGTCTACCATTGACAAAATAACTATAATAATCTGAAAGACCTTCTCCCAGTGAGCCTGCCTCATCGTAATAATTATTTCCTACATCAACTCTGGGACCTGCCAGAGGATTTCGAATGTTGAGTTGTAGTTTTTGGAAAAAGTGTCCTGATTCGTGATAAACAATAGTACTATCCTGGGCCCATTTTACTCCGTCATGACCTGCGACATAACCAAAACAAAGTGTTTGGTTTGCTCGATCAAAATAAGCGTTGTTAGGCACATCGCAATTGGCGTAAGCAATAAGTGGGTTCGTTTCGGTGTTATACATTCCACTAAATGGATTGAAACTTTTTGGGAGTGATGTTTTATATGAAGGGATTAACCCAGAATAAGCAAGTGAGAAACTTTTCCCTAAATTATTGTAGAACATATCAGTCACTTTATTTAAATGGTAGAAAGTGTTTACTTGCAAAAATTCAGGGGTCAAAACTGAATATCCCCATTTGCCAGTAGTCGTTTGCAGAGCAGAAGGAGCGTCTTGGTTTTCTCTAACTTCAAAACAAAATTCCAACCCGTAACAAGAAGCATTTCCTTTTAAAAAAGAATTACTGGTAATAGTAACAACTGTTGTGAGTTGATTTAAATCAAATGAATCGGACAGCTCTTCATTTTTAGATCGGATTATCGGGTTGTCAGCTAAAATTTTACCTTGATATATTCCTACAGATGAATTTGACCCGGTTAGTGATGAAGAATCTCTAGAGCGCAAACTTGTTCCAGCACTAGGCACACACGACGAAAGCACTAGGGATACTAGTGCTAAAGTTGTAGTTGTTAATAATGTGTTTCGTTTTAAATTCATCATTTCCTAATCACTTTATTTGGATTTTCCTAAAATTCCTGCATCAAATCCTGATAGATCAAATCCGCCTACATTTTTTGCAACGGTGCTGTTATTTTGCATGTCACATGGCCCTTCAGTTTGTTGGCCAATTTTTTGAACGTTATCGGCTAAAAGTGCTTTTCCTCCGAGTGGTGAAGGAGTATTGATTTCAGATAAATCAGCCAGAGCTTTCTTTAATTCATCAGCTTTTTTAGTTTGAGCTTTGAAATTTTTTTTCATTCCTTTCAATCTCGCTAGTTCTGTTTGTGCAGCAGCTTGTCCTGGATTTTTTGGGTCGTTGGCAATTTTTGTTTGGTCAGTAATTTGTGCACTTACTTCATCGTCGTCATAAGAAGGATCAGGCGTTGTTGCATTTTTAATTTTTTCACAAACTGTTTCGCCTTTCGCCCCTTGAATGATGTCAGTTATATTATCAAAAAAGCTCGCATCCATTATTGCGTTACTATCTGCATTTGCTTTTTTCTGTGCTTCAGAAAATAATTTTACACCATCCAAACTTTTTTTATCTTCAGCAGATAATTTATCAGCTATTTTAGAAATTAAATCACCATCTGAGACACTTCCATCTCCGCAAAAAGAAGCGATGTTCAATGATTTTTTTCCTTTTTTACTTGTTGTCGCAGTAGCACTATCAGAGCTTGAATTTTTATTCACTTGGGCTGTTTGTTGTTTAATACAATTTGATCTTTCTTGTCCTGTCATGCCAGTACAATCAACTAATGAGTTTGTATCAGACTGATTCATAAATCCATCACAAGCAGATGCGAATTGTTCAGTGAGAGCAAGTGCTTGGTTGCTTAAACGTGATTGAACTTGGTCTGCGATATCCGAGAGGTCTTTTGCTTTACCACAAGCAGCTACTGGGTTTTGGCTTATGCTGTTATATTTTTTACAAAACTTAGCAACTTTAGCATCTTCTTCGGCTTGCTTTTTTTGCCCTTCGTTGTTCATCTGAGCAAGTGCTTTAGATGACGATTCGATAAAGCCACTACATTTTGAGTAAAGGGCTTCCCAACGAGCACGCTCTCTAGTCATTGCCTCTTTTTGTAGGTTGTAGTATTCACTTGAAGCTTGTTTCACTTGGTCTTTTTGTAATTTAAACATCTGCTTTAATTTATCAATTTTAGCAGGCATTGATCCTTCGCCCTCTAAGAATGAAGCAATATTACCGTCACCGGCCATTTCAACTCCGTAAGTATCTTTTTTGAGTTCTGGCATGGAGACAAACATATCCTTTGGAATTTCGAAATTTGTTCCAGGAAATTTTGATTGAATCATTTGCGTAATATTTGTCACAGCAGCTTTTTGTTGTTCAAATAAAGCATTTGAGCGAGCTATCATTGCACTTACATTGGCATTAAACTTTTTTGCCAAATTTTCCATTTTAGTTTTTCTAGTTTGGACTTGGTTATTGGCTTCAGCATAACAGCCTTGGATATCGTTAGCACATTGAGCAGCGTGATTCATACAGAATTTATCGCTTGTTGTTTTTAGAGTTTCTTCACTGCAATCACTTCCAGATTTGAAAGATTCACCATTACAGTTTAAAACTTGCTCTACGATGGCCCCTGTCACTTTTGAAGAGAAACTATCGTTAAGATTTTTTAATTCTTGCAATGAAGCTTGGGCGCGAGCAACGTTTTGTTGATAAGAAACTCCGCTTGCACCTTTTGTTGAAAAGGTATCATCTTGAGAAAATTTTTGTTCGCACTTATCAATTGTTTTCATGAAAAGATTGTAAGGAGACTCAGTTACTCTTTGTTGAGTTGCATCTTGATAAGAAATCGACATGCCTGGGTATTGAGTATCTAGTGCCTTAATTTGCGCCATTTTCTCATCAATAGTTCCTTCAGAGTCAAAGATTTTCTTTAAAGCAATTCCGTAATCGTTTCTAGCTGTCCCTTGGCTATTGGTGCTTTTTTGTTGAATATTTTTTAAAACGTCTTCAATTGGTATCGCGACACCTTTATCTGCTCCAGTCACACAGTCATTAACAAACTTTTTCTTAAAAAAATCATTTGCTCCAGCGATGAATGATCCCATATCGACTGAAAAGTTTTTATCTAAGGCCGGAGGAGTGTATCCAACTTTAGCTAATTCTTTTGCAATACGTGCTCTGGCTGTCATTAATTCGTCAGCTTGTTTTTTCACAACACTTTCCATTGCAGGAAATTTACTAGATTTGATATTTGTTTGAGTTTTTGAATTATTTAACCAGTCATCAACTCCACCAGCTGTTATGCTGTTAGCGATGGTTTGAGATTCTTTTCTGACATCAGATTCAATTGATCCTTTATTTAAATTATAATCTGAAGCCGCTTTATTATTTGAACTCATTCCCTGAAGAATTCCGTTAAGCCCCATGCTCGGACCATTTTTAAGTCCTTCTTTTCCGATAACTGACTGGCAGCTTTGTGAAAAATATTTTGAAAAGTCAGATGTTTTATTTTTTAAATCTAAAGCTCCACCAAACAACTCAGCATTAGCAGTTTTCATATCTTCTAATAATTTTTTATTATTATCGCGGAATACTTGTTTGTCTTGATTAAGTTTGTCTTGTAAGCGTTGCAGACTGTTCATCATTTCAGTAATTGACGAATCAATTGCTTTTTGTTTGTCTCCTAAACAGCGCAGGCCCACGGCATAAGTAGAGTTTGAAGCCTCGTTACTCATTTGATCATAATAATTCATCCATCCTTGAGCAATAGATTCATATGTAATCATTGTGCTGATTTGTCCGGGCTCTGGAGTTGCATTGTTACATGCATTTTGTGGCATGTTCGACATTGAAGCGGGTAGTGTACACTCTGGAAATAATTTAGCCTTAGTCGTATAGCAAGCAGTTCCATCTGGCCTTACACAACCTGGACTCAATTGCGACATTAGCTTTTGATTATTGGCAGCTGAAATTTGTGCAGCCATCATTTGTTGTTTCTGGCCAAGGTAACTACTATAAATATTCAAAGCACCATTTGCTATAGTGAGAATATCTTTTGCTCCAAAGCCAGAATTACTTTTTAAATTTTCCGCTGCCATCGCATTTGAGATGAATGGATTTTGCATAAGTGAGCAAACGATTAAATTAATCATCAGCACTTTCAGCGTTTTTAAAAGAGTTTTAATTTTGTTCATAAGTCATTTCCATCAAAGTTAGGATAATTCCTTAGTCTTTTCGGCTATTCCCTAAAAAACTGTGAGATTTATACCTATTTTAATGCCTGATTAATTTAATCATGCGCTTTTTTGGGAATCTAAGAGTGGTAGGAGTTGGGTTTTTAAGTAGATACTAGAAAATCACGCAGTTGGCGCAGCTTTGTTCTACAGAATATGTCGGTCAATAAATTGCCAAAATGGCCATAATTTATGGCAGTTTTTAAAGTCTAAAAAAGTAGTAACTAAGGCCCACGATTATGCGGTAAATAGCAAAGGGAGCAAGGGAGAGTTTTTTAAGTACGGCCAGGAAGCCTTTAATCGCTGCTAATGCGACAATAAATGAAACAACGAATCCAACTAAGAGTTGAAATGCATCTCCCGAATTAAAACTCGAATACGATTTCAAAAATTCATAAACAGTTGCAATAGTTATTACTGGAACTGAAATTAAAAAAGAAAAATCTGCTGCCGTTTTAACATCTACTTTTCTCATCATTGCTGTAAGCATTGTAGCTCCAGAACGAGAGACTCCAGGGACTAAAGCCAAGCATTGAGAAATCCCAATAAGAAATGCATCTTTGTAACTTATTTCATCGACTGATACGATTTCTGCTTTTGGTTTAATTTTTTCTACAATCAACATGATCACACCAACTATCACGAGTGAGTTGACAACAACGATAGGTTGAAATAAATGGGCCTTGATAAATTTGCGGCTGGCATAACCGATTGCCAAAGTCGGCAAGATTGCAATTGCGATATGCAAAGCATTTAGACCTTTCACGTTTAAGTTGTTTTTTACTGCCATCCATTTTTTGGGATTTATAAAATCTTCAAAACGTGTGTGGTAAAGAAAGACGACGGCCAAGATAGCACCAAGCTGTATTATGATATTAAAGGAAGCATATTTTTCTTGATCTAAATGGAGTAAGTCCGAGGCCATAATAAGGTGACCGGTTGAAGAGACTGGCAAAAATTCAGTTAATCCTTCTACGATTCCTAAAATAATAGCAGTATAGAGAGCTTCCATAAATTTCCCTTCAAAATAATATTTTTATTAATTATGGAAGGAGAGTGTATGAAAGTAAATTAAAAATTAGTTACAAGATATAACGGTTAGGTCTTCACCACCAGCTGTACCAGCTGGTAAACAATAGGCGTGAGTATTGAGTTTTAAGCCTTGATTATACAGCGAGAGGATTCCGTTAGCATCATCCGCGGCAGCACTCGCTTCAAGAAACCGGAAATGTTTATTATTCATTGATTCTTGGCCGGGCGTTTTTAGTTTTGAAACGAGTACACCATAAGCTATGACACCAGAAGCACACATACTTTTACTACAAGCGATTTGAGCGACGTAAGAAGGATCTTTAACGTATCCACTTTGGTCAAATAAATTGGCACTTAAATTTTTAGCCTCAGATGAAACATAACGGTTTGTATAAACACTTACGTCGACAAAATCTTGGAGCTGACATTTATTTGTTTTAGAGTTGATAAATCCAGTACAGCATAAGTTTGCATCGGCCCCAACTGACATGGTTGTCCCAGCTGGAAAGCAGCCAACGACTTCATCCGCTTTAAAAATTTGTTTTATAAAAACTTGGTAATTTGAAGAATCAACACCAGAGTAAAGGTGTTTAGTGGCCGCAGAGTCGTAAAATTCAGCAGCAGCAGCGATTGCTGGTCCCGTTGAGGTAGAATGAGCAAGTATTGCTGTAGCTTCAGCAGTATTAGCAGCAGCAATATTTCCAGCAGTAGGATTTAAACTGGCAGAAATAGCAGCGTTGTTGGCATTATTGATTGCAGTTTGTGCAGCCGTGACTGATGCTGCATCAACAGAATGACTTGTAAATAATTGAGTAGGATAAGCGTAGTGAGTGACCCATGCGTGTTGTGGGCCATTACTTCGACTATTGCAATTTGCCATGTCTGGGTGCCCTGGGTAACAGCCATCTTGATCACTAGGAAATGATCGACAAGACATATCGCCTTCAGTTGTTGAATTAAAATATTCTTCAGATTCAATTGCAATTTGCGGAATCCCCATTAGTTCTAATTTGCCTAAATAGGCCATAACTGCTTTAGCTTTTCCTGAATAAGGTGAAGTTTGAATCATTGAACACGATGGATCATCTTGCTCTAATCCGGCACAAGTCCAATTATTATTTCCAGGTAGCCAGTTCATACATCTAAACATTGCCGGAGCAAAAGTTTGAAAGCGCGTTCTATCCCAAATATGATTTCCGTTTGAAAAATTTCTAATCCAATCACTAGTGCAACTTGTTCTTTCAGCGTAGGCTGCAAAAGTTTTGAATTGATTTGTTAGAACTGTTGTATCAACACAAGTTCCAGCTGGCCCTGTATTACATTGATCTTTAATTGGAGCTTTTAACTGTGGATAATTGGTAGGATCATTTTTTTGATCTTTATAAACAGTGGCTACGCGGCTGTAACGGAATTTGCTGGCCATATCAATATCAACACCGGGAATTTTATCCATTGAGATAGGTAATGCAGATGCGTTTCCGGCGATATCATCATTGGCACTTGGAAGAGAAATAACTTTTCCAACTTCTCGGCAGCAGCGGTTATTAAAAGCACTATAAGTTGCATCACTTTTAGGAGTTGATTGAGAACAAACCAGTTCTTCTTGCCAAAATTTTATTTCATATTTATTGAGTATGGCCGTGATTGTTGTGTCGTCAGCAGAGAGCATTTTTACTTTATCAGTAATTGCTTTTGAAGGTGCGCAATCTAAATCTGAAAAGCAACTAGCTCCAGGAGCGCGCATACAACGATTTTCTGTAAAAGTTAGAGAGTTAAGAGTTGTTGAATTGTTTGTATAAATTGGAAAACTGATTTTTTTAGTTGCTTCAAATATTGACTTGAATTTAGCTAAAGCATTAGTTGAAATAGATTGGGATGCAGAATTTCTTATTAATTCTAAATTTGTAGAATTCGCAGCATTTGGAGTATCACTCTTTGCATAATAATAATTTTTGCTTTCATCCATAACTGAGCATGCTGCTAAGTAGGTTGAATCCATCGTTGTATCTTTTCTAAAAGTCATTCCGATACCAAGAATTTTATCACCCGTATATTCTGGAGCGGGGACAGTGGAGTTTTGTCCGATGAAAGTCGTGGATTCAGGAGATCTACCTGGAACACAAAGGCTCGTTAATTTATTGCTGTTGAAATTTCTAGCGGTCGTCGACTTTATAGATTCAGACGCATTAAATTCCATCGGTCTTCCAGGGACTTTAGCAGCTAAGCCAAAACTATCAGTAGTTGAGTCTGTTCGCACTTTTCCATAACGAGCAATGCGATTATTAAAATTAGGATTCATCGAACTATTTGTTGCAATAGTTTGACAGTAATTATTCGCACTACAAGTGTGCATTGATTGAATTTGAGTTTGATTAAAAGTTGAATTTAAATTAATTGCACTTGATAAATAGTTTGGAGTACACGCTGCTCCACGCCCTCGGTAAACACAACGTTTACCAGAAGACGACATTCCTAAAATACTTACTAGTTTATTATCGTCTCTCATGGCATCTGGAATTTCTTTTGCGTTAGCATCAAACCGAGGCCATGAAGTTGTGATTTCATTTACGTTGGCACAAGTATAATCCCATCCCAATGTTGTTGCACAATCATTGTCAGTTGAGCATTGATAAAATTTCTGGCATTGAGCTCCGTCTGATTCTATATCAGATGTCACCATGTTAGATCCAACCGGATTTAATGAACTATCGTTAATAGTCACAGTAAAGGTACTTTCTAGAGCGAGATCCCCAAAAGGACCATTGACTGCTAAAAATAGTTTTGTGCTATTTGCTTTTATTCTTCTATTCGTTCCAATCGCAAACCATTTCACACCATCAAAAGATCCAATAACTGCACCGTAATCAAATCCATACCAATCATGTTGATAACCATTGGCATATAAAAAGTGTTGAGCACTTAATCTATTTAAACGTTGCTCTTTTGAAGACGAGGCAATGGCATGTGTCCAAGGAATCATGGTGGCCGGAACTAAGCAAGCTCTACCGAAGGCCATATCATCCGCACGAATTCCATTAGCTTGAGTTCTATCTGTTCTTGATTGAAGAGGAAGTGTACCACCTCCAAATTGTGTAAGAGGAAATAATTTATTCAGTTGAGAGTAATAATCATTTCCACATTGGACGCAGTTCGAATAAGTACCACTGTCAACGTAGATGTCGTAAGTTTTTCCATTGCCAACATTTATTTCTTTGGCAGCTTTTGCAGAATTATTTGCATAAGAAAGTGATCCATAAATTTCGTTAAACCCAACATAATATTCTCCGGCGACAGGATTTGCTGGATCAGGCATGTTGTTAGGTGCTAATAAATTGTCTTTTATATAAGAAAAAATATTTCCTTCTTGAGCCTTTGTACTCCCTGTGACTACTGATTGTGAAACACCAGCAGAATCAAAATATCGAACTGGAACTGTTTTAGAACTTAAATATACTGTTTGTGTGGAAGGAGGAGCAACAGGATTTGGATCGGGATATACACAAGTATAATCAGTCACGATTCCAGCTGAATTTGTCACGGGAGCAAGTCCACAATTTAAATCAGCACAAGAACATTTTGCTTTAATTTCACCAAGTGCGGCTATTTTTGAATCCATGACATGGTTAACACTTAAATCAACAAAATAATTGATTTTAACTTTTTGTGTATCAAACACTCGAAGTCCACCACTTGCACTGGGGAAAAATTGAATATTAGCAGGGCTTGTTGCGTTTAATTTCCAATCCACATCTTGAGTGAGATTCACGCCATCAACTTCAACTGTAATAGTTTTTGAAGTATTTGCGTAATAAGGAAGAGCAAAAATATTTGACGAAGGATAGTGATCTGTTGCTCGTCCTCTGCGGTATTGAGCTAAAGTGTCTCCTTTTTTTTGTTGTCCTTGAACGTAGTATTTTTCACACTTCGCTAAGGTTGAACTTAGTTGAGTACAACTTGCATCATTTCGGTAACGAATAACTAAGTCATGAGAGACTGCACTTGTTGGAACTGGAGGTAACAACGTTATTGTTGCACCTGTCGTTGTGTTGTCATTATGATGTCCATTAATCGTTAGATAATTTGAGACTAGATAAGGTGATGGTCTTACCGATGAATCAAGAGCGATTTGATCGTAATTAAATAAAGTAACCTCACCATAAGTTACTTCTTGAATACTAATAAGTTCTTCAGGAAGAGTCGGAGTATAATCTGAGCTAGCTTGGTTAGTGTAAGTTGTAGAAAAGCTTCTATCATCAGCTCCAGCACTATAAACTACATTGGGAAGAGCATTGGGAATTGTGACTGTGCATATCCCCATCTCACCTTCGAGTTTAGTAGTGCAATTATAGAGATCACCTAGATTTTTCAAACGAACAGCAGCTTCATTGTTTGGGTTTGTTGGAGTTGTAGTTCCTCCTGGAGTATTTACAGCAGATGAACATAAATAATAATATTGAGGATAATTATAAATATGACTTGGGTTATTTAAAATATCTTGTAATGCCTGAACATAATCTGGTGATGATGTCGTTACATTTTGTTTTAAAGCAAGATCTTTTACACATTGACCGAGACTGCAACAATCGTAATTTTTTCCTACGCACTCAGAATTTGTTACACATGTCTGTCCAATCGGAGTTGTGATAACGGGATTATTTTTAATAGAGTAAGTAAGCTGTTTAGTTGCAACTTGAGTGATGGCATTACCGCCTTGAGTATAGAGCTCTAGCGATTGACTTGTATAAGTGCTACTTACACAATTTCCACCTGGGCATAGTTCTTTCATGGCATAGGTAGGTGTTAATCCGCTGTAGAGAAGAAAGAGTTTATTAACGAGACCAGATTTTTGACAAAAGTTTTTATTACTTACTGAATCACTTGGAGCGATACTGTAATAATATTCTAAGGAATTTGTAGTAAAGTTATAAACTGAATGCGGAATGGCAGCTATTATATTAACTTGGTTGACCGTCGTTGCTGTAAACCTACCAGTTAAGCACGAAATTGTTTGAGTGCCATTGTTGCGAATATAACTATCTACATCTTTTCCTCGCAATTGGAGTGTGTCGACATAACTTAAATCAAAACTCACCACCGAGGAATAGATAACTCCTCCATTTTGAATAAAATTATTTCCTTCTGTAAATGTAGGAAGTGTTGTCGATGTTTTACTACCAGTCGTGGCACTAGAACTAAGGAGTGATTTTCTTGAACTACTAGGGGATTGGATACAAGAAACTAAGAATATGAGCGCACTCATCATTATCAATACGTTTGATAATGAATTGAAAAAAAATATTTTCAATTTTTGTTGAGTCTTCAATTGCATCCTTTCATTGCCTCATAATCCTTTTTCCATGAATGGTCAGGCACTGAACTAATCGGCATTTCGTTGCTTCTTATTGATTTTATTTTAATACCCAACAGATGGGCCTGAGTATTATTAGTAAACTAAGAAGCATTTCATACTGTTAAGTCATTTTTTGATTAGTAGTTTTTGGGGATGACTGCCAGAGTTATGTGGCACCAACAATTTTTCTTTCTCAAATGAAACTTTCAGAAGCCATTGAGAGTACATTGAGTACCTTAATCCTGACTAAAGTGCTCAAGGATTTTTAAGACTTCACCGATAATTTCAAATAGAGTTCCACCAAAATGTTTTTGTGAGGATTAACGTAGATGAAATTTAAACTAACACTATCTCTGACTTTTTTATTTATCTCTCTATTTTCTTTCGCTAAGGCGTCTGATCAACTCGGAGATGAATATAAAAACATGGAACAAATGATGGGATCAATCCGCTTAGAAAAAAAGCAGGTTGAAAACATGTTGGATAAAATGGTGGTAAGTGGGCGCATCACTTTTGAAGAAGGTCAAAAAGCTAAAAGAGAAATTGCGAGTATGAAAGACATCGATTTAGATAATTTAAAAACACGAGCAATTGCAGAAGTTAAAAGTCGACAATTACTCGATCATTAATTCTAAAAGAATTAAAAGGGCCATATCAGAAAAGCGCTCTTTTCTTCTTATACGATCTCCCGGAAATTGAAAAAGTTTAGCTCCACTTTTTTTGTGACTCGCATATCCAATCGCGACAGTGCCGGCCGGTTTTTCAATGCTCCCGCCTGAGGGTCCTGCAATTCCAGTAAGTGAAATGGCATAATTGGATTTAAATTTATCCTTTGCTCCCAATGCCATTTCAGTGGCCACTTCAATACTAACTGCTCCAAATTTTTCGATGGTCGATTGTTTTACATTTAAAATATTTGTTTTTGATTCATTGGAATAGGTAACGGCTCCGCCAAGAAATACATTAGATGAACCAGCTAGATCAGTGATTTTGGAAGAGGTGAGTCCACCAGTGCAAGACTCTGCGAATGAGAAATCTATTTTTAATTCCAATGCTTTTTCGAGTACAAGTTCATTGATGGGTCTATTCCCATATTGCCAGACGTGATCTTTCAGAGCTCCAGCTTCAATAATTTTTTTTATTTCAGCAGAGTTTTTTTTATGAAGTTCGCTATTGCCTGTAAAACTCACAACAATATCAATTCCAATTGTGTGTGGCAGTGAACTAACTTTTCCGAATCGTTCTAGGTCACTCCAAAGTGTTGGACAGAGTTCATTAAAAATTTTCTCTTCGGCTACACCTTTAGTTCGAATGACTGTTTGTTGAAATTCAAAAATTCGTTCACTGAAAATTTTTTTAATTAATGGAAAAAATTCACAATCAACAATCTCGGTAAATTCTCTAGGAACGCCGGGGCCCGCGGCAATGAGCTTTCTTCTTTTTTCATCATAATAAGCAATTCCAGGAGCAAGGCCCCTCGGGTTATTGGTGGCAATAAAATCTTCTGGAAAAAAATGATAATGGTTTTGGTTTGGCTCCCAGTTTCTTCCGAATTGTTGGTAATTTTTTGTTACAATTTCTGCAACATCAGATCGTTCAATAATTTTTTTTCCAAAAAAAGCGGCCAGCGTTTTTTTGGTCTTATCATCGAGGGTTGGTCCAATTCCACCAGAAGTAATGACGATATCACTTTCATTCATTGAATCTGTTAAGGCCTTATTGATTTCCTCTTCATCGTCATGAATAAAGCGCAGGGCTTTAAAGTTGAGCCCTTTTTTAAATAGGTATTTAGAAAGAAAGCTCCCGTTTAAATCGGTTGTTCTTCCATTTAAAATTTCGTCACCAATAACGATCATTGAAACATTTAGTTGTGAGTTCATGGTAATCACCTTAAAAAGCTTAGTACTGCTATGAATTTTGGCATAATTTAGTTAAACTTAAAACCTAGATTAAATGAGACAGAGGCAATGACAAAAAAAGTTCAATTTACGCTCGATTTTAATGAGGATATCGATCTTTATCTGGAAAAGAATTATCCTGATCATGCCGACTATCGCATCCTAAATCAGGCGCTAGACGCTCGTGGAGCAAATCGCGGTAAAGTTCCGCGCTATACTTATAACGTAGAACTCTTAAGTCCTGGTGAGCAATTTGAAGCAGTCAAAGAAACTTTCAAAGATGTAGGTGCATTCAATGAAATGCCAATTATCATTGGGGCCGGACCAGGTGGACTTTTTTGCGCATTAAGATTAGCTGATTATGGAGTGCCCTCAATTGTCATCGAGCGCGGAGACCGTGCTCATCAAAGAATGATTCATATTGCAAAGTTTTGGCGCTATGGCGTCTTTGATACCGAAAATAATGTTTGTTACGGAGAAGGTGGAGCGGGATTATTTTCTGATGGGAAATTAATCACCAGAATTAAATCTCCTTTTGTCCAATACGTAATGAATCGCTTCGTGGATTTTGGTGCCCCTAAAGAAACAGCGTATATTTCTAACCCACATTTGGGTTCAAATAAGATTCGCGGGCTCATTAATCAAATGACCGAGTATCTGCGTTTGAAAGGAACAATTGTTCGATATAATACCCGAGTGGATCGTTTGCTTTTTGAAGGGAAAAATATTGTTGGTGTGGAACTAAACAATGGTGAAAAATTATTTTCAAAATATGTCGTGCTGGCCACGGGGCATTCGGCCAGTGAAATGTACTATCAACTCAACGATCTAGGCGTTGAGATGAAACAAAAAGATTTTGCCGTTGGAGTTCGCATCGAGCACCCGAGAGAATTAATAGATAATATTCAATATGGAAAATTTGCAGGCTTAGAACTGGGGGCCGCTCGTTATCGATTAAGTTACGAAGATGCGTATTCTAAAAAAGGAACTTATAGTTTTTGTATGTGCCCTGGCGGATATGTGCTTTCTTCGGGGACAGAGGCCAATGGAATTGTGGTCAATGGAATGAGCAACTACGCTCGAAATTCTCGTTGGTCTAATGCAGCTTTAGTTGTCAGTGTGAAGGCGGGCAGTGATTTTGAAAGTAAAAATCTTTTAGCAGGCCTTGATTTCCAACACAAAATTGAAAAACTTGCTTTTGAGGCTTCCAAACAAAATGCCACGGGACGAGAGTTACCTGCACAAACTTTAAAAGAATTTATGGAAAATAATATCTCCGCTAATTCTGCTCCAGTAAAAACGTCTACTCCTTCTGGAATTGTAAAAACTTCGTTAAGAGAGATTCTCCCTTCATTTGTGACTAAACATTTAGAGAATGCTCTGCTAAAATTTGATGAGAACCTAAAAGGCTTTGTGTCCGATAAAGCGCTCTTAATTGCGCCTGAAACGAGAACTAGTGCCCCTGTTACTATTTTGCGCGACAAAGAGACTTTGGAATCGTCAAGCCACACAGGTTTATTTCCCTGTGGAGAAGGCGCCGGTCACGCGGGAGGAATTACCTCTGCTGCTGTTGATGGCGTAAAAATCGCGATGTCTCTCATAAAAAAAGAAAAAGGATTTGAGCTATGATTAAAAAATCAATTTTACTTCTCTCTGCCATAGTCACAAGCGTGAGCTATGCTGCTCTTCCAGAATACAATGCACCTGAAATTTTAGCGCGAGCTAATATCACAGATGGATACAACCTTCCTCCATTAAGTTTTTTAAACAATACTAGCCCAGTTATCAATGACCGTGGAGATGTGGCCTTTAAGCTGATGGCGGTTGAAGGGGTGAACAATCAAGCATTGTGGGTAAAGCGCGCTGAAGACGCTAATGGAAAAATTATTTACGTTGCTCCGGAAGAAAGATTTTTAACAGAACCAGAAGCTGTTAGTGAAAATGGAAAAATCGCTTTTAATCTTTATGATGAAGGTGTGACTGATGGACTTTTTGTTATCGATACAAAAACAGAAAATGTCGATCAAGTTTTAAGCCCGGACAATTTGCCAATTCAATTTTACACCTATCCTCAATTACAAAATAACGGACATATATTTTTTCGTGCTACAGACGATAATAACGACAGAATGTATTATGACTTCACAGGATCTAAACTTAATAAAGTTATGGCAGAAGGAGTGGAGAGTTTAGGAATAAAAACTTCTTATCTTTTTAGACCTTCTGTCAATGAAGGTGGTGCCGTTGCCTTTAAAGCTCGCACAGGTGAAAAAGGACAATGGGATGAAAGTAATCCCGATTCAATTATTGTTTTAATTCCCTCAACAGATCCAAAGCTTCCATCTCCAAAAGTTATTACAATTGCCCGTGATCGAGACGGAGACTCCCATTCTCCATTTTTAGGATTTGGTAATTCTGTATCATTATCTAAAAAAGGATATGTAGCGTTTATGGGATTGCAAGAAGGTGCAAAAAAATCCATCGTACTGGCTCACGACAATACTCTTAGAACTTTGGCAGTTGAAGGTGCAAACGATATTTCTGAAATTGAAATGTTTTCGCCAAAAGTAAATGATCAAGGAATGGTTTTGTTTCGTGCAAAAAATGCAGAAGGCAAACGAGGCCTCTATGTTGCTGATGAAAATGGAATGAAGCGCATTATTGGTGAAGGTGATGATGTTGAAACTGACCTTGGAAGTGCAAAAATTTTATCAAATCCCAACTATCCTGGCTTTGGCGGAGAAGTGGATTTGAACGATAAAGGCGAAATTGTTTTTTATTGTCTAATCATTGCCTCTCCCGATAATAAAGAATTGGGCTCAGCAGTTTTCAAAGTGACACCAAAAAGATTATATTAAGCATCTATGATTTACTCATCAAAAGACAAAATTTCTAAATCCTATGACGTCATTGTCGTAGGAGCGGGCCTGGCCGGGATGACTCTCGCTAATAAAATGGGACGCGATGGCCGCTCAGTTTTGCTCCTTGAGTCTCATAATAAACTCGGCGGATTTGCCACTTGGTTTAAGCGCGCTCAAAAAGAGGGTAATACTCAGCATATTTTTGATGTGTCTCTCCATGGGTTTCCAGTCGGAATGATTAAGACTTGCAGAAAATACTGGAGTCGTGAAATCGCTGAACGCATTCACCAATTAAAATCAGTTCGATATATTAATCCACAATTTGAAGTAGAAACTGATTTTACAAAAGAGCATTTTATCAAAGTTCTCAACGAAAAATTCAGCGTTCCAATCGAGACCGTAGATGCTTTTTTTAATGAACTAGCGCATATGAATTTTTATGATAATTCTCAAATGACTAACGGAGAGTTGTTTGAAAAATTTTTTCCCGGCAGAAATGATATAACTCGATTTTTATTAGAGCCGATTGTTTATGCCAATGGATCAAACTTAGAAGATCCGGCCATTTCTTATGGGATTGTATTTTCAAATTTCATGAGTAAAGGTGTTTATATTTTTCAAGGTGGAACAGACACCATGATTACCATGATGAGAGATGAGCTCATTAAAAATGGTGTCGATATTCAAATGCAAGCTCAAGTCTCAAAAATAGAAATTACAGATAAAAAAGTTAGTGGGGTTGTCGTTAAAGGACACACTATTAAATCTAAATCAGTGGTCTCTAATTCAAATATATTATCGACAATAAATAAAATGGTAGGCCCTGAGCACTTCTCATCTGACTATATAAAAAAGGCCCAAGCTGTAAGGCTAAACACGTCTTCTTGTCAGGTCTATATGGGTATAAAAACAGGCGAGAGTATTCCGTTTGTTGGAGACCTTGTCTTTACCAGTGAAGACTCGAAATTTTCTACTGATTTAATTTTATCTCCCAAAGTGGGAAGCCAAACTTTCTCTGTTTATTATCCCGATACTCGTCCTCATCTTGATCCTCAATACGCAATTGTTTCTTCTTCAAATGCTCGTTATGAAGATTGGATAAATCTCTCAGAGGATGAATATGAAAAACAAAAACAACACCTCATTGAACGCGCGATCACGGGACTTGAAAAAATTATTCCAGGTGTAAGATCAAAAATCGACTATGTCGATGCGGCCACTCCACTAACAGTTCAGCGCTATACTCTGCATGAAAGGGGAGCTTCATTTGGAACAAAGTTTGAAGGCCTTGATGTATCAATGAATTTGCATAAAGAAATTGATGGACTCTTTCACGCGGGTTCTGTTGGCATAATTATGTCTGGATGGTTAGGGGCGGCTAATTACGGGGTGATACAGGCCCACGAAGTAGACAATTATCTAAGTCGATTAGAAAAAATTTAAGCCTTTAATCAATCATATATATATTTGCGCAAATGTAGTCAAAAATACCTCCTTGATGGAAATGGAAGTTATTTAGATAATTAACTATGCCTAAATTGACGCGCATATTTTTCATTCTACAGATTTTTCCCTTTTTGGTTTATTCCAAAGATTTTTATTATTTGGATAAAGTGAAAGGATGTTCTGTTAGAACAATTCAAAATAAAGTTTTAGAAACTGTCCCTAATGATGAGTTCATCAATAAAGTTATCCATCCTCAAATTCTAAAAAAAAATCCAAAACTAGTGGCCTTCAAAATAAATGGGATTATTTATTTAACTCCTTTGCAATGTGTGATGAACAATGAAAAAAATAGTGATTTGGATGAAAAAGAATTTGAATCAAATCCGTTTGAAAAAAAAGTCGTTCATGT
Source organism: Bacteriovoracaceae bacterium (assembly GCA_947446575.1). Lineage (GTDB taxonomy): Bacteria > Bdellovibrionota > Bacteriovoracia > Bacteriovoracales > Bacteriovoracaceae > Bacteriovorax. Next base: position 45,649 of record CANFHC010000010.1, on the reverse strand, counting down.
CAGTGAAGTGGATAAATTTAAAACACAAAAATATTTTTTAGATCTTGATTTAGGAACATTTAAAATTTCTGCTCAAAAAGCATTAGGTGATTATAATCAAATTTTTCCTTCAGTCACAGTCAATCCTACACAATGGAGAAATGTTGAACCAGGTCCATATAAGTCGACTTCTATTATTAGTTTGGGAATTGGAAAAAAATTGGATGCCATAAAATATATGGTCTTCAAATTAAGAATTTTGAATGGTAAAAAATCCGATGACCTCGTTCTCTATGATATTAATTCTTCGACTGCACAGGCAGGAAGTTGGATATCTACTGATACCTTTCAAAATATTTATTTAGGATTTAAATATCTTTTTTTCATTGAATCTGCCTGGAAGCCATCGCTGGGAATTTATGCAGGCGCTTCACGGATGAATACGACGCTCACTGATGCGAATTCAACATTTAATCTAAGTTCATTAGGGCCTGCTCTTTTAGCAGAAGTAGGATTGGAATATTTGCTTAACTCTCATTATGGGTTAGGTGTTAATTATGGTTATGAATACCTAGGATCTCGATCAATGAAGTTTGAAGATATTGGTAATCATCAAAATTTTAAAACCAATCTAAGTTATAGCAATTCCTACTTAATAGTCGGATTTAGAATTTATTTTTAAAGAGAAAATTATGAAATATTTAATTATTTTTATTTTTATTTTTCTTACTTCTTGCAAACCTGCATTGGAAAGCAAAAGTGGTGGGTTTACTTTTAATAAACCAGGTGGAGCCCCGATTCTACCGACATTGGGAACTTCATTTACACTAACTACACCTTCAAGTAGTCCAAATTTTATTTCGGCAATTTCATTTTCAGTCTCAGGAGTCGTCAGTGGTGAAACGATAAAAATTTACACTGATGCAACTTGCAGTACTCAAATTTTAAGTAAAATCGCGTCTGCTTCGAGTGTTTCATTTACAACGGCTAGTTTATCTATTGGTACACATCACTTTTATACTCGATCTACCAATTCAGTTGGAACAACTGCCTGTTCAACAATTCATTTGACTTATAATTATTTAGGTATTGCTCCAACGATAGCAAGCTCTATCGCCTTATTTTCTCCAGCAACGACACCCGATTACGATAAAACTCCAACATTATTATTAAGCGGTGTTGTAAGCGGAGAGACCGTTAGCGTTTATAGTGATTCGCTTTGTACTGTTTTTTTAGGAAGTGCAATCGCCGCTGCTACGACTGTTCAAGTGACAACGATTCCAATAGCATTAGGAATTTTTAATTTTTATACAGCAACTAGTAATGCCGCTGGAAGTAGTGCTTGCTCAACTATCTCAGTTAACTATGAATATCTCGGAGTGCTTCCTACAACTGCAGCAACAATGACACTCAAGACACCAACCACTTCTCCAAACTATGCAGCTTCGCCAGTATATACTTTATCTAATGGAGTTTCTCCGGGGGATACTGTTAAAGTTTACTCCGATGTTGGTTGCACGACTTTAGTCGGGAGTTCTCTCGCAACTTCATCAACAGTTGATGTCACCATTTCCGCACTATCTGTTATTGCAACTTATAATTTTTATAGTAAATCTACTAATATAATTGGCACGAGTGCTTGTTCCGCAATTCTTGGCAGCTATAATTATTTAGGTCCTTCACCACTTGTTCAAGTGAGCTGGACTGCTAATAAAGAGACTGCAGTTAATAAATTTGGCGGTGGTTATAAAGTTTATTACAGCACAACTTCAGGTTTTAATATCAATACAGCAACATTTGTAAATGTGCCTTACGTTTCCGGAGCATCTGCACCTGTCACAACGACTATTAGTAATCTTTTGGCCGGTACTTATTATTTTAAAATTATTGCTTTTTCTGCTCTTAATACAGTTGGAGTGACTACTGGTTCAACTAGTATTCCATCAGCTGAGTTTTCGTTGAGTTTACCGTGATAAAAAAGGGAGAGGATATGTTAAAACTATTTATTTTATTTTTTCTTCCAATTAGCAATGGAAGTGCTGCTGTTTTTCATGGAAAAAAATATGTAGAAGGAGAAATATTAGTTAAATACAAATCCAATACAACTCCAACTTTCCAAAAACAATCTATTGAAAATAAATTTGGTTCTAGAAGATTAAAAAAACTAAATACTCATGGATTATCACATGTTCAAATTCCAAAAAATCGCAAGATTGATGAGGTTATAGCAGATTTTAGAGACGATCCAGATATTGAGTATGCTCAACCTAATTATATTTATAAAATTTCAACTGTACCAAATGATACTTATTACTCTAGAGAGTGGGGATTAAAAAATACTGCTCAAACAATTTCTAATACTGGCCTTGGTGGTCCTGATTCTCCAATTGCCACCAATAATCCTGGGACTGTAGGAAGTGATATGAGTCTTGAGACTGCATGGGATACAGTCACTGACTGTCGTTCAGTTGTTGTGGCCGTAGTCGATTCAGGAGTCAATTATAACCATGAAGATATTGCCGCAAATATGTGGGATGGGGGAGCGACGTATCCAAATCATGGTTATGATTTTGTCGACAGCACTAATGATCCAATGGATAAAAATGGTCACGGAACTCACGTTGCAGGAACCATTGGTGCTATCGGAAATAATGGAATTGGAACGACTGGTGTTTGTTGGAGAGCAAACTTAATGGCCGTAAGAGCGATGGATGCAACAGGTAGTGGAACATCTGCTTCAATTGTTCAAGGAATTGATTTTGCCGTTGCCAATGGGGCCAAAATTATCAATATGAGTTTAGGAGGAACGGTTTTCGACGCTGCAGAAAATTCTGCAATTGCAAACGCTCGCACAAGTGGTGTCTTAGTCATTGTAGCAGCTGGAAATGAAGGAACTAATGTCGACGATGCTCTAACACCATCATACCCATGTAAATATACTCAAGACAATATTCTTTGTGTGGCGGCCTTGTCACAAAATAATACACTCGCCAGTTTTTCTAATTTTGGAATTAATAGTGTTGATGTTGGTGCTCCGGGAACTAATATTGTGAGTACGTGGCCTGGAACTCATTCAACTATAACTGACACACTCACAACGGGCTGGAATTTTTCGACGACAACAGCTGGTGGATGGGGATACAAATCACTTAACTTTGGCACAGCGACCAATACACTTTCTAATCCAACAACCTATAATCATACATCTGCTCAATATGCCAACAATACAGATGACCGTGTATGGAAAATTTTTAACTTAAGTGGAAAGTCCTCATCTGTTTTAGAGTTTTATCTAATGATTGATTCTGAACAAAATAATGACCTCTTTAGCATAAAAGCAAAATCATCGACTGGAGACCCGACAAGTGGAGTTGAGTTAGATAGTGTTTCTGGCTCTACAAGTGGAACTCGTTATCCAGCTAGTTATGATATCAGCCCTTTTATAAGTGCCAACACATCGATCGGATTTAATTTTAATTCGAATGTTAGTATTACTAGTTTTGGAGTAAATATTTCAGCCTTTAGTATTAAATCTCTAGCACCAAATAATATTACTTATAACGTTATAAGTGGAACTTCTATGGCATCTCCTCATGTCGCAGGTCTCGCCGCTATGATTTTTGCTTATAATCCTAATTTCAATTATACCGATGTTTTAAATTCCATAAAAAATGGCGGTATTGCAAACCCATCTTTAGCCGGGAAAACAGTAACTGGAAAAGCGGTTAATGCCACTAATGCGCTTGCTTATATTAATCCTCCAATTGGTGGTGCTGCAGTGAAATTACCATGAAAATTTTTATTCTTTTTTTTGCTATTATGGGAAATCTCAATGCTCAAATACATAGAAAAAAAGCTGAATACTTAATAACGACGAATCAATCAGGTTCTGAAAGTGAAATAGCTACAGTCATACGCGAGAAAGCTGAAATTAAGCCCATTGGTTCCAACCGTTACTTGATTAAATTTGAAGAAGACCCTGGTTTAGATAAATTAAATAGATTAATGAAGTCTAAAAAATGGTTAATTCAGCCAAATTTAAAAAGTCATAAATTTTAAAGCAAATTATCTTAGATAAGATTACATGACACAGAACAAATGTACTCAATTCTCTTCTCAAACGACCTGCCCTTAGTTAAAATCACTTTAATTTTGTCAGAAAGTTTTTATCAAATGAATTTTTTAAGAGGATTTATGAAATTTGAAAATCAAACCGTAATAGTAACAGGCGGAACTCGTGGAATTGGACGAGGGATCGCTGAAGCTTTTTTAAAAGAAGGAGCTACTGTAATTGCAACATATGCCGGCAACGACGCTGCTGCCTCGAAATTTTACGAAGAAATAAATTCTCCACTGCTTTCAGTTAAAAAATGTGATGTTCGAAACGAAGAAGCTATTATTGAATTTTTTAAAGAATTAGAATTAACTCATCCAAAATTAGAAATTCTGGTAAATAATTCAGGAATAAGAAAAGATCAAGTAACAGCAATGATGACTCTGCATGATTGGAATGATGTTATTAGCACCAATCTCACAGGAACATTTCTTATGAGTAAACACGCTGTATTAAAATTCATGTCAAATCGTTATGGAAGAATTGTAAATATGTCATCAATTGGTGGATCTTTAGGTCTTCCAGGACAGGCAAATTACGCAGCTTCTAAAGCAGGTCAAATTGCAATTTCTAAAACGTTATCAAAAGAAGTCGCTAAGCGCGGTATAACTGTCAATAACGTTCTGCCGGGATTTATTGATACTGAACTTCTAGCCGATCTTCCAGAAGAACAGAGAAAAGAATACATGAAAGATGTACCTATGAAACGATTTGGAAAAGTTGAAGAGGTGGCAGCTGCTGTTTTATTTTTATCTAGTAGAGAAGCAAGTTATATCACTGGAGCGTGTCTAGAAATTTCTGGAGGCCTCTAAATGTATCCTGCAATAACTCAACTCATTCCTCAAAGACCTCCATTTTTATTTGTTGATAAAATTATTGATCGCTCAGAAAAATCGATTAAAACAACACTAAAAATTACTGGGGATGAAGATTTTTTTAAAGGTCACTTTCCCGGCAATCCCGTTATGCCAGGAGTCCTTTTACAAGAAGCTCTTTTTCAAAGTGGTGCTGCTTTAATGGCCGGTAGAGAGGGGGGGGGATTAGGAGTTGTAACGAGAGTTCAAAATGCCAAATTTAAAAACATGGTCCGTCCTGGAGATCTATTAGAAATGGAAGTTGAACTTACAGATTCAATTTCTAATGCCCACTTTATGAAAGGTACAACAAAAGTTTTAGGCAAAACGGTTTTAGTAATCGAGTTTGCAGTTGCGAGCATTTAATGAGTTTCTTAAATTTTGAAAATAAAACATTTCTAATCACTGGTGTGGCCAACAAAAAATCAGTTGCCTATTTTTCTGCTAAAACTTTAGTTGAAAATGGAGCAGATGTAATTTTTACTGTGCAAAACTTAGAGATAATGGAAAAAGTAGAAAAGCTATTTCCAGGGAAAAAAATTTATTTATTGGATGTTGAAAATGAAGATGCAATAAAAGCATTTGGTGAAAATCTTAAAAACGAGAAAATTAAATTAAATGGCTTTTTACATTCTATAGCTTTTGCCAATTATTCAGAAGGTATGAAACCTTTTCATGAAACAAAATTAAAAGATTATTTACAGGCCAGTACTATCTCTGCATTTTCACTTGTGGCACTCTCTAATGCATTAAAAGATTGTTTTGAACCACTTGCTTCAGTTGTCACAATTTCTATTTCAAGTACAAGAGCAACTAACTATGGTTATATGGGCCCGATTAAAGCTTCTTTAGATGCGACAGTGGCTTTTTTGGCGAAATCATTCTCAACGATTAATTCTGTGCGATTTAATGCCGTTTGTTCGGGGCCACTTAAAACTTCAGCTTCAGCTGGAATTCCTGGCTACATTGAAAATTATTTATTTGCGGAAGAATTAACCATGAGAAAAAAGGCCCTTGAAACTCAAGAAGTAGCCAATTCCGTTGTTTTTCTTTTAAGCCCAAGCTCTAGTGGGATTAATGCAACTGGAATGCTGGTTGATGCTGGAATGAGTGCTAATTATTTTGATGAAAACGTTGTCTCAGCTTTTTCAAAGCAGAGTTAATTAAGTTTTTTAAAAATAAAAACTAAGCATAACAGATATAGGACGATCGCTCCAAAGACCATTGTCAAAAAAATCTCACCGTCATGGGCCTTAGAATCAAGGGATTCTTTGTAGTACTTTCCTAAAATGATCATTTCACTATTAATAGGACTGTCATTTTTTAAACTATCGGTAATAACATCTAGTTCTTTTCCACGAAGTAAAATTTTATCAATTAAATGTGAGTACTTTAAAATGATGGGATTTGGGGCAGTAGCAAATCCTAGAATTTGAGCCAGTATTTTTTTGTCATCTTGCAGACGAATTTCATTTTCTTTACTTGTAGAAGCGACATAAAAAAGAGCATCGATCACGCATTCCCGATAGAAATCTTTTTTATCGACAACAAATTTTAAATTATTCTTTGTCAGTTCGTTATATGTTGGATTGAGTGATTCAATAGAATTTTTTAAATCTTTTAATCCTACTTGAAATTTTTCTAAGTTTTTTATTTTTTTGTCAAAATAAGTTTGAATTTTTTTTAGAGAAGCTCCAAGCTCTGTAGAATTTTTATTGACGTCAGTCACTATATTCATAAGTTCTTTGATGCGATTAATTTCGGAAGTTAATACAGTGCTCTCAGTACTTAAGTTTTTTCTCATCATCAGAGCAGTCGTATTAGTTTGCAAATCGGTATAGCGCAATTCTTCGAAATCCACTTTCCCACCTGAGCGAGGTCCTTCTAAAAGAAAGAGATTCTTGTAAAAAAGCAGTCCACTGCTAATCGTGAGTAATAAAATGGATGCAATTAAGAGAATGAGCCTGTTTCCTTTCATGGACAATATTCTAACAGCTTGCAGGTGGATGATAAATATATTTGGCATATTTTATGAGAGTAATGCATCCCAAATATAGATTATTAAAACGGTCAAGTTCTCGGTAGGGAATACCGATGAGTCCTCATAGAATAGGCGATAGAGGCAAATGACTTATGAAAATAAAATTAATCCCAGCTTCATTAATCGTCCTCATCACTTTAAGTTTTGCTGGCATTGCGAGCGCACAGGATAGTTTTAGCTATCTGAATGTAACCGATGCTGAAACTCTGCAGAAAAACTATACCGCTACAGGTGTGGGTAATGCCATCAACCCCTTTGAGACAAAAAATAATCTTTATCAGCAAATCTTAGACGAGATGAACTTAGAGTATGAACATATTGGACAAAGAGAAGCTGCACGAGTTCTCTCAAGTGGATCGAGTACTGTTACTGGAGGTCTCAATAGCATAGGTTTTAGTTATCAAAAACCTTTTGTAGATTTTGCCGTAAGTGTTAATCGAAATTTAGCTCCTGATTTGTTTGATGATAAACGTTGGATTGTTACAGATACGTTTTCAATTCTCATTGATGCCTCGAAAATACTTTCAAATTTAAAAGATCAAAAAGTTATAGATATCACTCAAAATAATCTTGCAGCCTTTGCCGGTATAGTCTTCAAAAGAACTTTTACTTGGGTTCATTATGCAAACTCTTACAATGAAGGGTTAACAACTCATTTTGAAAAACTCTTCCTGCCATTTGCAGCTTTGCAGTTTAATAATATTTCTCATATGCAAACTAACGAAATGATCTTTAAAGAAGATTCAATTTCGGTTAAGGCCGGAGGAATTGCTTCAGCTCCGCTTTATACTGGTATTACCGGAATGGCAGGAGTGCTTGCAAAGTTTCAACAACTCTCCCGCGTAGAAGTTATCTCTAGTCCAAGTAAGACTGATGTGGGGGATGAAGTTCATCTCTCGTATGAAAAAACAAAATTAGTCAGTGCGGGCATATCACTAGGTATTCAGGCAGATTTTCTAAAAATTTTACGCATTACACTTTTATCATATGATTTTTCGTATGAGCTCTCTGAAAGTTATAAGATTTATTTGAACTTTAATCAATTTGGTTTAAGAGAAATGCCACCAGGATCTCCGGTAGAAATGGAAATAAGCCAATTGTTAAAAAACCGAGAAGGGGATTTAGATGTCCTTGCTCCTTATGTTATTTCTGAAGAAAAAAAGATCGCTCAAAGCATAGATCATAAATATAATTTTCTTTTATTGGGTGGATCAAAAAGTTCAAAAACTCAACAGATAGAAGTAACAACAGATGGTCGAGTTAAAACATTTTACAGACATTATTATGAAAAAATTAGATACACCGAAGATCTAGCCTCCAGACTATTTGCGAGTGTCATCTTCGCTATTACGAATTCAGATGCAAGTGCTGCAAAGCTTGCCAGCGATTCTAAGAAAGTTACTATTGAGTACGATAGTGAAAAAAATTTATTAGAAAACCATGAAGACTTAAGTATTAAAGCCAATGAACAAAAACTTTCAATGTCTTTTACGGCAGAATTTAGCACTAAAAAAAGTACTGGTATGATGGGGAAAAAATACCTCGACCGTGCTGTCTTTTTACTAGAGCGTTTTTCAGGTATTGATCCTCTTGCAGTAAGCATGGTGCAAAGTGAGTACTTAACGGCTCCATTTTTAATTACTGGCCGTTATGAAGTTAATACAGAAGGTGTGCGTTTTTTAAATAATCAAAGTGTAGGAACTATTTTTGATCACATTAATGGGTTATGTGATGAATACCCTCGAAATAAATTTTTTAATTTCAGAAATCTTTTCGATAATTGCAGAAGATCTTTGCAAAATGATTATATTAATTATTTTAAAGACCTCTCTCATGAAAAAATAACAGCTGAAGTGATCAGTGTTTGTGAGAAACAATCAGATAAATTTATTTTTAGAGCTGCAAAAAAACGCGCTTTTTTAAAAAATTGTCTCTCACTTGTGACTTTTAAAGATAAAGAAGATTGGGTAGAAATTCCTCTTTGGTCGTTAAAGAATTTAACGAATAACATAGTCAATAATTCAAATAGTAAAGTTCACTACTACAATCTCTTTGGAGTGCAGAACGTGTTTTTCTACGGAAACTTCAACGCAATGACAGCCGATGGCCGTAACTTTACGACAAGCTTCCATGAAGGTGCATTTAAAGGATTGGGCGTTGTCGATCACTATATGCGCTTAGAAAACTTAAGAGCTCCGTCTTCTATTGTTGTGGATCAATAATGTTACTGAATTTTTTTTATATCAAAATCTAAATCGTAGTTTTCATTATTATAGAAAAGGGCCACGTGAACGAGTGTACCATTTTTGAGATCTTCCATCGTCGTGTTAGCGAATTCAATTTGTTGATGAAGTGCACTTCCTTCGCAGTCTAAATCAGCGATAAGTTCATTTTTATTTTGGTTATAGGCGTAAGTTCCGTCACATTTAGTATCGAAAATTATTCCAACTTGAACGGCCTCGACCTTATTTTTTGTTAGAAGATTTACTTTTAAATCCACTACACCATTCATTGTGTATTTTCCTAAAATGTTTTTAGCATTAAGCGCCGTTTGTGCCTGAGCATAACCAGAAAGAATTAAAAAGGTTATCGTAAGGATAGATTTAAGCATTTATGTCTCCCAAAAAATTTACCAAATTTTATGAGAGGAAAGATTGTTTAGCAAGAATCATAATAATTCTCTAGATAGACTCAGAGGGTAAAAAAAGGCGATTTAAGCCTTCTTCAATTGAAATCTGAGGCGTAAATCCTAAATCATGCTCTAGGTTGTGATGGCTGAAATAATGAGATTTTCCCAGCTGGAGGGCCACAAACCGTGTCATCGGTGGATGAACGTTATAAATGCGAAATAACTTAAGCAGGGATTCAATAACAAACCCAATAGCAAAAGCTGTGGGGATCGACATTTTTTTTGTCACAGGAGGAAGCCCCGATCTTTTTAAAATTTCGTTGGTAAAATCCCATAATTTTATAGGACCTTGTCCTAAAAAATAGGCTTTTCCCGCACAAGGGTGGGTGCTTTCTAATTTTTCTAGTGCAAGTATATGAGCGTCTGCTGCATTATCAACATAAGTCACATCTACTAAATTTTTACCATCTCCAATAATTTTAAGACGACCTTTTGTTTGCGCCTTTATAACCCTGGGGACGAGATTTAAATCTCCTGGTCCAAAAATTAAATGAGGGCGAAGTGCTATGCTAGATAGCTCATCTGAATTAGCAGCTAGAACAAGACTCTCTGCAATTGCTTTAGTTTTAGCATAACTAGTCAAATACGATTTAGGGATTGGAGTACTTTCATCAACTCCACATAGACTGTCACGATCAAAAGCTACACTTGGAGTGCTGGTATAAATTAATTTCTTAATTTTATATTCTTTCATTGCACTAATTATATTTTTTGTCCCAATAACATTTGTGGCATAAAAATCTTCATAACGCCCCCACATTCCTACCATCGAAGCAGTGTGAATAACAGCATCCATATCTTTAAGCGCATGATCCACGTCTTGTTTGTTTTTTAAATCACCAATAAATTCTTTTAAACCAAGGCCCAATAGCTTGGGATAAGTTGATCGAGAAAAACTATAAAGTTCATAACGAGGATCAAGGGCAAGCTTTTTAGCGATGACACTTCCTAGAAATCCACCAGCTCCAGTAATGAGGATTTTAGTTTTTTTCATACGCTTCTATTTCTTCTTTTAACTTTAGACGGTCAATTTTGATATTGTGGCGAACATCAACAGGAAATGATCGACTTAAGTATATTTTTTGAATTTCTTTTGTGTGGGGATATTTTTTAGCTACTGCAATTAGTTCACTTTCAAAAATAGATCTACTTTTACCTGAAAGATACTGCCCATCTTTTCTTTCAATAACTATGGCCGGGATTTGATTTCCTGGCTTTCCAAGACCTACTAAAGCAGATCTTTTAACAGCGGGGTGTTTATTAAAAATAGCCTCACAGGGAATGGGGTAGAGTAAGTGATCAATCGTTTCGACTTGATGAGTTTTTCTTCCACAAAACCATAGAAGACCCGCTTCGTCTAAAAATCCTACATCACCCATACGATGCCAGAACGTATTCTTTTCATCACTGATTTTTGCTTCGCGAGTTTTATCTGGCAAATCTAAATACTCTTTTGTGACAGCTCGTCCCCTCACAATAATTTCCCCAATTGAATTAGCAGGCAAAATTAAATCGGGAGTTAATTTTTCAATAACATCGTTCGAGGTTTTTATAATTTTTATTTCAACACCAGGAACAGCTTTGCCTACACAAGTCCCTCTCCCATCATCTGAGAGTTGAGCAGTATGTTTTAAAATGTATTCACCAGAAATGCTCGATACGGGAAGAGCTTCAGTTGCCCCATATGGAGTATAAGTTGTGCCATGAGGAAGAAGATTTTTAAATTTCATATGCAATTTTGTTGAGACAGGGGCCCCAAACATAACGACATATTTTATACTCGGCAAAGTGATTTCATGAGCAATGCAAAAGTCCGCGACTCGCTCCCAAATAGCAGGAGAACCCGCAACAAATGTTGGCCTTTGATCTTTGATATTCTGTACTAATTTTTCGGGATCACATCTTCCAGGTTTTGACGGATCCATATCAGGAATACAACTAGTCATTCCCATCGCTATTGTAAAGAGCGAAAACAGCGGAAAACCAGGCATATCAATATCGTTATTGGTTAAACCATAGAGTTCTTGAAGAACATTTGTTTGGTGTTCAAAAACTTGATGAGAGTAGACCACGCCTTTTGGAGTTCCTGTTCCTCCCGATGTAAAAAGTATCGCCGCCGTATCAGAGGGATCAGATGATGCAGTTGTTAAACTTTGAATTTTCTCCTCTTTCAATTTTTTGAGGGTTTTCATTTTTCCCCAAGCAAATTTCCCAGTAGTCACATTGAATTTGATCGATTTAAAAGTATCTTTATAAAAATATTTTATGAAATGAATTTCTTTTTCAGAGATGAGCCCTACAGGATTTGATTCTTTAATACATTTAAGAAGATTTTTCTTACCCATTCCAGGATCAATAAAAATGGGAATGACTCCTAATTTAAAAAGTGCAAAAGTTATGGCCGGGAAATCGAGAGAGGGTCTTAAAAATAAAAGCGTCTTATCACCTTTTTTTAATCCGAGTTTTGAAAGAGAAACAGCAAATTTATTTGAAAGAATTTCCAGTTCTTTAAAAGTGAGTGTAGTGTACTCATAATTCCCATGACTAGTTAGTTTCGGGAAAACGACGGCATTTTTATCCGGAAATATTTTAGCGTTACTAGTTAGCCTTTGGGCAATATTCACAAACTAATCCTTTAAAAACTTCTCTATTTCGTTAATCACCGCACTTTTTTCATCTTCAATAAGGTAGTGGCCAGCTTTTGGATAAGTTACTGCATGAGCGTTTGGAAATATCTCTAGCCACTTTTTTTGAAAATTCATTGTGAAACAAAAATCTTTTTCGCCCCAAAGTAAAAGGACTGGAGCTTTGATTGTGGGAAGTTTTTCTTCAATCAACTTTAGTGTTTCATATGTTGGATGCGTGTCGCTCATGGGAATATCTTGAACAAATTTAGCAGTTGCGATACGCGATTTAAAGTCATTGTATGGCAATATAAAGCCTTTTTTTACTAATGGAGATAGCCCTTTTTTAGAGGCCATAATAGTTGCGGGCCCAGCAAAACCATTAAAAGATCTAATGAACCATTCACCAACTGGATTTCTTAAAATATTTATCCGCGCTGGAATTTCAATTGACCTAAAGGCCGCAGTATTCATGATAACCATTTTTTTAATCAAATGTGGATAACGAGTGGCCAGTCCCATTCCGATGGCCCCACCCCAATCGTGAACAACTAAAGTGATATTTGTTAAATTTAATTTTTGAGACAGCAAGCAAATATTATCTACGTGTGTCTTGAGTGTGTACTCATAATCTTGTGGTTTACTCGAAAGCCCACAGCCCATGTGATCTGGTACGATTACTCGATGATTTACGGAAAAATATTTAGCAAGATTGCGATAGAAAAACGACCAGGTAGGATTTCCGTGCAACATCAGAATGACTTCGCCAGTTCCCACATCGACATAATGTAAATTATTATTTTCAATTGATAAAAAATGCGATTCAAAAGGATATTCGCTTTTTAATTCTTCTGGAATTGTTATCACCACTGCACTCCTAACATGATTGAGCTTAATCCAGATCCAATTCCCAATAGAGCAATGGAATCACCTTTTTTTAAAACATTTGGATCTTCTGCGGCCATCATTAGAGTGATTGGCAACGCGCTCGATCCGGTATTTCCTAAAAAAGGATAAGTTTTATAAGTTTTTTTATGAGTCAATTCTAGCGACTCTAAAGACAATTTTTCATGAGCTGTACCGACTTGATGTGTAAGAACTAAATCAGGAGTGTCGTTACTCCAGCCTAATTCATGAAGAAGGCCCTGCCAGGTTGATTTTGCTAAATTGACACCGTACTTTAAAAGTTCTTCTGAATCTGTTTCCATTACTAGTGAGTGAGTGTTTCCATCACCACGACACAGATGATTGGCACTTGAATCTGTTTCAACGGCTCCACCTAAAATGCGTGGAGAATCTGGACTTAAGTTTTTGTGAGTTATTAATAGAGCAGTTGCCGCTGATCCAATCGTTAAATTAGCGATGTATTTTTTAATGTTTTTTCTATCGATTTTGGGATTATTTAATAATTCACTAATGGTGTTTTCTAATAGCGGACCACCATTTTCTCCACTGACAATTAAGGCTGATTTTATCTGCCCATTTTCAATCATATTTCCAGCAACTACAATGGCATTTATCACACCTAAGCAGGCGTTTGATAAATCAAAAATCATGGCCTTCCTTGAAAGTCCCAAATTGGCATGTACAACAGATGCAGTCGCTGGCTCCAGAAAATCTCTACAGACAGATGCGTGAATTAAAAGATCAACATCTTCTTTTTTTATTTTAGATTTTAAAAATAATTTTTCAGCCGCTTGTGTTGAAAGATCGCTTGGTTTTGTTCCTAAAGGCCAAACTCGTCTAGCGATAATCCCCGTCATGAGTTCCAACCTCCCTTCTGGAAGTTTCAATTTTTTATATATTGGAGCGAGGCGTTTTTCAATTCGATCAGAAGACATAATTTCATCTGAAAGTGAATAGGCGAAAGACTCAATAACAATATTATTAAATTTCATAGACTACCTTGAAGGACATGGAGATTGGCCATGGAAATTCCTGAGAGCATCGAGCCCACGATTCCTAAGAACCCTTGATCAGTTCCACATATATAAAGTCCTGAAATTGGGGTTGATCCATTTCTAGACTTATCAATAGATCCATAAACAGTTCCACCAAAATGATTGGTATAACGCTTGATGGTCGTTGGAGTAAAAATATCTTTAAAGTTTACGCTAAACTCAGAACTCATTCCGCATTTTTTTAAAATGGCCAGACTCTGATTATATACGTCGAGTTTTTTTTCTTGATAACTTTCGCGAGAGAGTAAAAGCTCTTGGTTCCATAAATCAAAGTTGGCGATATTGGTGACTCTTAAAACACCTTCATCAAAATCGTCATGTAAAAAATTATTTGGAAAGCATACCACGGCACTTTCACTGTCAAAAAGAGTTTGAGGCTTAAGATAATGGTATTCCGGGCGATTATTATAAAAAATTATGGTGGCATCAATTCCAAGGTCACGTGGCTTTTTGTCAGTGATTAAAATACTCTCAGTAAAAGAGAGATTTCCGACTCGAGGGGAGTATTCTAAGTCCTGATCAACGACACTCATCGTTTCAGGTAGACCCATGGAAGACAGAATTGAATCGCATTCAATTATGTCTTTGCCGTTAATTTCGACAGCAGTAACTTTTCCATTATTTGTGATGATGCGAGTGATTTCAGATTTGAATTGAATTTCACCTCCGCAAACTTCGAGGCGTTTGAGCAGTAAATCAATAATTGTACGAACACCACCTTCAGGGCGTCCAAATCCTTCTAAAAAAATACTTTTAAACATAATTACGAATTGCGAGAAATCCATATCGTTTTCCCACGCACTTCCATAAATCAAAAGTGGACAAAAAATCATTTCAATCAATGATTTATTTTTAATAAAATTTGCGACAACATCCTTTGCCATGACCGTTTCATTACTTAAATCAACTTCATTAAAATTTTTAATATGATTTATTAGACTCATGAATCCGTCTATCTCTGCAGGAAATTGTCGAGAGATTTCTTCAATGAAATACTCTATTTCATTGGTAAACTTCAACGATTTCTCAGGAAACTGTATCATCGAATAATTCTGTGGATGAATCTTAAATTCTTCATACGGAATTCGAAGTTGCTTCAGCAATTTATTAAACGGTTTTCCGCGCTCAGATGGCCCCACGAAATTGGTGAGAGCATGCAGACCAACATCAAATTTTCTTTTTCCGCGGGCGTAATAAGAATTGAGTCCACCAGTTATGGTGTGTTTTTCTATAATTAAAACTTTTTTATTATACATTGAGAGCCTGATGCCAGCAGCAAGTCCCGACATGCCGGCCCCAATGATAATTGTATCAACTTTTTTCTGCATTCGGCTTAGGCATTAAACTTTGGTGTTAGATACTCAACACAAGATTGCATGGAAGCTAGTCGAGTGTAGTCTTCTTGAGGCACTTCAATTTTATGACGCTTTTTTAATTCCATAACGATATCTAAGAAATCCATCGAATCTAAATCTAGTTGGTCTCTTAGCGAGACTTCATCTTTAATTCCAGTGACGTCGTCATCAAGTGCGATATCAGCGATGATGTCTAATACTTTTGATCTTACTTCTTCGTTACTAAGCATGTGCTTCTCCTTATCCCTAATTATATTTTCGGGCTATATTTTTGTACAATTAAAGTTGAATTTATTCCCAACATCCCAAATGAATTATTAAGAATTATTTTTACGTCATGTGCGATTTTCTCACCATTAACTAATCCACTGATCGCACATTGTGGATCAAGGTTTTCGATTTTTTTACAAGGGTGAATATAGCCGTCGTTGAAAGAAGGAATATTTCCTGCTAATTCTAATGCTCCGGCAGCTCCCATAGCATGTCCGATAAAACCTTTAGTTGCATTTACATGAACATTTTTGTGAGGACCAAATAGACCTTCAACCGCTTGGCACTCTTGGATATCACCTTGAGTTGTCCCAGTGGCGTGCATATTAACGATATCAATTTCATTAATATCGATACCAGCTTTTTTTATCGCCATCTTCATACATTCAATTTGGCGTTCTGTGTTGGGAAGAACAAAATCTGAAGCATCACTATTAGAGTGGTATCCAATTATTTCGCCGTAAATTTTAGCGTGTCGTTTTTTCGCGTCCGAAAGTCTCTCCAACACATAAACCGATCCGCCTTCAGAGACAACAATTCCATTGCGATTAATATCCAAGGGTCTTGTGGCTAGAGTTGGATCTTCATGATGACCTAAAGCTCCCTGTGCTTTAAAGGCTGCAAAAATTCCAAAAGTTTCTGTCGATTCAGAAATTCCTCCTGCCAAAGCAAAATCAACTTCATCTAATAAAAGTTGCTGTACACCTTGAATTATTCCTAAATTTCCTGCAGCACAAGCTGCACCAATCGTATAATGAGGTCCAGTGATACCTAAATTAAGTGTAACTTCGCCGGCAGGATTATTAGCAACAGTTCTTGGATTGTGATGATGAGACCAAAAACTTACGTCCATCTTATGGGAGTTATAAAGATCGTGAATTTCATTTTCTGTTTCAACACTTCCGTGTTCAGTAATTCCTAAATAAACACCTACACGATTTTTATCAATACTTTGAAAATTAATTCCAGAATCATTGATCGCTTCATTCGTGCAATAAATCGAAATCGCTCCTGCACGAGTGCCACGTTTTCTCATCTTTTTTGGTTGGTATTTTGTTTCATCAAATTTACAAAGACCTGCTGCTACAACGCCCATATGACGAATTTCAGTATGTGAAATTCCAGAACCATTATTGAGGAGTCCATCACGGAATTCAGCTAAATTATTTCCCATTGGGCTTGTTAATCCAATTCCAGTGATTACGATTCTTTGATTGTCTGCTTTCATTAACGTAGTCCTTTAAAATTATTCTTAAATGCACTTGTGAGATTTTCTTTTAGACTTAGAGTGATATCGCTCAAAGGTCCCGCAGTTGTGGTGATTAGATCTAGTGCCTTTGGCAATTTTTTAACTAAGGCCTCATATTGAGCAGCATAGTGCTCGTGTCCTTCGCGGGATTTATTTTGAGCAATAGTGATAACAAAATTCATGACTGATTCAGCAATTTCACAAGTAGTGATGATTGATTGCATCCGTATTTTTCGGGCAATATTTTCTGAGCCTTCAGATTTTTCTAAAACTCTTTGCGCCATATTTTTAAAGTCGTTTACATATTCTTCTTCGCGTTTTCTAAAAACGCTGGCCACGATATTGAGTGAATCTTCTTTTGCGGTGTGAACTTTTGCTTTTGAATTATCCCTTTGATCGCGAGTGTCTCTCGTTTCAATTGCACCAAAATGGCTAAGCGTTTTTAGAGACAGTGAAACTGCACTTTGAGAGAGATTGAGAGTCGCTTCGATTTCTTCTGAAGTGAGTGGTTTATTTGCGAGTACTAATAAACCAAACACTGATCCATCGATGCGTTTAAATCCGATGCGTCCAAAAAATGTTTCAAAGTGCGTTAGCTCTTTTAAAATTTCTGCTTCAACAGCAAGGATATCTGAGTCTGTTTGCATACGTAGAATCCTGAAAAAATTCAGTTATTACAAAAATATAATATATAGAATATTTGCGATTTTAGTTTATAATGTCTAGAAGAATGTTAATTTTTTTGGCATCATATATTTTGTTTAACAAAAACTTTTCGGAGGAATTATGGACTCAAGAAATCTATTACTAGCTGCGGCACTATCTGGATTAGCTATGACTGCAACTGCTGCAGACGCTGCAAAATCTGTGACACCAGCAAAAGATGCGCAGGCTGTTGAGGGCCAATGCCATGGGATGAATTCATGCAAGGGAACTTCTGCCTGCCATAGTGAAAAGAATTCATGTGCTGGTCAAAATTCTTGTAAGGGAAAAGGATGGTTAAAAACATCTGAGAAAGAATGCAAAGAAAAGAAAGGTACGTTTAAAAAAGCTTAATTTATCTCAAACTAAATGAAAAATGGCCGAATTTTTCGGCCATTTTTCTATATCGATAACAATTTTTTATCCGTCATATTCTTCAACGTCAGGCACACTTCCCGAATCACTTTCATCTATAATAACTGGCGGAGTTCCGTTTACGTTTGACGATGGTGGTACAATTGATTCCTCATCACTGGGTGAATCATCTTGAGCGTGAAGCTTTAATGGGGCCGCAACTGCCATGAATGCGATGAACGCAACTAAAGAAAAACGAGTTAAGTATTTTAATTTAAGCACAAAAGCCTCCGTTCATGTTCCTGATATCAGTATAGCACTCTCGGGGAATACTAGGAACCTTAAAAATTTCACCAAAGTGTTGATTTTCTAGTGATTATTCTTAAAATTTTAGTCTAAGATAGTACTGTAATAAAATAGTGTTGTTTTTTACTAAGGGGATGGCCGGTTTATGGGCGGATTCAAAGACGATTTTGACGATATTGAAGAAGAAGTGGAAGTTGATGACGGTGGCGATGAAGGTGATGAATTTGCCTTCGATGATGAAGATGGCGAAGGAAAACCTGGTAAAAAAGGTAAGACTGAAGGCTCTGGTTTTAACCGCGATAGCTATTATTTTTATAAAGATAAACTAGTTCAACTCTCTGGGACGATTAGACCTAAAGAGCGATCGAAAGAAGGCAAAGTCATTTCTCTCGATTTTAAAACTGATGAAAAAATCTATAGTGTAGTGATGGATGATATGGGAAAGAAATTAACCACATCATGTTTTCAAGAATTATTGGTCACAGGACTTGTGAGCAAAATTACTGAAAAAGAATACACCATTGCGATTAAGACTTATATTTAAGTATATTTTATAAATGATCTGAAATCATGGAAGTTGGGCCTAGTATCACTATGAGCTAAGGCCCAATAACTTAACTGACCACTTTTATTTTTTAATACACTCGTAATACCAACAGATAATTCTGTATTTTGATTAAAAAATCCTGGGGGAAATAATTCTTTCTTTAATTCCACCATTAAAAAAAAGTGATCTATTGATAAAAGAATCTGAGTTTCTGGACGATTCATTTTTTCCCATTCAGAAAGAGGATCTCCAGTTTTTTTAAAATAAAAACAATTCCATTCAAAGCAAGGTGAAAAATTGAATTCTACATATTCATCTGCTGAATTTTTTAAGAAAAATTCAAAACATGTTTTTTCCCATAATTTTATTACCCGTTCTTTGTTAGGGGTTGATGATCCTAGGTCAATAAATGAGAGTCCATCTTTTATTCTGAAACTTAAAAAAACGCTATCGTGGTTTTGGTTTAACTCCACTTTGACTTCAGTTTTAGGCGAATTTGTTTTATCGAATGGGATAAGGGAAAATTTTGCCATTTTAAGACTCTTTTAGTTTGATTTTCATCTTAGTTTAAACATTTATATACTCGTAACCGAAACTTAGTTACATGAAGTTATTATACTCACTAATTCTTTTGTCTGCATTTTCTTTTGAACTAAAGGCGATTGATTTCAAAGATTTTAATGATCCTAAGCTAAAGGCTATAGAAGAACAGTTAAAAAAATCCAAAGAGCAAGATCCAACTCTTAAAAATAATTCCTATTATAAATTATTGTACGAAGAAGAAATTGCGAGTGATCAAACGTGTAGCCATTGTCCGAAATACCTTTTATTAACTGAGCAGATTAATAAGGTTGTCGATAAAATTGCAAAAGATCCCAAGCTTGCCATTAGTGACGAAGTTCCACTTAGAATTAATAATTTAAAATTCCTTTTTTACACCCAGGCCATCCATGAAAGAAATGGCAAATTAAAATGTCAGCGATTCATGGATTTAACTCCCGATTTGAAACCCACTAAGTTCGACGGACAATTTAAATTAGTTGCTGAAGATATTCTCCCTTATTCAAGTATCGCTTCCATGCAATATATGAATCCAGATTTAGAAGAGACGGTTTATTATTACCGCGGAGTAGATGGAGATAAAAATAATATCGTTCAGGCTATTTTTACTCGTACAGGCGGCAAGTTTCGTTACTTTAAATACACACCCACGGCAAATGAAGAAAACCCTTATAATCTTCCCGATTTGGGAAACTCATCTGCTCCTAAATATGAGCCAACGCCAGCAAGCACTTATGTTTTTAAACCGGATGTAGATCCAAATGCTGGTCCACCAGCGCCTCCAAGTTTTACAGATAACTATAAACTTACTTTTAAAACTGAAGTCGAAAAACAGAATAAATACGTCCCCAAAAATGTTCACTTTGCTGCGGGCTCAATGGAGCAGGTTTTAATCGATGGATTTAGTCTTAAAGGGACTACTGATTTGTCGCTAAAAGGTAATCAGGCAAAGGTCGCTTTTAAAAATGGCCAGAGTGACCTCGTGCAAGTGGAGCTTGAAACAAAACTTTCAGGAAAAACCGATCATAAAATTCTCATTCCTTTTTCAGTTCGCGTTTTGGATGTTTTGCCAGAAGTGAAAGGGAATGTTCAACAAAATTCTAATGAACAAGTGTTAAATTTAAATTTAACAGACAAAGGCGTGGACTATGTGCGTACTCAATATAAAAAAAATACGAATACCGATAAGACTAGTTATGTTTTAGCTCGCGATATTCCAATCAGCACAACTGAGGCCGTATCCATCCAGTATGGTAAAGGCGAAGATGATAACCGCTATTTAGTGTTACGCCACACTAAGTCCATTAAAACTCATATTACAATGGCCCTTGATGTTCGTATTGACGAAAATAAACACGCAACTTTGCTTTATCAAGTAAGTGCTAAATTCTAATCTGTAATTTCCATTAAAATAGGGCAGTGATCACTTCCTGAAACTTCGGTTTGATGCTCAACATTTTTGACTCGTTTAATAAGTTCTTTTGTGGAAAAAAAATAATCTAGTCGCCACCCAATGTTTCTTTCACGACAATCCCCGCGATAAGTCCACCAGGTGTATTGATCAGGAAGTCCGGGGTGAAAATGTCTAAAGACATCCACAAATCCACTCTCAATCATCTCGTCGACGAAAGCGCGCTCGTGAAGAAGAAAGCCAGTTGTTTTGCTATTGCTTTTGGGATTGGCTAAATCAATTTCTGCATGAGCAGTATTGATATCACCACAGATAATAATTTCTTTTTTTGTTTTTTTATGAAGAGCATGTGCCATTGCGACAACTCTTCTTGAAAAATCCAATTTAAAATCCACGCGAGAATGATCGCGCTGGCCATTAGGGAAATAGCCATTCATAAAAATAATATTTTCAAATTCACACCAAATTAATCTGCCCTCACTATCGTATTCATGTACGTCCATTCCGCGATGAATTTCGATTGGGCGTTGCTTTGAATTTTTTTTTATAAGAAGTGCAGTTCCAGAATAACCTTTTTTCTGGGCAGAAAATAAATGCACGTCATAGAGATCACTCCAATGATTTATAAGCCCTAATACGTCTTCTTCCGTGGATTTTATTTCTTGAAGTGCTATAACATCCGGAAGTGTTTTTCTAAACCAAGTTTCAAAACCTTTTGTCGACACAGAGCGTAGTCCGTTTACATTCCAGCTAGTAAAAATCATTTCTTGTTCCGCCTTATTAACAATTATTATTAGTTTAATTAGAAAAATTATTTATGTTCTCTATATTTAATGTTAAGGTATTCTAAAGATTCCATGATTAAGTTTCTGGAAAATCAATCTGGAATATAGAAAACAACGAAACGAATTTATAAAGGAGAGATACATGAGATCATTTAAAAACATAGCTACTTTGGTTAGAACAAAGAGAATTGGACACCCAAAAAACTACTCTCAGTCAGATCTTTCTTTGCTACTTGGTTATAAAAATGGACAGTTTATTTCTAACGTAGAACGTGGTCTTTGTAACGTTCCATTAAAGATGATGAAAAAAATTTCTGAAGTCCTAGATATTAGTCCAGAAGAGTTGAAGTCTGCAATCCTTAAAGATCATGAAGAAACTCTAACGAATTATTTTAATAAAACTCCATCGGCAAAAAAATCTGCAGTTAGAGAAGGAAACGCAGAAGTTATTTAGTCCTAAAGTAAATTTTTATATCTTAAATAATCGTCTAATGTTCCCATACTTTCTTCTTTGTCTGCAGCATATTCAGCAAGCTTTTGAGATTGAAGAAAGTGTGGATCATTCCACTCTGTTTCTGGCGGAGGATTCTCTCCCACATCTGCTATTTCATGATTCGTAGTATAGATATTGTCCGGGCGAAGACCATTGTTTTTCTTTTCAAAAAGTTCGCGAGCTTCAGGGGCAAGTTTGCTTTCAAAATCGCGGATATCATTTAACGTATTATAAAAATTTCTTTCTAATTTATTTTTTTGCGCAGGATCTGCCCTATAAAATAAATCGTGATATTTTCTTCTCGCAATTAAATGCTGATCAAGAAGATTTAAATACTTTTCATAAATGCGCTCAATATTGATTCCCAGTGGCGCATTATTGTTTTGATTGTTTGAATTAGGATTTCTCGGACGATTGTTTTGGGGTCTGCGTCTGCGATTTCCACCGCCACCGGCCTGCCCTTGATTAGGATTAGGATTTGGTCCTTGAGCTTGAGTATTAGGGGCACCAGCTGGACGCTGAGTTTGGTTTGGTCCTTGATTATTTGGGCCTGTTGGACGTCGTCTTTGGTTATTATTGTGATGACGACGATTGTTATTATTGCTGTTATTGTTTCCAGCGCTAGGGTTGTTATTGTTTGGGCGGTTTCCCCCAGAGGGTTGTTGGTCACTCATATGGTCTTTGTCCTGTATTACGTAATGATGAAGCTATTATTGATAATATCGAGTTTAAGTCAATTCGCACAACTAAATTTGCCCAACAAAAATCTACTTTATGTTTATTTACCAAAGCTAAGCTTTTCGCTAAGATAGAACTAGTTTACTTTTCTTATTTTATCATCACAAACCTTCTGGAGAATTTATGAGCGGAAAAAATCGCGTTAAAGTTGCAGTGACTGGGGCCGCTGGTCAAATTGGTTACGCATTATTGTTTAGAATCGCTTCGGGCGCTATGTTTGGACCTGAAACTGAAGTTGAACTTCAATTGATTGAACTTGAAGCCGCTTTAGGCGCACTTAAAGGTGTGGCAATGGAGCTTGATGATTGTGCTTTCCCACTTCTTAAAAAAATTACTTGTACTTCTGAATACGCAGTTGGTTTTAAGGATGTTAATTGGGCCATCTTAGTTGGATCAGTTCCAAGAAAAGACGGAATGGAGAGAGCAGATCTTCTAAAAATCAATGGTGGAATTTTCACTACACAGGGCCAAGCAATCGCAGCTAACGCTAATAAAGATGTGAGAGTTTTTGTAGTTGGAAATCCATGCAATACAAACGCACTTATCTGTATGAATGCTGCTAAGTCTGTTCCTTCTGATAGATTTTATGCAATGACTATGCTTGATGAAAACAGAGCTAAAACTCAACTAGCACAAAAGGCAGGTGTTGATGTTACAGCAGTAACAAATATGACAATTTGGGGTAATCACTCAGCAACTCAGTATCCTGATTTTTACTCTGCTAAAATTAATGGAAAATTAGCTTCTGAAGTCATCACAGACACAGAATGGTTAAAAGGAACTTTCATTGAAACTGTTCAAAAAAGAGGAGCAGCGATCATTAAAGCTCGCGGTCTTTCTTCGGCGGCATCAGCGGCAAACGCAGTAGTTGATGGAATTTTTGCTCTTACTCACGATACAAAAAATGGCGACAACTTCTCAATGTGTTTATGCTCTAACGGAGAGTACGGTGTAGATAAGGGATTAATTTTCTCATTCCCTTGTACAACTGTAGCTGGAAAATTAAAAATTGTTGATGGTGTTAAGTTGAATGACTTTAGTCAGGAAAAATTCAATCTTACTTTAAATGAATTAAGAAGTGAGAGAGATGCAGTTAAAGAATTAGGATTAATTTAAATAACATATTAGTAAAAAGGCCCTGCGTGAGGGGACGAGGGCCTTTTTATTAATTTCGTACTAAAAAGCTTAGTATTGGCCTCTTGAATATTGTCGATTAACTTCTTTGTTTCGGAAATCTGGTGCTCGTTTAACTTCGCTTTCTTGAGCAACTGTGCGTGCGGAACTAGCGCAACTGACCATTGAAAAAGCTGTGATCAAACAAAGAGTAACGCTAAAAAGTGAACTCATAAATCCTCCCTGTAAAAAGCGCAAAGAATTCTTTTCTTTGCTTACATCTTACAAATGCTAAGAGCATGCCAATTAATCGGGGTCGAAATATCACCGAGTTTTTAACTGTGTTTGCTTTTATGTTCCTCGACTATCTTGAAAAAGCGTGTTTGCTCAGAAATATCTAGTGGCTTAATGGACTCTACATTTTTTTTACGGATACCTTTTGACCTGATTAGTTCATCTCCAACACGTATCTTTTTTGTGATTTGCTTGCCTAAGATTTTTAGCCAAGCTGGGAAGTGCTCATTCATCTCTTCAGTTTCAATTTTTATAAATTCTGAATCTTCCGAACAAATAATACTGGCACTTCGCGGTTCATCATCAAAAAAAGATAACTCACCGATGTATTCTCCCTGATCTAAATAGGCGACAGGAATGATTTGAGTTCCCTTTTGTACGAAGACCATAACTTTGCCTTTGCGGATAATATATAAGTCGTTTTTCATTTCGTCGGCCAGAAAAAGGATTTGGTCTTTTTTCAAACTCAATGTCTTTGCCATAATGTTTCCTCTTTAAATTTTAATCATTAACACTTAATATTTTTTTTAAAGTTTCTTTTAATTCTTGAATCATTGATTGATAAAAAAGATTTTGTGGAAAAATCTCATCGTTAAATAATCCATCTTTTGACAATGAAGAGGCCATTAATTGATCAAAATCTATTATTGGTAACTGCTTTCGCTTGGCAGTTGATTTTAAAATGGCATTATAGATGGCATTGCCTCGCCAATTGGCACAGTCAAAGACAGATGCTTTTTGAAGTGCTTCACGCGCAGTTTTTAAATCTCCAAGGCCCATGGCAGCTTTTCCTAAAAGATAAAAAGATTTTGAATTGCTTAAAGTTTCATTGGATAATTCCAGAGCTTCTGGATATGCTTTTTTGAAATTTCCAAGATTTATCAAATCTTCAATCTCTTGTTGAACTTCTATAACGGTATTTGTGGTAGTTCCCGTACATATTTCTTTAGGTGGAATTTCTAAGTTGAGTGGTGTCGTAATAAGGATAAGATTACTTTTTTTATCTTTAATCAATTCACTCAGCTCACGCATTTCATAATCAAAAAGTTTAAAGGCGATTTCCTTTTCATTCATTTTGTCCATACCAGGAAGGTGATTTTGGTATTCTTTTATGGCCCCAAGTTCAAAATAATCCATTTTTTTATAAAGGACCTTTGAAATCCAAGGGAAAGTGATGATTAGTGAAATCATTTTTTCATCATCAAAAATAGTAAAATTTTTAATAATGGCATTTTTATCGGTGACAGAAAAAGTTTTTTCAAACAGCTCTGAGCTCGCCCCATGGTAGATAATGATTGGGGGAAATTTTTTCAAGGATTTTAGTTTAAACAAAGTTCGATGCAATCCTTCATGAGGTTTGGCCCAATTATAGATTTTTGGGGCCATTTTAAAGTTTGGGGCCAATTCTGCTTCAATTCCAGCTGTATAATTATTTAAGGCAAGCGCCATGCGATCACCAACAATCAGGATTTTTGCCGCTTCTACTTCTTTGATCTCAGAGGCA
Source organism: Bacteriovoracaceae bacterium (assembly GCA_947446575.1). Classification (GTDB taxonomy): domain Bacteria; phylum Bdellovibrionota; class Bacteriovoracia; order Bacteriovoracales; family Bacteriovoracaceae; genus Bacteriovorax. The sequence continues at coordinate 19,705 of CANFHC010000010.1, read as the reverse complement.
ATGGCGCTTGCTGCATTGGCATTAAAACTATAGGGATAGGGCGTGATGAGCGTCTTTTTAGCGGCAAATGCCCAATAGACGTAACCTGCCAAAAGCAGGATAAGAACCAGTAGGGTAATGAAAAACTTTTTGATCATTCTTTGATTGTATTCAAAAACTTTGGTATCTAAAAGAACTAAAAAGGAAATTACATATGAGTCATTGGACCCCTGAATTATTATCGCCGGCCGGAAGTTTGGAAAAACTGAAAGTCTCTGTGCTTTATGGCGCGGATGCTGTTTATTTGGGCGGACAAAAATTCGGTCTTCGCCAGGCCTCTGATAATTTCACCTACGAAGAATTGGCCGAGGGGGTTGAGTTCGCTCATAATCGAGGCAGCCTCGTTTATGTAGTCTTAAACAGCTTTTTGCATGACAAAGACCTTGAAGAGCTCCCAGAGTTTTTACACCTCTTAGAAGAATTGAAAGTCGACGCCGTTATCGTTTCAGACTTAGGTGTTATCAGCACAATTAAAAAACATTCTAATTTAGTCATCCATCTATCAACTCAGGCGAGCTGTTTGAATGTTGAGTCTGCAAAACTTTGGCAAAAGATGGGAGCTCAAAGAATTGTGCTTGGTCGTGAAGTGACAATTAAGGAAGCTGCCAAAATAAAAAAAGCAACGGGTCTTGAAATCGAAATGTTTGTACATGGATCAATGTGTATGGCGTTTTCTGGAAATTGTGTGATTTCTAATTATACTCAAGGTCGCGACTCAAATCGAGGGGGATGTGCCCATTCATGTCGTTTTGAATATTCAATTGATATGGGATTGCAAAACGATGAGCAGAAAAAAGCTTATTTCATGAGCTCAAAAGATTTAGAAGGCATTCGTTTGTTGCCAGAATTTATAGAAGCAGGAATTGATTCTTTAAAAGTAGAAGGAAGAAATAAAAGCCATCATTATGCTGGGACTATTTCTAAAGTTTACTCCGACGCTCTTGGTTTTTATCGAGAACACGGACATTTTCTATCAAGCGATATGCTTAGTTGGGAAGATGAATTAAGAAAAGTCAGCCATCGCGATTATACAAATGGAAGCCTCGATGAGTATGCCGGTAGCGATTCTATTTATAACCAACGCGAACATGATGACAATGAATTTGTTGTATCTGGAATTGTTCTCGAAGCATGTGTAGGCAAACATTTATTGGTCGATGTTAAGAGTGCGTTTATTCCTGGGGACACATTGGAAGTCATGCCTTTTGCGGGTGCTACGAGCAAATTGCATGTAGAGTTTCTAAAAACTATTTCTGGAATTGATATTCCTAAGTCAAAACCTGGAAGTGTAGTAAAAATCCCTTATATTTCGGGGGCAGAAAAGTTTAATATTATTAGAAAAGCTGTGAACGCATAATGAATTTAATTACCTATATTGAATCTCTTGAAGAACTTAATGCATTTGTAAATGCAATAGATGAAAATATTGCAAAATTAAATTACGAATTAATCTTAGGCTGCAGTGAGCTTTCTCGATATTCTAAAACGAGTAAAGATGAATTACTAACAATTGTTAATAGTGCAGTGAAAAATAATCTTCCCATTACTTTAGAGTGGGACGCTCTAAACCAAGAAGAAAAATTCCAAGAGGCGTGTGCTTTTTTTGATCGTTTGCCATTGCATGATTTTAAAGCTGTCAGATTGCAAGACCCCGGCGCAGTTGAATTTGTAAAGACAAAATACCCGTGGCTAAAAATTCAAATCATTCTAGAAAATGGAAATCATAATTTTATTGGTTTGCAAAAATGGTGTGAGTATTTAGGAGAGCAATGCGAGCGGCTTGTATTATCCAATGAATTGTCTCGAGAGATGCTGCGCGATTATGCCGCTCTATTAAAAACGCCGCTAGAAATTCAGGCTTTTGGTCGCATACTTCTTTTTTATAGTCCTCGTCTTTTATTATCTCCTTTAGAAAAAACATCAATGCAAAATTCATTCATTGAGGCCAGTGGTTCCAGTGAGGAGAGTCCTCATTCAGGATTTCCTCTTATCGAAAATCGCCATGGAACATTTATGTTCAATGTAAAAGATCTTTATTTGCTCGATCACTTAGATGAGTTAAGTGCAATGGGCATTAGTCATGCGCGAGTGGATTTGCGTTTTGATGATTGTTGTAAAAAATACTTGAAAAGCATTTGTGATCTTTTTACTGGGAAAATTAGTGATGCTGAAATGGGAATTAAGAAAAACCCCGTGCGTCCGTTGATTAAAGGATTTTACAATATTAATAAAACAGATGTGCTTTTCACAAAATTAAAAAATAAAAGAACTCAAAGACAAGATCTTAATTATGTCGGAGAAATCGTCGATGTCGAGCGCGACGCTCAGTTGGCCCTTCTCGTAAAAACGGAAAACTTATCCGATATCACTAAATATGATTTAAAGTTGATTACACCCGAAGGAAAAGAAAAAATTGTTGCGATCAATTGGATGAAATCTTCATTAGGTGAATCAAGAATGTCGGCCCAGAAAAATGATTTGGTACTTTTGGCCTATTGTAATGGAGTGACAGTTAAAACTCAGGTCTATTTAAATCCTAAAACATAAAACGTAACTTCTATTCCACCATTTTTAAACGGCCTTGCTTTTAAGATTTTAAAATCGCTATTAGTCTTCATTTTATAATCATCCGGAATGATTATTCCTAAGATTTCTGGATTAAATTTATTTTTAACTGACTCAATGATTTTATAAAAATATTCGAGATTTATATTTTCACCAACTCTTATTCCATAGGGTGGATTCATAATGACGACTGGATTTTTATAAGTGTGAGGCGATTTTGAAAAAAGATCAACGCAAGAAAAATCTATTTCAGGTGCATTTATTTTTGATTGGGCCACAACTTCTGCATTAATATCAAAGCCCACAAAAGCTTGAAAAAATGTTATCTTGGTTTCTTCTATTGAATTATTAAAAAATGCCAAGCTGTCAATTGCTAAAGGCATATGAAGAAAAGAGAAATCTCGATTTTCAGTGACCTTATTTGAGTTTTTAGCTTCAATTAAAAAAGTGCCTGAGCCACTCATTGGGTCAATTAAAGTAATGTCTGTCGATTTTACATGGGAGCGCAGTTCAATTAAAAGTAATGCCGCTAAGTTTTCTCTTATCGGAGCAAGTCCTGTTAATATTTTTTCACCACGAAGATGCATTCGCTCCCCCGTTGTATCGATACTGAGTGTGCATGAGTCGTCTTCAGTACGAAAATATATTTTGGGTAATGCTTGTGCTTTTGCAACTTCTAAATGGTCGAGGTAGCGCTTCTTAACAGGTTTATGCCTATAGTACTGTGCAACACCGTCTTGAATGGCCTTATCAATTTTTCGAGAATCAAACAGACGTGAATTTTTAGCTGCACTTGTGACTTCTGGAATTTGTCCTAAAAGCCAAGGCGCCCAGTTAAATTTTGACATTTTCTGATAGAGTTTAGGGGCATCACGGCACTTAAATTCAGCGAGTCGTAATAGAATGCGCGTAGGTGTTCTTAAAATACGGTTAAGATTTAGTCCCATATATAGCGGACATTCAATTTCAATTCCACCACAAATAACAGCTATTATTATTAAAGGTGTTTGTGGATTATGGAGCTTAAACTTTTCTTCTAGTTCTCGTAAACCTAGGTCTTCAAGGTCCATGGGATAAACAATAAAAAAGCGCGCTGGATCTGTAGTGTTCATAACCCATTTATGGGGTGCGCAGATGAATTTGTCACGAGAAAAAACCTGAATATTGTAATATCTGCTCATTTTATGAGAGTCTTTAATTATGATAAAATCACCAAAAAAAATTTTTATCCTTTTTACGTGTGAACACGCTGAAAATAAAATTCCGCGTGAATACCAAAAATATTTTGTCGGTAAGCAGCGGATTTTGAATACCCATAGAGGATATGATCTTGGAACAAAAACAATAGGTATTGCTTTTGGACAAAAATTTAAAGCTCCAGTTGTTCTCGGGAAATATTCACGACTTTTAATGGATTTAAATCGCAGTGCTGATCATCCTAAAGCCTTTTCCGAAATGACCAGAGATCTTACTGTAGAAGAAAAAATGCGAATTAAAAAAAATATTATGATCCACATCGAGAAAAAATTAAGGGCATTATCAAAGAAAAGATTACTCAAGGATTTTTTGTCGTCCATGTAGGAGTGCATTCTTTCACACCAGTTTTAAACAATATTAAACGCACGGCCGATGTTGGAATTCTTTATGATCCTAAGAGAAAAGAAGAACAAGATTTAGCAATACGCTGGCAAGATAATTTACAAACAATTTCAAAATACCGCACAAGAAGAAATTATCCTTATTTGGGAAAGCTCAATGGGCAGGCCAGCTCTAATCGCTTGCTTTTTTCTGCAAAAAATTATTTGGGATTGGAATTAGAAATGAACCATCTTTTTTTGGGAAATGCTAAATTGAAAGAACATATGCAAAATATGGTTGTTCAAAGTTTCTGGAATGTAATGAGTAAATAATTGCAAATGGTTTGCAAATATGTTCTTGTCGCTTATTAATTTTTATTTTTGGGAGATTCAATGAAGGTAACTCTTTTGTCATTTTTCTTTTTTATATCTGTTAATGCTTTTGGTGCAGAACATGCTCTAGGTGCACATGAGCATGGGGCAATAATATTAGGGATGGCAGTCGAAAAAAATGTGATTGATCTCGATCTTGATGGACCAACAGAATCTTTTATAAGCTTTGAGTATTTACCTAAAACGGACAGTGAAAAAAAAATATTCAATGACGTTAAAAATCTTTGGGAAAAAAATCTTTTTAAGCTAATCGCTTTTGATAAGTCTTTGGGGTGTAAAGTTTCTCAGGCGAGTTTTACTCAAGTTATAGATGAAAAAGAGACTAAAAAAGGCCAAGGTGTTCACAGTGATGTTGAGGCAAAAGCAAAAATTAATTGTTTAAAAAATGTTATTGGAACTGAAGTCGTCATTTATCTTAAAAAACAATTTAAGAATATAAAAAAATTGAGTGCTGAAATAATTAGTTCTGAAACAAAAAGTGTAGAGATAAACAAACCTGTTCAGTCGGTAAAAATTTAATTGTCGAGTCAAAGAAGCTCTAATAAGTATTTGCGAATAATGGAGTTGGTTTAAAACCTGGATCTATTTCCCTGCTTGTAAATCAGCAATTTTTTTAGCTACTCGTTCTGCATCTGTAATTGGATCTACATCTTTAGTTATTTCGCGAATTATGAGATCGGGATCGATAATATAAGTCCATCGTTTTGAGTAATTAACGACGGCCATTTTTACTCCATAAGCTTTAGTCACTTCTGTTTTATCATCAGCAAGTAAAGTAAAATTTAAATTATGATTTTTGGCAAATTCAGCCTGCTCTAAAATATTGTTGGTGCTGATGCCAAAAACTTCAGCTTTTAGGGCGCGAATTTTTTTTATATTGTCTCGAAATGCACATGCTTGTTTCGTGCATCCTGGTGTTTCTGCCTTGGGAAAAAAGTAGAGAACTGTCCACTGTCCCTTCCTAGATGCGAGATCAAATTCAGTTCCATTTTGGGTTTTAAGCTTGAATAAAATGGCCCGATCTCCAACTTTTTGATCATCACTAGCTAAAGCAATTGAGATTAATAGGTAAGACAACAAGGGGATAAGTATTTTTTTCATGGTTAGATTTTATTACAACCGATTGTTTTGGCAACCATAAGACATTCTTTTTTTCACGGCGAGCTTTAAAACTATGAAACTCTTTGGCATTTTGTTAGGTTCTGCTCTATGAAAACCTATGGAACTTTGACTCTAATTCCCACACCTTTGTCTGAATCAGGCGTCCTTGAACCCGTGGCCTTTGCCTTGTTAGAGCAAGCTGCCCTGACACACAAAGAAAATTCTGTTTTTGTCATCGAAGATTTAAAACCTGGCAGAAAAAGATGGCTACAATTTAAATTGCCAAGAGAAACGGTAGATAGTTTTGTTTTGTATAATGAACACACAGCAGGTGTAGTAGCTCGAGAATTACTTGCTGAGCTCAAACTTGGAAAAAATGTTTTTCTGATGAGTGATGGAGGTCTTCCAGCTTTCTACGATCCAGGTGTAGAGCTTGTGTCCATGTGTCATCAACATAATATCAAAGTCACTTCCACTCCGTTTTGCAATTCAGTTGTGCTGGCCCTTGCTCTTTCAGGATATAATCATAAAAGGTTTTGGTTCGAGGGCTTTCTTCCCATGGAAGCACATGAGCGGAGTGCAGTTCTTAAAAAATTATTAAATGCAAAACATACTAGCATTTTAATGGACACTCCTTATCGCATGAAGCGCGTACTTGAAGAAATTAGAGATTCTGGTGCCACTCAAAAGAAACTTTTTTTAGCGATGGATTTAAATAGTGAGACAGAGGAATTACGCATGGGTACCGCGAGTCAACTCTTAGAAGTGATAAGAGAGTTTAAGAGGGAATTTATCCTAATTATTTCCGAGTAATTTCATATAGATGCAATCCCTATTAGGACCTTAAAATAAATGACTATAAGTGGGGATTGTGATAATCAAGGACTCTATGCAAGATATTAAACAAGAGGACCGTAAAAGGGATCATATCGATCTGGCCTTTAAGTCAGAAACTAAGCGCGTCTTAGTAGACGATCGCTTTTATTACGAGCCACTTTTTTCTGCTCATCCCGATCAATTAACAGATCTTTCAATAGAATTTTTAGGAAAAAAATTAAGCGCACCTCTTTGGGTTTCAAGTATGACTGGTGGAGTAGGGGCTGCTCGCCATCTCAACTTAAATTTAGCACGCGCTTGCCGCGAGTTTGGTTTAGGAATGGGATTAGGTTCATGTCGTGTACTTTTAGATGGGTTAAAATCAAACAAGTATTTTAATGATTTTAATTTGCGACCAATTATGGGGGCTGATCTTCCGCTTTATGCGAATTTAGGTATTGCTCAAGTTGAAATTTTACTTCAAGAAGAAAACCTTGAAAAAATCACAGATCTGGTCGGTAGCCTAGATGCAGATGGATTAATTATCCACATCAATCCATTGCAAGAATGGTTTCAGCCCGAGGGAGATCGCTTAAAATTTTCTCCAATAGAGACTCTCACTAAAGTTTGTCAAAAAACTAAAGTCAAAATCATAGTCAAAGAAGTAGGTCAAGGAATGGGACCAAAAAGTTTAAAAGCACTTTTGGATTTACCTATAGCAGGCATTGAATTGGCGGCTTTTGGGGGAACTAATTTTTCTAAATTAGAACAACTAAGAACAAAAAATTCTGGAAGCTGGATGGAGCCTTTAAGCCAAGTGGGTCACACGGCTCCTGAGATGGTGGATTTTTTAAACAACTTATTAGTTAAAAATAATAATTATAATGACAAACATATTATTATTTCTGGTGGCGTAGAAAATATCTTAGATGGATACAATCTTAAATCGCGATTAAATTATAATTCAGTTATCGGGCAAGCAAAAAACTTTCTCGCTCATGCCGAAAACTATGAAGATCTTCAGCGTTTTGTAAGTTCGGAAATCGCAGGGTTCAAAGTTGCGAAAGCGTATCTAGTTCCAAAGAAAGAATTAAAACAAGAGGGGCAGTTAAAATGAAAACGCCAATGAATGGATTTTCCAAACTTTCAAAGTTCGAAAAAATTGATCTGGTTGTTAAAAATTATTTTTCTGACTCTGACTCTGCTCGTGTGCAATTTAAAAAATATTGGCACGATGATGAATCTCTACAAAAAACAATCGATGAATTCAGTGAAAATACACTCACTAATTTTTTATTTCCAATGGGCGTTGTGCCCAATTTGCTTTTAAATGGTGAACTGCTTTGCGTGCCTATGGTTATCGAAGAAAGCTCTGTCGTTGCGGCCAGCGCTCGATCGGCTAATTTTTGGCTTTCTCGTGGAGGATTTCACGCTGAAGTTATCTCTACAGTTAAATCGGGTCAAGTTCATTTTATTTGGAATGGCGAAACGTCAAAGCTCGCTTCTTTTTTTGAAAAAATTAAAACTGAATTAATTGAAGAGACAAAGCCCCTTACTGAAAACATGGAAAAAAGAGGTGGAGGGTTACTCTCTCTAGAATTAATCGACAGAACAATTGATGAACCTGGTTACTACCAACTATTTGCTAAGTTTGAAACTAAAGAGGCCATGGGTGCTAATTTTATTAATTCAGTTTTAGAAGTTATTGGGAAGACTTTTAGGGAAAAAATTTCTACAGCAGATCATTTCAATGCAAGCGAACGTGACGTGCAAATCGTTATGTCGATTTTATCGAATTATACACCAGAGTGTTTAGTCCGAGCTTTCGTAGAATGCGATATTTCCGATCTAAATGATTCAAGCTTGGGAATGGAGGCAGTGGAGTTTTCAGAAAAATTTGCTCGTGCTGTTCGCATCTCTAAAATTGATGTCACGAGAGCAACCACCCACAATAAAGGAATTTTTAACGGTATAGATGCTGTTGTCGTTGCGACAGGAAATGACTATAGAGCGGTAGAAGCTTGTGGTCACGCTTACGCTGCTCGCGATGGACAATACCGAGGACTTTCAAATGTTAGTCTGGAAAATGGTAAATTTAGAATGACACTTGAATTGCCACTTTCTGTAGGAACTGTCGGAGGATTAACTTCATTGCATCCATTATCAAGATTGTCTCTTGATATGTTGGGACGCCCTACTGCTCCAGAATTAATGAAAATTATTGCGAGCATTGGTTTGGCGCAAAATTTTGGCGCAGTGAGATCTCTCGTTACAAGTGGTATTCAAAAAGGACACATGAAAATGCACTTGATGAATATTCTTAATCACCTTGAAGCATCAGAAGAAGAAAGAATTTCAGCCAAAAAACATTTTGAAGAAGAAGTGATTTCTTTTAAAGCTGTTCGTGAGTTTATTTCACATAATAGGAATTACGTATAATGAATGAGATTAACTTGAATCAAATTAATAGTGACTTAAAAAAATCATGCCCGGAAAAAAACCAATATTTTTTTGGTCATGGTAAATTACTCCTAACAGGAGAATATTTTGTTTTAGATGGAGCTCTGTCATTGGCACTTCCAACTAAAGTTGGTCAGTCATTGGCCGTAAAGTATTCTCCATCATTTTCTCCAACACTTAGCTGGAAATCGTATGATGTTCACGGCAATTGTTGGTTCGATAGTAAATTTGAATTTTGGCATTTTAAATGTTTGGATGAAAATCCTTCCGAAGAAGCACTCTTTTTACAAAAAATATTGCAACAAGTGAGAAAACAAAACTCACATTTTTTACGTGATGATGTAGATGTTAAAGTTGAAACGAGATTAGGATTTCCACTTTCTTGGGGATTAGGAAGTAGCTCTTCACTAATTTATAATATCGCTCAGTGGGCCTATATTTCTCCCTTTGAATTACTTTTTAAGACTCATGGTGGATCTGGATACGACGTTGCATGTGCGCAATCAGATGGACCTATCGCTTATAAAAAATCTTCTAGTGGGCCAAATTGGTCACCAATTTATTTTCATCCTAGCTTTAGAGAAAATATTTTCTTTATTTATTTAGGAAACAAAAAAAATTCTAGGGAAGCGATTAAAGACTATTCTAAAAATCGTCCATTTGCCGCAAGTCTTATTTCTAAAATAACTGAACTGACGAATGAATTTTTAAATGCACAAACATTAAAACAATTTCAAGCTGCGATGGTCGCACATGAAGAGCTTGTCGGTGAGGCCCTTGAACAAACTCCAGTTAAAACACGCTTATTTTCTGATTTTAACGGAGCTATTAAATCTCTCGGAGCTTGGGGTGGGGATTTCGCAATGGTTGTCACAGAACTTCCATTAAGTGAAGTGCGCGAATATTTTAAATCAAAAGGATTGGATGTGATTTACCAATATGATGATCTCATTTCAGCACCTGTTGAGGCGATGTCTAAAGACTCGGTAAAAATGGGTTATTCAAATCATCTTATACATTAAGAAATTGTCATGAATAAAAAAACAATTTTTAAAGTTAAATGGTCTTCACCTTCAAATATTGCTTTAGTCAAATACTGGGGAAAATTTGGTGTTCAGTTGCCTTGCAATCCTTCTATTAGTTTTACGCTTAAAAATTCATTTACAACTCTATCATTAGAAGTTTTAGAAAACGGGGCGCCTGGATTTGAATTTATTTTTGAAGGGAAATCTAATCAGAAATTCCAAGAAAAAATTGCTAAATTTTTATCGACACAAACATATCGTTTTTCATGGTTAGATAGTTATTATTTGAAAATTGAATCGAGTAATACATTTCCTCATTCATCTGGGATTGCATCTTCTGCCTCTTCCATGAGTGCACTTTGCTTGGCGATAATGTCGGCTGACGAATTTATTACGAATAAAAAATACTCTACAGAAGAATTTTACCAATTGTCTTCTCAGTTATCTCGCCTCGCCTCAGGCTCGGCTTCACGCTCAGTTTATCCCGGACTCGCTTCTTGGGGAGAGACTGAAGCAATAGTTAATAGCACTAATGAGTATGCAAGTGCCTATACTTCGGCCCATTCACTTTTTACGAATTATTGCGATTCTATAATAATTGTTGATGCAAACGAGAAATCTGTTTCTAGTAGGATCGGGCATTCTCTAATGGAAAGTCATCCGTTTAAGCAACAGCGATTTGCCCAGGGCCGAGCGAATTTGACTCGATTAATTTCAGCACTAGAGTCTGGTGATTTAAATACATTTATTGATGTGGTTGAAGAAGAAGCTATGACACTGCATGCTTTGATGATGACTTCACGACCTTCTTATATTTTATTGCATCCAGAGAGCTTGAGGATAATCGCAGAGATTAGGGCGTTTAGGGAAAAAGAAAGAATTCCTGCTTGCTTTACTATTGATGCTGGCCCTAATATTCATCTCCTTTACCCCAAAGTTCACGCAAAGAGAGTTCGCGAGTTTATCGCAGAAAAATTTAATGGGTTAAATTGTATTCACGATGAAGTAGGTATGGGACCCGTAAAATTTTAGGAATTTGATTAAAGGCGATGACACAAAATAATATCGAAAAAAAATTTTATTCAAAAATAATTCTCTTTGGCGAATACAGTGTCATTCAAAATTCGATGGCCCTTTTAATTCCCTATTCATTATTTGAAGGGAAATTGACCTTCAGAAGAGATAATACAACGACAATTGATCCAGAATTGAAAGCCTTTTCATTATATATAAAACAATTAATAGATAATAATCAGTTGAGTTTTTTATTTGATCTAACTAGCTTAGAGTTTGATATATCTCAAGGTCTGTTTTTTGATTCGACTATTCCTCAAGGCTATGGAGTGGGGAGCTCTGGAGCACTTGTGGCCGCCATTTTTGATAGATACGAGCAAGAGACTGTAGAGAATAAAGCTGATATTAAAAAACTAAAATCAATATTTGCTCAAATGGAATCTCATTTTCATGGATCGAGCTCAGGGGTTGACCCTCTGATTAGTTATCTGAATTCACCGATTCTTATTAAAGGAAAAAATCAATTAGGATCTGTATCAATTCCTAAATTTACGAAAGGGAAGGGCGGAATATTTCTTCTCAATACAAAACGCTCAAGAAAAACTGAACCACTTGTAAACTTATTCTTAGAAAAATCCCGTAACGAAAGTTACTTCAACCTTTGTGAAGATGTTCTAAAACCCATTACAAATCATTGCATTGATAATTTTTTAAATGTGGATATTGATTTATTGCTAAAAAATTTCAAACTGCTTTCTGCTTTTCAACATGAGCATTTCTCGCCAATGATTCCAAAACTTTACCGTGAGGTTTGGAGTGAGGGTCTTGCGACCAATAATTATTCTTTGAAATTATGTGGGGCCGGTGGAGGCGGATTCTTAATGGGAATCACTGATGATTTCCAAAAAGTAAAACGCGTTTTAGCGGCCCACGAATTAAGATTACTACTTAGTTTTTAATTATGTGCTTCGTTCGTTTTTACCTGAGTTTTTTCTTTAAACTCGGCGGCACTCATAAATCCAGATTCTTTAGTATAGTCTTTCGAATGAACAACCGTATTGAAGAGTTTTTTCTCAACTTCCATTTCTTCATTATCGACTGTTTGATGAATTCCATAAAGTCCAAGCTTTGCTTGAATGCGAGCTATAGGGGCCTGATTAAAAATGTTTGTTAAAATAGTACTTACATCATTATCAAATTCACACCATCCACCTAAGGCCAAAAAACTTTCTTTATTAAATTCTACTCCTGATAAAAGGAGCGAGCGTAGTACATTTTGGTTTAAGTACGATCGCAAAAATGAAAAAATTCCACAAGAGGGAGTAAGTCCGCTTGCTAGGTGATCAAAGCAGAAGACTGCTTCGCTTTTTGCGATTCTTATATCAGCAGCAAGAGCAAGCTCAAGGCCTACTCCACGAGTGCCTTTTTTCATATCTATAACAACCGTTTGTGGAAGGCAAAGAAGTGATTGGGCAATTGTTCTTATTTTGTTAAATTGTTTAGTGATCTTTTCTTCAGAGAGCGCTCTAAGATCGGCCGGATCAAAGCCTTGGATAAAGTCTTCGCCAAAGCTTGTGATAAATAAACTTTGAACTTCTGTGTGAGTGGCTGCCCATGCAAGTATTGATTCTAGTTCAAACAGTGTTTCAGCATTCAAATAATTCTTTCTAAATTTAATTTCCAGGGATTTTGTAGGAATAAGAAGTGTTGAAGTGAAAGTGTTGTAACTAAAGATCGGTACTCGTGTGACTGCTTTCATTAAACCTTCCTTGGTTGATCGAAAACTATTGAACGGGGAAAAATCCTTTCTTCCCTTAAATCTATTCTTTCAAAAATTAAAAATGACTGTCAAGCTTTGAAAAAATAAATTTATCAATATGATAATTGATGCCCCCAATTTCTTTACAGGTTACTGTAAACAGTTATGGGACCAAACTACTTATGAGATTTTTTATCGTGTTCGGATTCTAAAAAGCGCTCAGCTCTAATCGCCGCCTGACATCCAGATCCCGCCGCTGAGATGGCCTGGCGGTAGTATGGATCTTGGACATCACCGCAAGCAAAAACACCTGGAACAGATGTGTCTGGATGCGTGCCAGCTGTTTTTATATATCCATGATCATCTAGGTTCAATTGGCCTTTGAGGAATTTTGTATTCGGTTCGTGGCCAATTCCTAGGAAAAACCCGTCTGTTTTTCTTTCGTAATTTTCCAGAGTTTTATTATTGTGAACTAAAAGCCCAGTTACACCGCTGTCGTCAAAAAGGATTTCTTTGACTTCTGTATTCCAGACTACTTCGATTTTTGGGTTATTAAAAGTTCTCTCCTGCATTGGCTTACTGGCACGGAAAGAATCTTTTCTATGAACGAGGTAAACTTTTTCGGCAAAACGAGTTAGGAAGTTAGCTTCTTCCAGAGCAGTATCACCACCACCGACGACGTGAACGATTTTATTGCGGTAGAAAAATCCATCGCAAGTAGCACACGCAGAAACACCTTTACCAATTAGTTGCATTTCGTGAGCAAGTCCTAAATATTTAGCTGAGGCCCCAGTTGAAATGATGATAGTTTCTGCTAAAAATTCTTGGCCATTTTCACACTTAATATGAAAGGGGCGCTTGTTGAGATCAACATCTAAAACTTTAGTAGATAAGAATTCAGTGCCAAATCGTTTAACTTGAGCTCGCATATTTGCCATTAAATCTGGCCCCATGACTCCTTCTGGAAATCCGGGAAAATTTTCTACGTCTGTAGTTGTTGTAAGTTGTCCTCCAGGCTCATGGCCTTCGATGACAATTGGAGCCAACCCTGCTCTTGAAGTATAAAGGGCCGCTGTGTATCCCGCAGGTCCAGATCCGATGATGATAACTTGTTTAGTTTCCATAATAGGAGAAATCCTTTTTTCTTAAATGTGGATATTAAAAGCTTACTAAAATTTTTTACTCAGTTAATGCTTTAAACTCAGCATCTTCTTCTTCTTTATTCTTAACTTTGATCTTGATTTCTGTTGGACGATCATCCTTTTCAGGGTGCATTTGGTAATAAGCAGAAATAGTTGTTAATTCACCTGGGTGTTTAGCTTCGGACGTCGTTTTAAACGTCTCACCAGTGATTGTGCAATCGTATTTATAAATTTTCTTAATCTTCTTTTTCATAAGTTTCCTTGGGGCAATGGCGGTAATTGACCCCTTAGTTATAGAAAATTATTCGCACTGAAGCAAGGATTTCCCTTATGTATGCATAGCGTTTTCGCTGATAAACTAATTCTATGATGAAAATTTTTAGATTATTGCCTGTGCTTTTTAGTATCTGCTGTTTTTCAGGCCCTATTCACGCTTTGGGCCTAGATGAGGTCAATCTCATGGAAACCAGCTCCAGTTCAAAAAGTGTGGTTATTGACCGGGGTCTGCTAGAGAACTATACCGACGGGTCCTACGCTAAATTTTTTGTGCAAACAGGTGATATCGATTTTCCAAAAATATTTTTGGTGGCCGAAGGAAAGTTGATTAAAAGTTTTCCTAAAAAATCATTTTGGTACATGAGCACAGTGTATCTTCCCAAACTCATTAAAAGCGGAAACAAACTTTTAGTTTTAACATCCAATCAAATAAAGATCGGCAGAACTTTTACTCAAAAACAACGCCATGTTTTAGTCTCTCCTGATCAATATGGAAGTGTTGAAGAGTATCTTGATAAAAATCAAAATGATGTGCCTTCAAGATTGATTCAAGACTTAGATTCTTACGAAGCCAGTGATGAACTTTTTGAAACAAAAAATGTTCCGGAAGCTGACCAATTAGTGCAAACCTATGAATCGCTTAGAAAAAAATCTGGAATTCGTTTTAGTGATCATTATAGTGACGATATGGATGAAAAATTTTTTATTGGAAATCGTCGCGTAGAGCTCGCTAATATTAAAAATAAAGAAGACAAAAAACTGCTAGACTCTCTGGCCCTGGGTTATATAGAGAAAATCAATTCACAAAAATATGGCTTAACAAATGGTCTTTACAAAAATCAGAAAAAAGCTCCAGGAATTCATGATATAAATGATCAAATCACAATAACTTCTGTGTATGACAACGCCAAAGAAGAAAAGCGTGCGCATGATATTATTGATCCAAAAGCAATTGTAAAAATTCAACGCGATGGTGCTCTTTGGTCTGAAGATATGGACGATGAAACACTAAGACGCTACTTTATTCGCACAGGATTAGAACACGAATATCGAAGAAGAGAGTTAGCTTTCAATGAACTCGATGGAAATGAAATTCTTTTTCATTATTCAGGCTCGCTTTTAGATCACACCACAAGCAGTGATCAAAACTACAGAAACCTTGGATATTCTCTAGGTCTTGCATACGATTTACATTTATCGAGAACGGCGAAAAACTTAAAAGACTGGTCTTTGCAATTTCAATTAGAAAAAGGGGTTTCTGATTACGATATCGGAGGACAAAATGCCCGTGGTGAAGAAGGCTCATATGGAGCTTATGTAAATTATTATTTCATCAATAACCCTCTAACTCTCAATTCATTTATTTTCTTGGGTGGATTAGGAATCAAGGCCGGCTCAGTTAGCATGAGTAATTCAACTCTATCGAAAGACTATTCTTATCAAGTTTTAGTAATGCCGGCGCTACAGATGATGACGAAGTACCGCTTTAGAAGTGGTGATTTAACAGAAGACACGGCCAATATTGGAGCAAGCTTTAATGCTGGTGTGACCTTGGATATGAAAAGGTTAAGCGTGATTGATTCCTTAAGTGATGATATTAATGGAAAAATTTCTATGACCGACATAAAATATATAATAGGTATGGGTTTTTATTTTTAGGATGATCTTTTTATGCTGAAAACTTTTTTGATTATGACAACGCTCTTATCAATGAGTGCACTTCGCGCTCTTGAAATAGATGAAAAACTTACTCTTCGTTTTTTAAAAGTCTCAAACAGTAAAAAAACAGTTCTCATCAATCGTGGGGCAGAGGATGGATTGGCCATTAACGACCACGCTAAATTTTTTATTACGACTGGTGTGATAGCTCGCGGCGTGGCCGAGAAGGTTTCACCTTCAAGGTCTATTTGGTCTTTGTATAGAGTCGTTGATCCAGCAGAAATTACGGATGGAAAAGTTTTAAATCTCAAAATCTCTTCTCCTGTTAAAATAACTGAAGATCCTAGTAAAAGTATAAAAGAAGAAAGTATTCCTGCTGGCAGTGATAAAATGAGTATGAAAGAAGGAGCAGAAGTTGAAACAACTGTACCTGTTTTAAATGATGCTGATCAAAAAGAGTTGGAAGGTTTGGGAATTGAAGATAATGAAAAACCCGTTAAAAAGTTAGAGCAAGAAAAAAAAACAAAGAAAAAAGATATTAAAGAAGTGAGCATGGAAGAAGCTCCAAGCTTTGAGAATGTCACTTTGAAAAATTGGGAAGTCTTTGGGACTTTATATGTCAATGCTCTTTCAGGCACAATTGATAATCCTAATAATAATGGTGGAACAGAAGCTTTGTCTTCTAGTGTTGATTTTTCTGCAGGATTAGAACGTTACTTTTCCGATTCCAACTCGTTATTAAAGAACGTATCACTCAATGTATTTATTCATAAAAGAAATATAGAAAATGATAGTGTAGAGACTTCGACGACTAAAATATCCACAGACTGGCTAGAGTATGGGGGAGGAGCGAGTTATCATTTTTATAATACTGCTGCTTCTGTTGGTAAACTTATTGGCTTTGGAAATTTTAGTGGTGGAATGGGGACAATTAAATCAACCATTACATTTAAAACTGCGACTGATGAAACAACCAATCCTTTCAAGGGAACAGAAGCATTCTTTAGTCTTGGAGTTGGTGCGAAATATGTTTTAACTAATGGTTTTGGCATTCGAGCAACTCTTGATTATTATCATGCCACTGAAAGCCTTACTGATGGTTTAACTGACTTAACTTTTACTCGTAAAATTGCTGGGCCCCGTATTCAATTTGGATTGTCATACCGGTTTTAATCTAGGGCCTAAGGTTCTATATTTGCCTTAACAGATTTAATGATTCATAAAAAAGTTAATTTTAAAGATTATATACAATTGATAATGTCTTCTTCTGTTACTGTGATGTATTTATTAAGCAATAGTAAATGCTCTAAGAAAAATTGATTGAAATCTTTTCCAGGAACTCTCTGGCTCCATACTTTTTTACTGGAAATCGAGAGTCTTCTTCTGATTAGGTCTTCAAAAGTTTTAGGTTTTTCGGTTTCACAGATACGTATTAAGTCATCTCGAGTCGGCAGAGTCCACTCAAATGGGAGGATTGTTGATACTTGCCGAAGTGGTAGGGCCGACTTTTGCTCATTGTAAGGTAGTCCATACTTATGGCAAATATCGCGGGTAATATCTTGTCCCATAATTCGAAACGTAGTGTATTTTCCACCAGCAATAACGTACGTATCACTCATAGGTTGATAAATTTTATGTTCCCGCGAGGTTTTCCCGCGGTCACTTCCATTAGCCGAGCCATCTCTGACAAGAGGTCTGATGCCGGCAAAGCTTGAGAGAATTTTATCTTCGCCTAATTTAAGATTTGGAAAATAATCATTAAGAGCATCGAGGAGGTATTGAATTTCGCTTGCTGAGGGTCTTACATCAAAATAATCACCTTCAAAGGCCACTTCGGTCGTTCCAACTAAGACTTGATCACCATGAGGAATAACGAAAATTACTCGATCATCATTTTTACCTTTTTCATTTTTAGGCGTCATTACAATGGGGGATTGTAAGGGTAAATCAATGGCCGAAATCCAGAGGTGTGATCCCTTCGAGGGCAAAAGAATTGGCTCCCAATGATACATCGAAATCGTTTGCAAAAATCGATCTGTAAATGGACCTAAAGCATAAATTACTTGGTCTGCAATGATTTCAAAAATTTCTTTTGTTATAGTATTTATACATTTAAGAATATTTTTTCCATTTAGTTTTTTGACCGTCAACACTTCCGTGTAGTTCATGGCACAGGCACAATTTTCTTTTAGAGCATCATAAATGACTTCCAAAGTAATTTTTGCATCGTCCATTACTCCATCGTAATAAACTCCTGCCCCATTAAGACCAACTTTTTTTAAATCTGGCAAAGCCGCTTCTACTTCACTTGCATTTTTCATTTGAAAAGGTGAATTTTTAAAACTAGATAAAAAATCATAAAGATACATACCTATATGAATCATCCACAAAGGGCGCTTGGCATCTTTAAAAACTGGTAAATAAAAAGGTACTTCGCGTGCTAAGTGCGGAGTGAGTTTTAACCAAAGATTTTTTTCATGTAAGGCCTCAAATACCAGCGCAAAATCCATATTTTCTAAATAACGTATTCCACCATGGAGCATTTTTGAACTGCGTTCACTGGTCTGAGAAGAGAAATCTTTTTTTTCAATCAAAATTGTTTCAACGCCGTGGAGTGCAAGGTCACGAAAAATTCCTGCTCCAACGATTCCACCACCAATCACTACAGTTTTAACTTTTTTCATAATTTATTCAGGTCTAACAATGGCCAAAGTGGCGCTCGCTGTAAGTTGATAACAAGATGATCCTTGCGAAGATTTCTGAAAAGGCATAGACGTTAGTTGGTAGTTTAAACCCAACAGTGCATTAGCCTTTTCTTTCATTGCACGGGCCTTTAATTGGTCAGCTAAATCCACAAAGAGATGCTCAAATGAGCTTTGATAATCAATAAAGGCACGCTCGCTAGTTAAGCTCTCTTCTGTTTCATAATTTTCTATGAGCGAGTGGGTTCGTCTTTGAACTTGAACGTGCTTTAAGCGCTCTAATTCTTCTTCGTCTACGATAGCAAAAGCAGCTTGAACACCGATATATTTTTTAATAATATGGCCCTCAAGAGTTGAAGTTGTTGAGACAATAATTTCATTAGATGGAGTTTCGTCTTTGTCTTTTTTATAACTTTCAGAATGATTTTGGCGAAGACTATCTTTTTTAACTAATCCTCTTGGATTTTGATCTCCTGATTTTGAAGGGTGAATTTCATCAGAGAGTCCAATTTCGATATCACAATCAAATCTTCTGAACTTATGGGCAAGAACAATTGCACTGTACTCACTAATTTGAGGAATAAGTAGCGAGCCCATATCGAGTGCTTTTTCAATGGATTCAATTGAGCTTTCACTGGCCAATCCAAATTCGTTTAAGAGAGTGATGATATCTTCTTTTTCTTCTTTAAATTTTAAATTTCGAATTACCAAACTAAATGGGGGATTGCCTCCTCCTTCGATTTGACCATAAGAAAAATTTTGGGTGAAGTTTTTTACTTCTTCGAATTTTTCAGGAGGGGATGAGGTCATGGGCATTGATGTGAATTCATCATCTAAAAAATTATCTGGAAAGTCACTTATTGTTTCGTTTTGAATTCCTTCTTCAGCCGTTACTGCTTCAGTAACTGATTCTTCAGCAAATGCAAATTCTTCATTGTTTGGAAAATTAAATTCGTTGTCTTCAGTTGAGAGTTCAAAGAGTGTATTGTCTAAGACATCTTCTAGAATTTCATCATTCGTTTCTTCAACTGAATCTGAAAAAAGATCGTTCTCTACTTGTTCTGCTTCACTTTCTAGAAGAGTCTCGACGATTGGGATAGCTGGAGGCAAATCCAGATCATCAAGTCCCACTCCAGCGCTTGTGGCCTCTGGTGTGGGTTGATCAAAATCACCAAAC
>CANFHC010000009.1 GCA_947446575.1 Bacteriovoracaceae bacterium | reverse complement strand
TTAGTAGCTGTAACACGAGCGCTTTCTCTAATATGTGCGTGAGAAAATTCTCCGATCCCTAATGAAATAAGCTCTAAATCAGTGGCATCAATAGTTGCATTTTTATGAATGATGACTTCGGCATTAGTTTCTAAACGAGCGTTTTGAGAATGAAGATTAATTGACTCTTCAAGAACAACTCCTCTATCTCCATGCAGACAAAGTGATCCGTTGATATTTATTGCATTATTTTTAGCAACTGTGATCTGACAAGGAGTCGAGATTGATAGAGATGATGAAGTTACAGGAAAATCGATTATTAGGTTTTTAAGCTTTCCATTCTTTAATCCTCTGTCTGATCTATAGACTAGAAGATCACTTAGAGATTTAACTCTTACAGCGCCTTCACACGAAAGATTTTGAAGATTAGCGGGAACTGGACATAGAAACTCAAAAGCTTGGCCGGTTAAAGAAATAAGAAGTACAAGCAAACCTATGAAAGCTCTAAAGCTCAGCATGATTAATCCTTATTTAATATTTAAGTAAAATAACTTGAATAAGTTTACGGTAGAATCTTGTTTAGGCTTAATATAAAGTTTTCTTGATGAATTCAGACTGTCAAATATCTAATATTATGAGAACGCTGAAATTATTGGTAAAATTTTATGACTTAAATATTTTTGAAAAAGTGATGATTATTTTGGGCAGTAGAATCCAACATACTTCCAAGATCAAGATGCATCACAATCTCCTCGATTGAAACGCAGTCAAAACTTGGCCCTGTTTTGGCCCCCTTTCACCCAAATAAAGGCAAATAAAGACAAGAATGGACGACAAAACAAGAGAGCTTCAATTGGTAGTTTTTAGTACTTTTTCATTGGCAAAATTAATATTTTTAAGAGTATAGTTCCTTAGAGGAAATTTGGGCTTTGCGATTCCGTCCCTGGGCACCACTTTTTGAGTTAAAAAGCCTCTAAGAAATTAGAGGCTTTTTTTGTCTTTTTTCGGGTGATTAGCAATTTCTCTTCACACTATTATCAATCAAAAAATATTTTTAAAATGACTTGGCCCTGTTTTTTTAGATCAATTAGAAATGAGGGGGCAAATTTAAATGCCTCCTCAAAATAATTTTAAACAACTGCTAAATTTCTTCTGTGCTCATCACTTAAATGCTTTTCACCAAATCTCACAATATTTGCGGCCAGAACTAAATGCTCTGGAGCGAGATGAGCATATCTTTGAGTCATCTCTAGACTCGTGTGGCCCAATATTTTTTGAAGGTCATAAATATTTCCACCGTTCATCATAAAGTGACTGGCAAAGCTGTGACGAATATCGTGGAAGCGATACAGAGTTTTCACTGGCTATCCTAGGTACGCAGTGGATAAGTCAAAAAAACTTAAACTTGCCGGAAAATCAAAAGCATAATGACAAATTGAAATTTGATAATTTGAATTAGATATATTCAATGTTTAAAAGTCGCAATATCGTTGTGGCCATTTTCCTGTAACTTATGACATTCTTCTTTACTGTGCTATTTTAGACTTTTTTATTACTTTCACCATTAGGAAAGTAAATATTAAATAATGAATAATGAAATAAATTAAAGAGGCATTATCAATTTTAAATGCCAACATGAATTTCGAAAATTCTTTGAAATTTTTGGCTATTTCACACTTCAAGATGGTTCCTTATTTTCTTTAATTGATTAAATCTCAAAATCATAATGATTTGGACAAATAGTTCGCCTCCTAAAACACAGATGAGTTCGCTTGAAAGATTTAAATAATGAGATTTTTCAAAACCAACTTCTGATTGAATGTTTAATTTAATAAATAAATAGAGAACAATGAATGTAAAAATAATTTTAATTAAGGCAAAACTAAAAAATTCAGTCGAATATATTGCAATATAAGTCTTTATGTATGACCAGATATCTTTCATATTAGCTTTATCATAAATCATGAATGAAAAAATAAGAATAATAAATATTTCGCTAAAAATAGTGATACTCGATAATCTCTTTACTTTTTCATTTGGAACAAGCTGTAAACTTGTTGGCAGAAAATAATATAAAATGAATAAGATTATGAGATAGCTTAAATACATACAAAAAGATCTATCGCTTAAAGTATCGCGAGATAAACTTTTTATAAGCTTATTAGTTTTAATAAAATAAAAATTCATCATAGCCCAATCCCTCCGAAACTTCCTCCAGATGAATTTCCACCGCACTGATTGCTAGGTGTTTTTGGAGAGGTTGGTAGAGGATCAACTGGATCAGGATCAGTTGTTGCACATTTAATAGCTTCTGAAGCTGTCGCCTTACAGCAACGCCCACTAGTTATCTTACAAATTCCTGCAGCAATCCAACTTCCCTCCTTACCATTTGGGTCAATATAGTTTACAGGATCTTGAAAAACATAACCGTAAATATTCGTATCCTTCGCATCAAACCGAATCGGATCTTTCGAAGTCCACCGCCCAATCTCTGAATTATAGTCGCGGGCACCAAAACGAACCAATTTTGTTTCTGTGTCGTAAATTCCACCGGCAAAACCAAATGGAATAAAGTTCGGATTTGTATCTATCAGAACTTTTCCAAATTCATCGTGAAGCATTTTTTCTTTCATTTCGCCAGTTGTTGCATTGACAACAAATCTCACAGATCCCAATTGATCTACTATCAGCTTAAAACGATTATTATTAGAATCAACAAAATAATCTGGAACATGAGACTTGCTCGCATAAATGAAAGTTTTAATCAGGTTTCCTTGCGAATCTAGCTCACCGACCAATTGGCCATCTGGATTGTAAGCATATTGGTTCGTAACTACTCCATTAACTAGTCTTGCGATTCTTCAACAATATTATCAAGAGACGTTTTTACAAGCAGACCATTAAAAAGGATTTTTGAACTTGAAAAAGAAAAAAACTCCAATGAAAATTAAAAGTATTCCGTATAAACGGAAAAGTAAAAACAGTTTTTTTCGATGCCGTATTAAAAATGCATATAAATTTTTCTGATATGAGATGCACCATTCAGCTGCAGGCTGAGGCCTTATTATAACAAACACTCCAAAAAGAATAAATATAACGGACATAATTAAAAGCATATTAGAGTCCCAGTTACAGTTAATGAAATTCCAGGAGTGCTCACCCCTCCACCAAAAGATATTCCACCATCTCCTGCGGATACAGATCCTCCAAGACCTGCACCTCCAGATAAGCATCCAGAAGCTCCCGAGCTTGGTGATCCGGAAGGAGTATAGTTTACGTATCCACCAGTAGTTCCAACGCCAACCCCTGCATAAAAACATGTCACTCCACCGCCGTGTTGAAGGCCAGCATTTCCAATGAATCCGAAACCTATGGTTCCACCAATATCAACGTATCCATTCCCTGGAGCCGTTTCTGATGGTAATGATGCCGATTTACCAACAGGATCAATAAAGTTAACTGGATCTTGAAGTACATATCCGTATAGATTTGAATCTCCAGCCTTAAAGCGAATTGGGTCCTTGCTCGTCCACCGCCCAGTCTCTGAATTATAGTCTCGCACACCAAAACGAACCAATTTTGTTTCAGAGTCATAAATTCCACCCGAAAAACCAAAAGGAATATAGTTTTGGCCTGACCCCATCGTTTAGTCCACTATCCATGCAACAATTCCGTTTTCTCACTTAACTCATATCTCGGAAGAACTGTTACCGGGGTTGGCGGTCTGTATCCTAACGAACTATGAGGTCGGTATTGGTTATAATCTCTTCGCCAGTTTTCAATGACGACTTTAGCTTCATTCAAAGTATAAAAAATTTCTCCATTCAAAAGTTCATCTCTAAGTTTTCCATTAAAAGATTCACAGTAACCATTTTCCCAAGGGCTTCCTGGTTCGATATAGAGCGTTTTCACGTCGAGTTTGTAAAGCCAAGCTCGCAACTGTTTCGCTATAAACTCAGGGCCATTATCTGAGCGTATAAAAGCAGGTGCTCCATGTGCTAGAAATAAATCAGCCAATGTTTCAAGCACATCAAAGGAGTTCATCTTTCTCTTCACTCTTATCGCCATACATTCTCGACTGTATTCATCTATTATATTTAGAGTTTTAAAAGCCCTTCCATCGTGTGTTCGATCCATCACAAAATCATAAGACCAAACGTGATTCTTATAAATTGGCCTATGCCTTATCGTCGATCCATTATTCAAAAATAAACGTCCACGTTTTGGTTGCTTTTGAGGGACTTTTAAACCTTCTAGTCGCCAAATTCTCTGTACACGTTTGTGGTTAATACACCAACCTTCACTGCGAAGAAGGGCCGTTATTCTTCGATATCCATAGCGACCAAATTTACTCGCAAGTGTGACAATTCTCTCGCGGATAATTTCTTCATCATCACTCTTAATTTTTTCATAGCGCTGAGTGGCCCGATGGATTCCTATCACTAAGCAAGCTTTTCGTTCTGAAACATCAAATTTACTTAGGACTAAATCAACGGCCTTTCGCTTTCTCTCAGCGCTTAAAAGTTTCCCTTGTTCACTTCCTTTAAAATAACGTTATCTAAAGATAGATCAGCAACTATCTTTTTTAGTCTGGCATTTTCTTTTTCAAGATCTTTTAAACGTCGAGCTTGCTCTGAATGCATTCCACCGTATTCTTTTTTCCAGCGATAATAGGTGTGCTTGGTTACTTGAAGTAGTTTTGCGACATCATCAATTGATTTTCCTTCAGCAAAAAGAATTTCTGCTTTTCGAAGTTTTCCGATGATTTGCTCCATCGAGTGCTTAATCCTGGGCATAGTTCCTCCTTCTTAAAGAGGAATTGTAGCATAAGTCTTGGACTAGATTTTTGGGGTCAGGTCAAATTTTAAAAGTATTTACGTCCTTTATTTTTTTATTTTATTCAAAACCTTTTAGTAAGTGTTCTTTCCTTATTCACAAAAATAATTTACACATTTGTTTTTAATCTTATTACTGATCAATGATTTACAATCTTTTTCAGCTTTAAAGTTTTTCACATAAGCATCGTAATTAGACTTATATTTTTCATTCACGCTTACAGTATCAGTGCAAACATTTTTCGTCTGAACACATTCTTTGTCTTCTTGGCAATACTTCCATAGAAAGTTTGGTTCTCCTTCTATAATCTCATTTTTCATAGATAATTTATCTATATCTACTCTCGCATCTTTTAAATTTATAAATATACCACTCGTTACACGAATATTTGTAACTGAAAGCTGATTTAGGTTTTTTTCTGATAGAAAAAGATATGAAGTATTCTCTACAACTCTTGGTCGAAAGCATGGGGTTGAACTGATATATAAGATTTTATCTTTTTCATTAACTCTGAATTTAAAAATTGTATTAAAACGATCTCCTACAATCGTACCAGACAAAACGACGATTGCTCGTGTCGGATCATTTTCCAGCATTTCTATTTTCTTCAAGTCAACCTCACATGCTGAAGATTTTTGAAAAAATAAGATTGTGAGAAAAGTAAAAAAAATAATCTTTAACATCAAACATCCCCTTAGATTCAATATTAATTCATACTATCTTATCTAACATTTTGTATTAGGGATATGGCACAAATTGAGGATTAAAGTCTACAATTCCTTCTGCGCCTATTTTTGACTGACAAAGTAAAAGTTTAGACTTATTAGATAAAGATGCTGTATAAGTGTTAATACCTCGAAGATCAAATCGCCCTGTATTCCACGCGTCATCCCACATGTAAGCCGAAGAGTATTCGTTATCCTTCGCGAGTATTAATATGGGGTGTGTACCTGAACAGTCGCCTGTTGGGCATGTCAGTACAAGCTTACCATCACTTGTTGGCGGTAAAATTGACTTGCAAAGTGATTGTATTTTTACATTCATTTTTACATCATTCAACCCTTTGTTGGTTATATTTAACCTAATGATATCATCGTAAAAATTGTGGTGGTAGCCCTGAATAACGACTGATGTAACATCATTATTTTTAAATGTGAAAAATGGAGGTTGGGTATATGAAATAAATTGATAATCATCAACAACGAACTCTACATCTAAGTTTGGATCATTGCTATGGTCATAGGTCAGCAAAGATAAGTAATTACGATTTAATTGACTATCGACTTGATCGATGAAAATGTTTTTAGAAACTCCACCGAAACTTGAAATATTTAATCCTTCCCCAGAAGCATTTTCAATCTTAGTTCCTCCGTTTCCTGAAAAATCCACTTCAGTATTTGGTAAATAAATCATAGAAGTATCATTCCAATTAAATAAATATGGATCTTGTAAATATGCAACCACATCAGAGTTCAACTTATCTTGATGAGCAACATTGTGATTGTTTGAAATATTATCGACGGCTGATAAAAGCAGTTTATCAATATTTAGATTAATTGAGGCTGCATAATCTAATATTAAATTTTTTCCAAAATTAAAATTGATAATATAATCCAAGCTATATTTTTCTTTGTTATTTTCGAAATAACGTATCATCTCCAAAGGATCTAAATGCACATCGTAAGATATCGAATTATCATCATAGCGATGATAAGTATCAAATAATGCCCTGGCACTATAGGGCCTGTTCAATATCCCTTCAGATACGCGTGCAACAAATGAATCTGGAATCGCTGGATAAGCTTTTTCGATAGAATTACATCTTCCGAATGAATCTGAATTTGCGTTTATGGGCTGCACTGTTGCACCTGCTTTTCATTTCAAAGATTTCGAAATGGGGAATAAGGAGCAACTGTTAACTCAATTCCCCAAAGCAAAACTGATGATTGAAAAACTGTTATCATAGCGAACTAAATCTTTTATAAAACCACTGCTTCATCCCCTCTACTGTTAATAAGTAAATGATCAGCATAAAAATTAAAATAAGAAAAAAATGAGATGGTGGAGCAACAAAACCTAAACGCACTCCTAATGGTGTAAATGGTAACAATGTTGCCAGAACAACAACCAAAATTGAACAGACAATTAACCATGGATTTGGATGACTTTTAAAAGGATTTCCTCGAGTGCGGATAATAAAAATAACTAAAACTTGCGATGCCATAGATTCAATAAACCACCCCGTATGAAAAAGTGCTTCACTCGCATGAAAAAGAGTCAACATTATATAAAAAGTTAAAAAATCAAAAATTGAACTAATCGGTCCAATGATAAGCATGAAGTTTCGAATAAATTTCATATCCCAATGGCGGGGCTTACTTAAAAAATCATTGTCAACGCGATCAAGGGGAATTGGTAATTCAGAAACATCGTAGAGTAAATTATTGAGTAAGATTTGAACTGGGAGCATCGGAAGAAAAGGAAGAAACAAAGAGGCTCCGGCCATGCTAAACATGTTTCCAAAATTTGAACTCGTACCCATCATAATATATTTCATAATGTTGCCAAAAGTTCGTCTCCCTTCTAAGACGCCTGCATGCAAAACGCCTAAGTCGTGCTCAAGAAGAATCATATCAGCAGCGGCCTTTGCCACATTAACCGCACTATCAACAGAAATTCCTACATCTGCTGAATGAAGAGAGGGAGCATCGTTAATGCCATCTCCAAGATAGCCGACGACATGACCTCGTTTTTTTAAGGCCAAAATAATTCTGTTTTTTTGAGTTGGGTTCATCCGACAAAAAAGATTTGTTTCTTCAACGAGTGCGGCAAGTGTGAGGTCATCCAATTCTTGAACTTTTGTGCCAGTTAGAACTCCCCTTACAATGAATCCAAGTTCATTACAAATATGCTGAGTTACTAATTCGTTATCACCCGTGATAATTTTAACTGCAACATTGTCCTTGGTGAGCTTTTCAAGAGCAAGGCGTGCGCTTGCCTTAGGAGGATCTAAAAATCCTGCAAAGCCAGCAAATACCAATTCAGATTCATCACTTACAACGGCGTGATTAAGCTCTCTGGCTACTTTCTTATAAGCAATTCCTAAAACTCGAAAGCCTTCCTTACTAATTTCATCGAAAAGTTTATAAATTGAAATAAGTGAATCGCTATTTAAATCTGCCATTGTTTGTCCATCATTTGATTCAAAATGACTTGATAAACGTAAAATATCTTCTGGTGCACCTTTAACAATAAGTAAGCGTTCACTGCCTTTTTCTAAAAGAACAGAGACTCGTCGCCTTTCAAAATCGAAAGGGACTTCATCTATTTTTTGCCAACCACTAACATCTATTTGGGTATGTTCAAGAATAGCATCATCAAGTGGACTCTTGAGCCCCGTTTCGAAAAAACTATTATAGTATGCATATTCAATGACTCGCTCACTTTCAATTCCCTGTGGATTTAGATGGCGTTCAAGTCGAATCCGAGCTTCTGTTAAGGTCCCCGTTTTGTCCGTACAAAAGACGTCCATGCTTCCGAGGTTATGAATAGAGGCCAATCGTTTTACAATAACTTTATTGGCCGCCATTCGAATCGCTCCTTTTGAAAGTGTCACAGAAACTATCATCGGAAGAAGTTCAGGGGTGAGCCCAACAGCTAAGGCAATGGCAAATAAAAAGGACTCAAGCCATGAGCGATGAAAAAATGTATTCACTAATAAAACAAAGAGAACAAGAAAAATTGTCATTCTCATAATAAGAACTCCAAAACTTTGAATTCCTATTTCAAAATCAGTTGGTGGAGCCTTGGCCAATAATGAATCTGCAATCTCGCCTAGGCTTGTATTTTGTCCAGTCCGGCACATAAGTACTTTTGCTGATCCACTTATAACAGAAGTTCCCAACAAGACAGTATTGTCAGCAGATAGAACATCTGAAGCTTCGCTTAATTCGTAAGATTTTTTTTCTATCGGATAAGCTTCACCAGTTAGAAGGGCTTGGTCTACGAAAAAATCTTTTGCCTCAAGAACTCTGCCATCGCATGGGACTAAATCTCCTGCT
The DNA here is from genome assembly GCA_947446575.1 of Bacteriovoracaceae bacterium. Lineage (GTDB taxonomy): Bacteria > Bdellovibrionota > Bacteriovoracia > Bacteriovoracales > Bacteriovoracaceae > Bacteriovorax. The sequence goes on along the minus strand of CANFHC010000009.1, from coordinate 130,987 downwards.
CCAAGAAGTGCAATATCACCTGTTACTAAATTGGCGAATGGAATTTCTTTTATAATTCCATCACGCAAAACTTGAACACTTACTGAGACTGAATCGCGCAAGCCCTCAGCAGCAACACCTGCTCTATACTCTTGAATAAAATCTAGAGATACACTTATAAAAATAATCGTAGTGATTATGAAAAAACTTGGAACATCGCCAGTAAAAGCAGAAAGCAGACTGGCGATAATTAAAATGATAGTTAAAGGATTTTTAAATTTCGCTAAAAATTGAAATATGATTGGATTTTTTATTTCACTATGGATTAAATTTTGTCCATTAATAAGCAATCGACTTTCTGCTTCTTTGGTACTTAGGCCATTTGTGGTGGTAGACATTTGCTTCATTAAATCGGCGATTGGCGTTTCCCAAAATGAAGTAATTTTTTTTATGCCAAATTTTTTCATTTTTTATTTCCTCAAACTTTTTTGACTAAATTTTAAAATAGAAAATTGAGCAATTTTTGCAAAAATCCCCTTAAAAAGAAGAATGACGATGGGAAAGAATCAACCATGAATAGACAAATTGTTGCATCCATGTGCCAAGAAAACCGTATCCCACAGAAGAGAAAAAGTCCGACATTTTAAACCACAATCGTTTTATCAAAAACTTTATGTTATATTTTCAAAATTTTCTTGGAGCTTTTCCCAACAGATCAAAAACTTAAGATAAAAAACACGATGCCCCTATCAAACTCCTTGGTACTAGAAAGATTTTCTGCAAGTCTACATATTTGTTGAGTCATAGAAGTTAAGATTGGCATTTCCTAAGTGAAGGGTGCAAAAAAACTTTTTCCAATAGTGCGATTAATGTGTATTCTTGAAAAACTAAAATTTTGTGAGGAATATATGTTAAAGCTATGCTTTTTTCTTTGTTTTTTATTTTTACTTTCATGCTCTTCTAACAAAAATAATGTTTCGGGGATTAAATCTTCCGTAGATAATTATCTGTGGCTCGAAGAAATAGAAAGCACAAAATCTTTAGATTTTGTAAAAAATGAAAATGATAAAACTTTTGCAGTATTAAAAAATAATTCCCACTATAAAGAGCTTGAAGCTGACATTCGTAAAATAGCGTTAGCAGAAGACCGTGTTCCTTGGGTCAACCTAATGAACAAAGAGCTTTTTAATTTTTGGCGCGATCAAAAAAATCCACGTGGACTTTGGAGAAAAACGACTTTAGCTAGCTACAAAACAAATAAACCAAAATGGCAAATTGTGATAGACCTCGATACCCTTGCCAAAGATGAAAACGAAAACTGGGTCTGGAAAGGAGCTGAATGCTTACCTCCGCAATATACAAGATGCCTTATTCATTTTTCACGAGGAGGAAAAGATGCAACAGTCATTCGTGAATTCGACATGCTTACCAAATCTTTTATTAAAAATGGTTTTAATATTCCTGAAGCAAAAACAAATGTCTCCTGGATAAACTTGAATACAATTTATGTGGGGCAAGATTCAGGACCAGGTTCTCTTACAGATTCAGGTTACCCACGCACCATATCTCTTTGGCATCGGCGTGAAAAATTAAAAGAAGCTAAACTTGTTTTTCAAGTTGAAAAAAAAGATCTTTCTGCTAATGCATATGTAGAAATAACTCCCAAAAAAACTTATCGTTTTTTTCGCAGAGGAATTTCTTTTTATGAAAGTGAAGGGTGGTATTTAGATGGAACAAAGAAAATCCATATTCCAACTCCTAATGATGCTATATTTAATGGAATTCACAAAGACTACCTTCTCTTTACTTTAAGATCTGAGCTAAAAACTGACGCTAAAAATTTTAAGACAGGAAGCCTTGTGGCCCTACCGTTTAAATTTTTGAGTGAATCAAAAAGTTCCCTGAATCATTTGGAATTGCTTTTTGAACCTACTAAAAAAAGATTTTTGCAAAACTTAGTAACAACTAAAAATCATTTACTTTTAGACCTCATCGATAATATCCAAGGTAAAATTGTCAGTATGACTTTGAAAAGCCCCGGCATCTGGAGCATGGAAAATATTGATTTAGGTAATAATGGTATTGCTTCAATTGAATCTGCTGAACTTGAACATGACACTTTCCTTGCCACTTATAGCGATTTTATTACACCTACTTCACTTTTTATTGGCAGCGCCAAAACTCCAACAAAAAAAATGGAGAAAATTAAAAATTCTCCATCGCGATTTATTAGTTCAGATTTAGTAAGTGAACAAAAATTTTCGACGAGTAAAGATGGAACCATCATTCCTTATTTTATCATCCATAAAAAAGATATGCCTTTAAATGCACTGAACCCAACTCTTCTTTATGGATATGGTGGCTTTGAGGTTTCAATGCAACCATACTACTTAAATACACTTGGTAAAGTTTGGCTAGAAAAAGGCGGCGTTTATGTCCTCGCAAACATCAGAGGTGGCGGCGAATTTGGTCCAGCATGGCACCAAGCTGCCGTGAAAGAAAATCACCAACGTGTCTTCGATGACTTTATCTCAGTTGCAGAAGCTTTAATTAAAGAAAAAATCACAACTCCACATCACTTAGGAATCCAAGGTGGATCAAATGGCGGGCTTTTGGTCGGCGGGGCATTTATCCAACGACCAGATTTATTCAACGCTGTTCTGTGTGGCGTACCTTTATTAGACATGCTCCGCTACAATAAACTTCTCGCAGGGGCAAGTTGGATGGATGAGTATGGCAATCCTGATGTTGCTAGCGAGCAAGAATATATTTTAAAATACTCACCTTACCAAAATATAAAAGCAGACACGCATTACCCAGAAGTTTTTTTCACTACGAGCACTAAAGATGACCGCGTTCACCCCGCTCATGCTAGAAAAATGGTAGCTAAAATGCGCGAGCTCGGTTACCCACTTTTTTATTTTGAAAATACTGAAGGAGGTCACGGAGGAGTGGCAAATATAGAACAAGGTATTTTAAGAAGTTCTTTAGAATTTTCTTACCTTTGGAAGAAATTACAATAATTAATGATTATATACTGATGAAAGGCTGATTAAATTCAGCCTATTTCTTAAAAACAAAATTTAAAAAGCTTCCTGAATACAAAGAAGGTAATACAATTTGATCCCGAACTCTTACATCTGTTGGAATTATCTTGAAAGAACGCGATAAAAAATCTTAATTCCTTACTTGATTTTTTTCTAACAAATTCAATCGAGCACTTACTTTTGCCAAATAAATACTTTTGTGTTTTTTAGTTTTAGAATGATATCTTGCATACCATCTACGATCTACTTTAGCATATCTCATTTTCAAAATATTTAGAATTTGCGCCATTACTTCTAGAGAATATGCTTTATCCTCTAGGAGTTTGTCAGTCTCAATCGGTGATAATTTCATTCGCTCAAATTCTTTATTCCATATATCAACATTCAATTGGGCCATCGATAAATCACCTGTCTCTGAAACCATTTCATGATTAAAATTACTTTCTGTATCTATAATGGCGACTATAATTTGAGGCTCTATATTATACTTCAATAATGCTTTATGAATTTTTAAGGCCACATCATTTCTTTCTACTGATCTAAAGCCTGGTTTTAAGACTGAAATCATTTTAGAAATAGTACGGGGTGTATTTGAGACATGTACTTGATCAAAACTTCCATATTGATCATGTAAAAAATTGTCTATTTTAACAGAATTAAACTTCTGTGAATTGCCATTAAAGATTGAGCACATTCCAATTAAAAAAATCGAAAATATTGTGACACTAATAAATATTTCTTTTTCACTACTAGAAATAAAATAATTTGTAATTGTTTTCATTGTCTAATTATAAAGCTCAAGCAGCTAAACAATATCTCTGAAAATCGCTGAAATAAGCAATAACTTCGAGTTAAAAAATTTAGTTTTTTTTAACTCGCTGAAGTTAGATGTCTACCACTTAGAGAGCTCGTTAAAAGATGCCAAATAAGTGAGTCAGGTTTGAGGTAATTAAGATTTTAGCCCGTGAACGACAAGCTGATTGAAAGGAAGATTTAACTTCTCTTCAATAGAAATCTCAAACATTAGCCGGTTTAGAACTCGCTGCAAATCTAATTTACTAGCAGCATTATCACCTGAAATAAGAACTTCTAAATAAAGATTGAGGCTGCTTGCCCCAGCGCTATGAAAATCTATTGAGAAGCGCTCAACTGGAATGGTCTGAAGCTTTAATTTTTCAGATAGACTTAAATTAAACTTTGGAATAATTATCGATAATAATTGATCCCTATCCTCAAAATCTAAGCCCCAAATTAAATCAAGTGTATATCCATGAGATAAATTCGTGGGTCTTAAATTTAAATAATCTTGAGTAGTGAAGTATCTTCTTTCAGCATTTTTTAATTCGATAACAACTTGTTCCACTGTTTGCAACTTTATTTGCCCAAAAGTACCGTCTGATAATTGGACCCAATCATTTGTTCTTGAAGGAAACCATTGCTCATTTGGAAGGATGGCCCGAGAATGCATCTGAAAAATTTGTGAAATCTCAATTCGTATTATCGATGAGTCTAAGAAATCATTTTCGAAGATAGTTACGAAATTAATGGTTTTAACTCGCCAAGGAATTTCCCTAAAGATGACCAACTCACCTTCTTTTATCGTTCCAAGATTAAGAATGAGTCGCCCTTGAGCCAAGTACTTATGCAAATAATTTTTTGATCCCCACAAAAGTGCACTTAAAAAAAGTATCGTAAGTGTAAACAATACCCAATCTCCCATCAGGTATAGACTTAAGACTGATAATGAGAGTGCTAAGACAAAAGTAAATAATCCGTAGAGAGCGCTTATGGGTTTAAATACCCATGCGATTGTTCTTTTTTTAATGTATTGTAAAATTATTTTATTTTTTAAGATAGTCAGTGTCCAAGCAACTAAAATAAAAATAAGAAAAGCTACACCTAAATGCTTTCCCCTCTGAGAAATAAATTGTTTAAACAAATCAGTAAAAGCTTGAAATAAACTTTTGTCATCTTTTGTAAGCACCGCAAGCTCTCGATTTAGTCGATCAGCCTTCAATTGAAACTCTTGATTCAGATCAAAAACGTTATATGAAGCATCTTCTAAAAATTCTTTTATTTCAGGAAGAAGTGCTTTAAAATCTTTTGAAGTTTCTACAACAGCAATATTATCTAGAGCAGCCTGAGTTATTGCTAACTTTTGATTATAGATCTGTAATTCTTTCCTAAGAGCTTCAATCTTTCTAGGTCTTTCACTTATTCTTTGAATAGTATCAAATGCCGGCCCCAAAAGATCTTGCACCTCCTGCAAATAATCTCTTTTAGCAGAAGCTAAATTTTGAATCTCATCCATTTTTATATTAGTAATAGCTGCTATTAGACTAAGTATTAATTTATCAAAGCGCTTGCTAATACTTTTTATTTCACTTTCTAAAATTAATTTTCTTTTGGGATCTTTTTCCTTAAGTGCCTCAGCTTCTTTAGCCGTTAAAAGTGCTTTCGTTTGAACTAGATTTTTTTTAACAATTTCTATAGATTCAATTTTTTCCTGATTAAAATTAGACACGTTAAAATCAGATGAATCATCTTGAGCTAACACTGAAAAAGAAAATAAAAAAATAAAAATAATAATTTTCATACAATACCAAATAAAAGACTGAATCCTACCCAGATTATCAATTTCATAAATCCTCCAATGATTTTAAATTAAACTTGATGCCAGTTAGTGCGCGAGCAATTTTTCCAATTATTCAGCTGCTCATTTACTAAATCTGTTCGACTGTTTAAACTGTTTTCAACTTTTATGAGGTAATCAGAAAAATCCACTTTAGTGTCTGAGACATCGATCGGATCTCCATACATTATGAGAACTTTGGCGAATGGTTTAGGTAAATGAAATTTATCCCAGCTCTTAAATTCCCAAAATGAACTTGAAGCAATTGAATACGGAACAATCACTACGCCGGCTTTTTGGGCCATATCAATAATTCCTGGCTTTACATGAAAAGCGGGCCCTTTAGGGCCATCAACAGTGACCGCGCCTGGAATTCCAATTTTTAAACATTCAATCATTTCATCTTTAGCAACTTTTCCACCTTTATCTAAACCTAGTTTTTTTGAACTTCCACGAACTGATTTATGACCTAGTTTATTGCAAACAAAAGCCACGGGACTTGCATCTTTTGATTTGGAAATAATAACTACGTGCGACTTACCAGTTTGTGCTAAAATTCCTGCAAAAAGATTTTGATGCCAAATTGCAAGAATAAAATTTTTCGGTTTGATTTCTTGTAACGATTCATTATTTAGATAACGATATCGGTATGTAGCGTGGAAGAGTCGAGCAACTATATAAATGAAATAAGAAATAATTGTTTGCATTTAATTATATTATTGCATACCTGCAAGAAAAACAAATACTAAACACATAAGTTTAAAGATTAGAGAAATAAAATTCAACAAATGAACAGATTTTCAAAACGGAAAATACGTCTATTAAAACTTTCTCATTTAACATTAAAATTATTAAGCCGCTATAGAATTTTTTATTCTCGAAGTTACAGGCTCCATATTTAATATAACTAAGACTCCATCTTTTTCCTCTGCCTGCTTGAACGTGATAATTTCCTTAATATCATTGGCAAATTTATCTTGAACTCTTTGTACCATTAAGCTGGGAACTTTCATTTTTTTATCTTCATCGACTGTAATAATGCTTTCTACCGAATCAACGATTAGTCCAAAACGCTCTTCTCCACTATTGAAAATTAAAATTTTTGTTTTATCATCGATTGGTTTGGAATCTCCCATTGCATAGAGCTGTCTAGTATCGATAACTGTAAGCAATTTTCCACGGAGGTTTAAAACTCCTTTTACAAAAGAAGGCATACCAGGAGCAGATACAATTTCATCTGAATAATTGATAATTTCACAAATATCTTTAATCGAAACACCAAATAAATGTTCCAATTTAAATGAGATATAAGCTTGACGATTTAATTTATTTTTAGATAGTTGTGATTCTAATTGAGAATTGCTGTTATAGAATTTACTGTGGCCTTGAGTAATTTCTCCGATCTCATTATTTGAAAGAACTTCATTGTAATCTAATAAAATAATATCTCCCATCCCTTCAATAGAAATGCAGCCAAGAAACATTTGAGAGCGAGTTTTACTTAACAAAGGAATTGCCATGACATCATCTACGTCATAAGTGTTTATACTCTCAACTGATTCAACGAGAAGCCCAAACAATTCTTTTTCAATTTTTAAAACAATGATTCGTTTTTCCTCTCCGGTAATATCTTGCGATCGAGATGCTCCCAACAAAAGAGATAAGTCTATTACGGGAACAGTTTGTCCTCTTAAGTTAACCACACCTAGGCAAAGATCATTTTGAATTGGAGACTGATGAATTTCTGGAACTTTTATTATTTCGTGAATGCCTGAAATTTCAAAGCCCATTAAAATATCATTGATTGAAAATGAGATACATTTTTTTCGATTACCTAATTGATGTAATGAAAATTTACCATTTTTATTATTTTTACTTTGTTGAGCAATAATTTGCGGGATATTTTCGATAGATAATAATGCAAATGGATCTATTATCTGCAATATTCTATTCCCTGAGTCTAATTTAATTGCCCCCGAAATTATATTATGTCCATTTTCCCCAGGATATTTAAATTCATTTAAAACTTCTTGATTCGCTCTAATAATTTCACTTGTAGAGTCGAATATAAGTCCGACTTTTGCTCCTTCATGGTCAATTATTGCAATTTTTTGATTTGCTGAAATTGCAAAATCCTCAAGTTTTAGCAGAAGTTTTAGATTAATTATGGGAATGATGAGACCTCGTAAATTAAACACCCCTAAAAGATATTCTGGGGCAAGAGGCATTTTAATTATTTTTTCTGGAAGATTAACAACTTCATGTATTGCTCTAACATTAATTGCAACTTCCATCTCGCCAATATAAAATGAACCAAAAATTTCGTCTTTTTTTATTAATTTTATTTTATCTACTTCAAGATTTTCCATACCAATTCCTTAAAAAATCAATTACTCATTACATGGTCTTTTCAAATCTATTTACAGTTACATCTCCGGAGGTACAGTCGACAATAATTTGTCTCCCCACTTCTCCACCGACATCCAATTCTTTAAATTTAAAACCTTGCTCGGTTAAATATTTCTTTGCAGCTGCAATATTCAACAATCCAACATGATCTACATTTCTTCTTGAAAGTTGAGACATCATATTCCCGCCGCCTGCGTAAAAAACTTCAATATCTTTAATGTCATCAGTTTTTATTTTTAGTAAAACCATTAAAGAAGGAACAGCTTGGCTAACGTATTTAGCGCTAATAATAAAATTCGTTTCATGCGCATCTGGAAGCAGGCAATGAGCTAGTCCAAATATTCCTTTGCGTCTCCAGATAAAGGCAATTCCGACACAAGAGCCTAGAGTCGCTTTTAAAATATCGCCATGATGACCTACTTTAACTTCACCAATTTTGACATGAATATCGTTCTCATTTCCCAAGATTACTCTCAATTTTTTCATAGACTAGTGGAACTTTATATTTAAATGATGTCTTTAGACTAGAAAGAGATTCTGATTCTCCAATAACAAGGATGCCATTAGCGATTAATCCCACGCTTATATTTGCCAAAACTTTTTCGATATCTTCTGGTTCAAAATAAATTAAAACATTTCTTAGGAAAACGATGTCGTAATAATTTCTTTCTTTAGGTAAAAAAAAGAGATTGTGCAAACCAAAGCGAATTCTAGATTTAATTTCCATACTCACTTTAAAAACTTCGTTGCTTGATTGCATATATTTATCGAATAATGGTCGAAGTGTCGTTTTGAATACTTCGATTGATCGACCCGAATATTCTGCCTTGTTTGCAATTGCAACCACTTCAGACGAAATATCAGATCCATAGATTTGATAATTAAAACTTGGATTTTTTAATCTAAATTCTTCACAACAGATACCTATCGTATAAACTTCTTCACCTGTTGAGGATGCTCCAGACCAAATTTTAAGTGTTTTCTTAGGGTTTTCAGCAAACCATTCTGGAAGAAATTGATTATTAAAAAAATCCCAAACTCTTTGAGTTCTAAAAAATGAAGTTTCATTAGTAGTTATAAGATTTATAAACTCTTGAACTTCTTCCTTATTAGAATTTAAAAAATCAAGATATTTGTCATAACTATCTAATCCAAGCTTTCTTATTCTAGGTCGTAAACGTCCTTGAATAAGGGTCTTTTTATTTGCCCCCATAGAGATACCCGTTAGTTTATGAACTAATGAAAGTATTTTTTCTAATGAAGGTCCTTCTAATTCTACGAGCTCGACAAGATTCATTTTTTCCTCGGATTTTTAAGCTTTAAATTTTGCCACAGTAAGTTTCAATTCTTCAGCCCCTTTGGTTAAATCCTTAGTACCATTTGCAATTGATTCCGATGCTGAAGCAGATTTCTCAGTTTCCTCAGCAACCTGTTGAATGGCAGAACTAATTTCTTTTGCGGCAACTAATTGCTCATCTGCTGCACACGAAACTTCTGCAATTGCCTGTGTCGTTTTAATTACACCTGTAACGATTTTTTCAAATGCTTCCCCAGCTTGTTTAGAAATTTCACTTCCCTGAGCAACTCTCTTAACAGATTCATTTATTAATTTTGAAATTTCTTTTGTCGCTTGAGAAGACCGCTCAGCAAGTTTTCTTACTTCATCCGCAACAACTGAAAAGCCTAACCCATGTTCCCCAGCTCTGGCCGCTTCGATAGCAGCATTAAAAGCAAGCAGGTTTGTTTGACTTGCAATTTCACTAATAACTTTTACAATTTCACTTATATCTTCAGAAGATTTACTGATTAATTCCATCGCTTCTATCGCTTTAGTGATTGCCTTTGAACCGGCCTCAGCTTCGTGATGAGTTGCCTTAGCGACAACATCTGTATTTTTAGAGTTTTGAGCAATAGAGTTGATTGAAGCTGTTAATTCTTCAATAGAAGCATTCATTTCTTCAGTAGTTGCCCCCAGAGATTGAGCTCCTCTAGCAACACCGATCGCTTTTTCAGAAATTTCTTTTGTGCTTGTAGAGAACTCATTAGAAAGTCTCATAACTGTTTCTTCAACTTCTACTTGAATTGAGATATCACCACCAAATTTAGTCACTCCACAAGGTTTACCGAATTGGTCAAAACTAGGATTATAAGTTGCTTGTAACCAAATAATTTTACCACCCTTCCCAACTCGTTTGAATCGACCATTTTCTGCTTCTCCTCTACCTAACTTATTCCAAAATTCTTTATAAGCTGGACTGGCAGTATAAGAATCATCACAGAACATTCGGTGATGTTTTCCTTTGATTTCATCGAGACTGTAGCCAACAGTTTTTAAAAAATTATCGTTGGCATTTAATATGATCCCTTCTAAATTAAACTCAATAACTGCTTGCGACTTACTGATGGCGTCTTGCTTCATCTTTTCACCAGTAATATTTGTCGCTATTTTTATAATCTTAGTTACTCGATGCATTTCATCAAAGACTGGTGCATAAACAGCTTGCAGAAAGACTTCTTTTCCTTCTTTATTAATTCTTTTGAAAATATTATTTTGGCTTTTACCTTCTTTTAGATCAATCCAAAATTGAGTATATTCCGGTGAATGCGTTAAGGTAGCTTCGCAAAATATACGGTGATGCTTACCAGCTATCTCTTCTTTTTTATATCCCATCGTGATTAAAAAATTTTCATTGGCATTAATCACATTTCCAGAAATATCAAACTCAATAAATGCAAATGAAGTATCTATCGCCCCAATAATTCCACGAGAATTTTGTCGTTCAACCTCTGCTTCAGTGATATCGTAACGAACCCCAAGATACTTTCTTGGCTTTCCATTAGCTCCCATTAAAGGAGCAATAACAGCATCAACATAATAGGGAGTTCCATCTTTTTTTCTATTTTTTACAACACCTCTAAAAATGTTTCCTTTTCCAATCGTTCCCCATAGCTCTTTAAAAACCTCTTTGGCCATATCCGGGTGACGAGTAGTATTATGAGGCTGTCCTATTAACTCATCACGACTATATTGCGAAACATCGAGAAATTTTTGATTGATACTTAAAATATTACCTTTTAAATCTGACTCTGAAACAATGCTCGTAACATCCATTATAGCTGTGCGAACGAGCAACTCTGCTTTGATTATCGTTACGTCCGATGCACAAACAATCATCTTTGATAGCTTAGATCCTTCAGTTTGAATTGGATTAAAAGAGGCATTCAACCAAACATCTCGGCCAGCTTTATTTAGCAACTTATATTCACCTGTCGTAAATTCGCCTTTAGAAAAGTTGCTCCAAATATCTTTGAATTCATCGCTATCAATAAATTTTTCATCAAAAAAATGACTAATCTTTTTCCCCACAATTTCTTCTAGCGTATAGCCCATAACTTTAAAAAAATTTTCATTACCCATCACTAATGTTCCATCCGCATTTACTTCCAAAAGAATTTGCGATCGGCTTAGCGCTGAATAAAAAGGGTTGGATTCCATTTCGCTCATTTGATTATTAATTATCTTGATGGCTTCCATTTATTAACTCCCTTAAGTTTGTTATGTTTTTATTCTCAACGGATTTATTTATTAAAAGTTAAGGGGCACATTTTCTAATAAAGAATAAACAATTAATTTGGTAATCACTTTTGACTTTTGTTTAGTTCCACAAATTCATAGCTATACAAAAGCATCATTAAGATAATATTAATCCCATAGAAGACTAAAATGTTCTTAATTTAATTTTCTTAAGGTTTAATTAATTTTTAATTAATCGTTATGTAATTACTAATTGAAAAAAATGCTGATGTATCTCATGATTTTTTAGCTGCTCGATTGAATTTTGCAAGAAATTGGGTTCATGCTGATGTCAAATGTAATCCAAAGAATTAATAAAGTGTCTAAAGGAATCTCTTTTTATGCATAAAAAGTATGTTGTAATTTCTCGTTCTTGAAAGTGAAGATTGTTCTACAAGTGAGCTTTCTTCGAGATAAATCCTTCTTTTTAAAATAAAGAAGTTCAGCACTGCTCCCCCTACTAGAGTCCAAAAGCAGCCTAGCAACAGTGGTAGAAATAGGAATTCACAAATCACTGCTAAATAATTGGGGTGGCGAATATAATTGTATGGCCCTTTTTCTATTATTGGGTGCTCCTTCATTGCATAGATATCTATTGACCAGAATCTTCCCAGCGAAAGAATCGAATACCATCGCAAAAATTGAGATAAAACTAAAATAACTCCCGAACTATAAAGAAAAAATCCACTTGCCAATCGTCCATGCCAATTCGTTTCTAGAATAAGGGCCGCAAACCATAAGGAGTGAAAAAATTTCATTTGGAATGATTCTTTCGGATAACGTAGATGCACTAAATATTTACTGATGAGATATTGCTTATTAACTTGATTAACCGCAAGCTCTAACAGTCGCTCGGAGATATAGAAAAAAATAATAGCATAACTGATAAAGAGTTTTTTTTCCATTTTTTATCCTTGAAAACCCCGTACTCTTAACGTTAAGTCCACAAGATTTGAACTTAGTTTTTTTATAGATTTTTTTTGAATCTCGTTTTTTAGATTTCCTTCTTCGTCGAAAGCATCATCCGCTTTCGGTACGCATATCTGTTCAGGCATAACAATTATATTTATATTTTCTAACATTGCTCTGACATGCACGAGTCCTCTAAGGCCTCCTAATGCTCCAGGAGATGCGCTAATGAGACCCGCAACTTTCCCAACAAAACAATGCAATGGAGCCTCACCGACTTCAGATCGTGAAACCCAATCAATTGTATTTTTGAACACACCACTCATTGAACTATTATATTCAGGAAGAGCTAGTAAAAGTGCATGATTTTCAGTGAAAAGTTTTTTTAGTTTTTTCCCATTGGATGGAATCCCATCTTTATTTTCAAAATCGCCATCATATATAGGCAAAGAATAATCTTTTAAATCAATAACCGTGACTTCTGCACCAGCGTCCCGAGCTCCTTCAATAGCTGTAACTAGCAATTTTTTATTATAGGATTCAGTTCTGGTGCTTCCTGCAAATGCCAATATTTTGATCATTCAATACTCCATGATATGTGTTCTCACGAAATAGACTAACAGAGGACAAAAAGCAGCATAAATACATTAAAAGAATCTTTTATATAGAGTGAACATATCAGTGAATTAAAAGATTGATGAATCGATTTCAGATGTTCAACATTAAGATTAGAGGTGAAAATGAGAAAAGAAAAAGACAGTCTCGGTGAACTTGAAATACCAAAGGATGCCTATTATGGTATTCAATCTTTTAGGGCCTTTAAAAACTTTCAAATAAGTGGAACAAAAATTCATCCAGAATTAATAAAATCCTATTTGTTATTAAAAAAAGCAGCTGCAATCGCCAATCAAAAAATTAATTCGCTTGATGAAAAAATTGCTCATGTAATTGTTCAGGCAGTTGATGATTTATTAGAAATTGATTTCAAAAAATTTCCTGATAAATATTTTATCATTGATGCTTATCAAGCAGGAGCTGGAACTTCTCAAAATATGAACGCAAACGAAGTCATTGCCAATCGAGCAAATGAAATCTTAGGTCACAAACTTGGTACCTACTTAAGTGTTAATCCAAATGATCATGTAAATATGTCACAAAGTACTAATGATTCCTATCCGACAGTTATGCGACTTTCAACCCTCAATCTTTCTCATTCATTAATTACAGAACTCAAAAAGCTCTCTGATGTATTTAATCAAAAAACACTTGAGTTTGATGATGTCATTAAGGCAGGAAGAACTCATTTGCAAGATGCTGTTCCAATGAGATTAGGCCAAGAATTTTCTGCTTATAAAATTACAATCGATCAATTAGGAGAGCTCATCCTTCATGCACAATCAGCTTTGCGCATTTTAGGAATTGGTGGTTCTGCTATAGGAAGTGGGATAAATGTTCAAAAAAATTATAAAAATTTTATGATTCTAGAATTAAGAAAATTTTTTCAGGATGAACATTTAACTTTATCTCAAAATATGTTTGCAACTACCCAATCTCAACTTCCATTGATGATTTACTCAAATGCACTTAGAGCAACAGCACTAGAGTTAACTAGAATATTAAATGATTTGCGCTTATTAAGCTCTGGACCAAGTACGGGATTCAATGAAATTAATCTTCCTCCTACTCAACCAGGGTCAAGCATAATGCCTGGAAAAGTTAATCCCTCTATTCTTGAAATGGGCAATCAAGTTTTTTTTAAGGTCATTGGCAATGACAACGCCATGGCGATGGCAATGCAGGCTGGACAGCTTGAGTTAAATGTCATGATGCCAGTGATGGCCCAATTAGCGCTAGAGTCCACTCAAATCATGACAGAAGCTTTAAAAACAATTCGTGAATTATGCATATCTAACATTACGGCAAATGTGGAGCAATGTTTAGAATATGCAGGAAAAACTTCACAAATTGCAACAGCGATTTCTCCCATCGTCGGTTATGCTAGAGCTGCTGAAATTACCAAAAAAGCATTGAAAGAAAAACGATCTGTTCTTGATTTAATCAAAGAAGAAAAAATTTTAACTGAAGATCAGTTTAAGCAATTATTAGATTTAAGGAAAATGACTGAAGTAAATTAATAAAGAAATGAATAATTAGCGGTTAGACCATCTTTAAGTGGAAGAAGCATAAAAGCTGAAGCGCTCTTTTTTTCTTCGCGATTTTTTTGTGCGTAATAGACGCCCATTCCATACATTGTTCCTATTGTGGCCCCGGCCAGTACATCATGGAGATAATGAGCATTGTCATTCATTCTACTAAATCCAACAAAAGCGGCCATTGTGTTAGCAGCGATACCCCAAGCCATAGAATGTTCCATGGAAACGACTGAAGCAAATGCAAAAGCTGTAGTCGTGTGACCTGAAGGAAATGAAAAGGCTCCTCCGTTGGGTCTTGTTTCTCTAACAATTCTTTTTGTCACGTCAGTCATAATGCCTGAGTAGATTGTTGCTTTAGCCATTAATATCGCCTTATCAAGCTCTCCTTGATCTTTTGAAAATAAATACATTCCGCTCATTGCCGCAGCATATGCAATATTGGGAACACAATGACCTAAAAAATCTCCTACTTTTGAATATTTTTTCAATGGTCGATCTTCAGAAACATCATTTTGCAGGTCATCTTTAAAAGGCTTTTTTAAAATAAGTGTTAACAAAGTTAGGCTAGAGCCAATAATCAAAACACCTCGGGCTTCAGTATTGAAAGGTGAAATCGCATCTTCTTTTACATTATCAAAAAACTCAGAAGAAAAAGCATTTTGAATGCAAATGGTAAATAGTATAAGCAATGTTATAAATCTCATTAATTTAGCCCAAGTTTTCCATAGAGGAAAAAAATAAAAATTCCAATTGATGATAAGCTAAGAACTAATACGGCTGCAGCCGCACAATCTTTTACTCTGCCAATTTGCGGATGTATTTCTGGTTGAACCAAGTCACAAAGATATTCTAAGGCTGTATTCATAAGTTCCGCGGCCAGAGTAGCCCCAATAATTAAAATAAATGTGGCCCACCAAGCAGGTGTTGCTCCAAGATAAGCGATGGCCGGAAGAACCAAACAAGTCACTATAACTTGAGTGCGAAAACTATTTTCTGTTTCCCAAGCACTTTTTAATCCCTGTAGCGAGTACAGGAATCGTTTCCATAAGTTTTGATTTTTCATATTCTAACTTTAACAAACTTTTCTCTAGAGTGTAAAAAACATTCTGAAATAAATTTGACGATTAAGCTTTCACTGTGAAATTCTAAGTTGGATTCGTTTCATTGGAGATTTTCATGAGAATGGCACTTTTATTTTTTTTATTACTCGTATTATCAACGCCAGTATTTGCCCTAAGCTATCGAGCGCAATGTATTGGTAATGGTGGAAGAGTTGCTGTGGCCATTTATACTTCGCAGGACAAAATTTTTATGAGGTATAGCAACTCTCTTGGGTCCGCTGATTTTCCCTTCTACGAAGGATTAGTCACAAAAAATTCAATGCCTTTTATAAAAATTGCCGAAAAGGAACTCTCAAGTATTGATCATGAGGCAATAGTTTCTTGGCCTGTCGAAAAGTGTAAATTTAATGAAGAAACACCGCTGCTGATGAGTTGTGATGGGGCCGCAACGTTTATTCAACCAGAAAAATCAAAATTAGAATCTTACACATTGATTACATCCATGACTAAAGAATCTGCTTTAAGTTATTCTTATGACATTTTTAAAATTCGTTGGGGCATTGAAGGAGAAGACTTTCATCACTCAATCTTAATGCCTTTTGATCCCAATAATTGCCAGGTGGACTATAATAAATAATACCCGATCAACAACATAGGGTAATGCTTTGTATGGCAGTTCATTCCAATTGGTAACAAAACTATTTTCAACTACAATTAGGTAATAAATATTTTTTAAAACCTAAGGTAATAAGATGAAAACGTGTACTTTCTTCCTTTGTGTATTTCTAAGCTTTCCATTAGTTTCGCTCGCCGAAATGAATCCCAACGAAATCGTAAAAAAAGCAGACTTAAAGCGAGGTTTAGGAAATATCTCTCACTCTTTTAATGTAACTGTTACAGATCAAGATAGTAAAAAAGAAATTTACCATGTTTATTTTAGAGATGTGAATAATACGATGACAGAACAAACAGAGCCGGAACGTGCACGTGGAAGAAAACTTTTAATGAAAGATTATGATATTTGGCTTTTTACTCCAAATATTAAAAAGGCTCTTCGAATTTCACTAGAGCAAAAATTAACCGGACAAGTCTCCAATGGAGATATTGCTAGAACAAATTATGCAGAAGACTACGAAGCCACTTTTATCGATCTTGATAAAAAAGAAAATGCAGACGCATACCACTTGGCCTTAAAAGCAAAAAATAATAAAGTTACTTACGGAAAAATTGAATACGTTGTTTCAAAAAAAGATTTCAGCCCACTTGAAGCGACATTTTTTGCAATATCTGGAAAACCACTTAAGAGAGCAAAGTTTTCTGATTTTAAACCCATCCAAGGAATGAGTCGCGCTACTAAAATGATGATTCAAGATTATTTACAAAAAGACAAGTCATCTACTCTTATTTTTTCTGATCATAAACCTGAAAAATTCAGCGACAGTTTATTTAATAAAGAAAGGTTAGAATTTTGATTCAATCTAAATTTACTTCAGTCATTCTTTTGGGATTATTATCCTCTGCTAATTTGTATGCTGAAAACTGGCAATACAAAACCCGCGGCTATATGTTTGCAAGACTCTCTTCTTACACGACAGAAAAATCGAGAAATTATGGACAACAAGCTCGAGCTCAGTTTGAACAGACTACTGATTTTGGATCGAGCTTCTACGCTCTCAATCAATTGCGCTGGACTAGTAATTCAATCAATGCTGATTTAAACACTGGAACCAGTACACTTCCCAAAAAAGATTCTTTCGAAACTTATTTGGGTGAAAACTACCTCAAATATAAAAGTGATAATTGGGTTATTCAACTTGGATACCAAGAAGTCGTTTGGGGAGAAGCATTCGGCTTCAATTATGCCGATGTAATTAGTCCAAAAGATCTAAGAGAAACTCTTTACAGTGATGCAAGTGATGCGAGACTTCCTCTCATGCTTTTTAATGGTAAGACATTTTTTTCGAGTGGTGATTTATCAGGATCATTGCAATTTCTATATTCTCCAGAACCTCGTTTTTCCAAGACACTTCCCATTGAGGTTTATGCTGGAAATCTTTTTAATTCAGGATTAATCTTAAATGTTGAAAAAGCGCAAACGCCGATAATGTTCAAACATACTGAGATGGGTGGAAAATTTTCGGCAAGTTATTCAGGTTTGGATTTATCACTTTTTGGTTTTTCTTATTTGGATCGCGATGCTCATTATGTTTTAAATTCTGCGACTCTTGCAGCAGTTAATTTAAAAGAAGTACACTCTCACATTAAAATGGGGGGATTGTCGTTGGCAAAAACAATCTCAGATTTTGTTTTACGAACAGATATTGTAATAACAAAAGATAAAATTATTAACTATATTGAAAACTCCCAACTTAAAAACTTTACGACAGACGCATTAAACGCCGTCGCGAGCATTGACTCTCCTACTTACGACACCTATTCGGGAGTACTCGTCTTTGCGAAATCAAGTTTAAAAGATATTCTTCCAAACGCATTTAGAGAAAAAAATGAAGAATATATGATTGCTAAAATAAATAAAGATTTTGGTAGTGATAAATCTTGGGAATTTTCTTATACCCATGAATTTGAACACACTGGACATTCGATTCAAACATACCTCAATTGGCCTATTAATAGTACGACTGATCTTAAACTTGGTGGTCAATTTTACTTTGGTGATGAAACAAGCAACTTAAATAAATTTAAAAATATCAGCAGTGTGTTCTGCTCTTTAAAAAATTACTTCCAACTCTAGGTGGTCTATGAACGATACAATTCTGAACTTTGTGAACATTGACAAAGTATTCTCTTCTGAAGGAATAGATTTTACCGCTCTTCAAAATATTAATTTAAAAATAAAGAAAGGGGAATTTATTGGTCTATCTGGAAAATCGGGTAGCGGAAAGACGACTCTTTTAAATGTAGCTGGACTAATCGATCCTCCGACTCGAGGTGATCTTTTTATTAAAAACATTAATACGAAAAATATTACTGACAACGAACTCTCGCTTATTCGAGCTAGAGAAATTGGTTTTATTTTTCAAACATTTAATTTATTGCCGTTATTAAGCGCACTCGAAAATGTTGAATACCCATTAATGATTTTAAACTTAAGTGAAGAAGAAAGAATCCAGCGCGCTCATCTTGCTCTTAAAAAAGTAGGCCTTGAAAACTTTACTCATCACCGCCCATCTCAATTAAGTGGTGGTCAAAGGCAACGAGTGGCATTTGCTCGTGCTATTGTTAAAGACCCTACTCTGATATTAGCCGATGAACCAACTGCTAATTTAGATACAAAGACCTCGGAAGAAGTTTTTGAATTACTCGTAAGACTTCAAGAAGATTTGAAAGTTACCGTCATGCTATGTAGTCACGATAATGACCTCATCTCTAGAACCCACAGACAAATAAAAATTACTGACGGACAAATTACGGGTGAGGTGATCAAATGAATTTAGCTTTTTTCAAAAAAATGTTTTCTCGTATGCGTTTTAGAATTGCTTTAAGAAGTATTACTCGCCACCGCCTAAGAAGTCTTTTATCGATTGGTATGATTGGAGGAGCTGTCTGTTCCATTATTTTATTTCATGGTTTATCAGACTTTGTTTTACAGGCCCTAAAGCATATTGCAGCTGAAAACCAATATGGGAATATGCAAATTGCAAAAGAAAAATATTGGAGTCCTGGAAAAGAAAGTCGAAAAGATCGGATGTTTCACATCGACGATTTAAAAAATATTACCTCTCTACACCCTGAGGTAATTAAAGTCAGCGGACGATTAAGCTTTTTTGGATTGGTTAGTAATGGCGATCTCTCAATAGGAGGGAAAGTTATTGGTGTGGATATAGTTGGAGAGCCAAATTTCACAAAAAGCATGCGCATTATGGCAGGACAATTTTTCACCGACAATAATGCAAAAGAAGGAATGATTGGACAACTTCTTGCTAAACAAATGAATGTTAAGCCTGGAGACAATATTACAATATTAACAAATACAGTTGATGGAGTAATGAACGCTATGGACATTACTGTTTCAGGGATTTTTTCAGCGGGTATCGATGAAATTGATGCTCAAGTGATTTATCTTCCACTTCCGATCACACAGACCATTTTAGATACACCAAACATTGATATCGCTGTATTTAAATTTGCCAAACTTCCATTGGCCGAAGCAAATGAGAAGAAAATAAATAATGAATTAGTGGCGGGAAAAACACTTTTAAAAGCACGAAGCTGGAGAGATCTTGCCGTCTTATTTAGACAGTGTGAAAAATTTTATGGAGTTCAAAATCGTTTGATTGAAGGTATTCTACTTGCTTTAATGTTTTTAGGAATCTTAAACGCTGTAAGTATGACGGTGGTAGAACGCACTGGTGAAATTGGTACTCTTCGCTCGTTTGGCGAAGCAAGGGCCGATATCATTGGTCAATTTGTTTTAGAGAGTTTAATTTTAACAATAATTGGAACTTTCTTAGGATCAATAGGATCGTGGTTAATTATCCAGACAATTCATGCAGTAAAAATTGTAACTGAAATGCCAGGTGCATCAGTTCCATTTACTTTGCATATTAATTTTTTATTTTCCTCAGTTTTTTATGCCAGTGCGCTCGCAATTATCACCGCTGTTATTGCCACTTATATACCAGCGAGAAGAGCTGCCTATATGAATATCGTGGATGCACTAAGAAAGAATATTTAATTCTTTAAGATAAAATCGAATATTTTTTAGAAGTCCACGCTTTCCACTTCTCAAAAATGATGTTTTGCCAAATCTTCTTTTAAATTCTCCTTCGCTCATAGATTCTAAATCTTGAGCGATAGAATTTTTATCTTTTAGAAGAAAAAAATCAATTATCTTATTTTGTTCATCAAATACGAAGCTTTTATTATTAGTAGGATTTAGACGATCTACTCTCTTATTCCATGGGCAAACGTCTTGGCAAATATCACAACCAAAAATTGTCCCTTCTTTTAACGTCATTTTTCCAGACGCAAGAGTATCAAGCTTAAATTGTTCAATTGTAAATGTACTGATGCAATCTTTGGCAATTATCGTTCTCGTCTTAGCATCAATGGCCTCTGTTGGACAGGCATCGATGCAACGAGTGCATTGTCCACAGTGATCAATCTCAATCTTTTTCTCATAACTTTTTAATTCTTGGTTTAAAAGTAATGAGCCGATAATAAAAAAACTTCCGCTTTCACGGTTGATAAGCATCGAATTTTTACCGAACCAACCTAACCCTGCTCGCATAGCAAGGTCACGCTCTAAAACAGGATGAGTATCCAATGTTAGCTTATACTCGAGTCCTGGATGCTTAGCTTGTAGTTGCCCACCTATTTCGATTAGACGAGCTTTAATCACCTCGTGATAATCAGCTCCTTCAAATCCTAGTGTATAGGAAGCCAGTTTTAATCCATTCCAATCGGGATGAGATTTATAAAGGTTTTGTAATTCTTGATGAGTTGTATGATAGGAGAAAAGAAAAACGACCGCAGAAGAAAATTCTGGCCAGTGGGCCTTTATACTTTGTCTTTTTAAGCGCCGCTCACCTTCTAAATAGGTTAGGGGCAAATGCAGATCAGATGCCACCCATTCATTGTACCGATCAATGGAAGCTGGTTTGGATTCGGAAGTAAATCCGAAATCTTCCACTCCCCATCTCTCTAAATCAGCAGGATCGAAAATTTTCATATTAAAATGTTGTCGGAATTATTTCTATTGCACCCATGGGGCAACTCTCTACACAGGCCATATCCATTGTACATTTTGAAATATGAGCAGCTGCGATATATGTATTTTTCTTTTCATCTTTTGTGACGGCCCAGATATCGTGGGGACAAACTTGTACACAAGCCTGGCATGAAGCGCAAACATTCGTATCAAGTAAAATCTTTTTTGTATCATCACTCGCCTCTTCTAGCCCTTGTGATCCACCTTGAACTTTAGGCTTATCTCGAATAACTTCTACTTTAATTGAGTTAGAACTTCCCTGTGAAAAAAATTTCCCATCACCACGAGTTAGAACAAGTTTATCGCCATTCTTTAAAAACAATCTTTCTTTAACTTCCTTAAGAACATTTTTCATAAATTCAGGATTTTCTTCTTTTTGCTCAGTCACGATAAATGGACTGACTCCCCAATATAAACACATTCGTCTTGCAACCTTAAGTGAGTTGGTAATTCCAAGCACAGGAACACTTGGACGAAACTGAGTAATACGCAAACAAGATGATCCTGATTCTGTAACTGAAACAATTCTTTTTGCTCCAATTTTTTCTGATATCATTGATGCTGCCACCATGATTGAAGCTGTAACTGAAGACAAATCTTGATTGCGCAAAAATGGTCGTTCTTTTGGAGTTTTTTCAGCTTCACGAACAATTTTGTCCATCATGCTAATAGTTTCTATGGGATATTTTCCCGAAGCTGTTTCTCCTGAAAGCATAACGGCGTCTGTTCCATCCCAAATAGCATTTGCAACGTCCGAAGCTTCAGCTCGAGTTGGTGTTGGATTATCCGTCATGCTCTCTAGCATTTGAGTAGCTGTAATAACGGGAATTCCTAGTGCATTACACTTATTAATTAATTTTTTTTGAATCGCTGGCACTAAATGATTTCCAACTTCAACTCCCATGTCCCCACGGGCCACCATAATCATATCCGTTACAGCAAGAATTTCATCGATATTATCTACTGCTTGAGGCTTTTCAATTTTAGAAATAATGGGAATATTTACCTTGAGTGAATGCAGTAGTTGTTTAACTGTGAGGATGTCTTCTTTTTTTCTTACAAATGAAAGCGCCACATAATCGGCACCTTCTTTTAAGGCAAACATTAAATCTTCTCTGTCTTTTTCCGTAAAAGCTGGTGCAGAGACATCGCAGTCTGGAAGATTAATTCCTTTATTTGATTTAAGCGTTCCACCAATAGTAACTTTGATTTTATAAACATCCCGATCTTTTGCTATTGCTTCAGCAATAATTAATCCATCATCAAAAAGAATACGAGCACCATCATGGCAATCGGCTACAAGATTTTCATAAATTGTTGGAATATATTTTTCTTTGTACTCTGGGTAATTATCTTGTAGTTTACTAGAACCGATTACCCACTCTGATCCACTTTCTAAAATGAGTGGCACAAGAAGTTTATCAACTCTAATTTTTGGACCTTGTAAATCAGCCAAGATTGCAACTTCATAACCAGACTCTCTACTTGCTTCGCGAATATTTTTAATGACCGCTTGATGGGCTTCGTAAGTCCCGTGACTCATATTAATTCTGCAGACATTTACGCCGTTCTCGATTAACTTAGTTAACATTTCTTTTGATGATGATGAAGGCCCGATTGTGGCCACAATTTTAGCTCGTCTCATGATATTTCCTAATAGTTTTTTGAAGTTGTCTTCTCACTATTAAGGATAACACTAACTATACTTTTTTTGTATTACCTTGTTGGGCCATTGCAGCTGATTTCATGTTTTCCATGCGCTGCTCGTATTGATTTCGTAAGGTTTCCTTCTCTAGTTCGCTGGACTTAAATAGTCTTTCAAACTGAGCCTGAGATTCACCTAGCTTTATTGATAGATCTTTTAGATGATCACTTCGCTCGCGCTCTAGTTGATCTTCATATTTTTGAACAATACGATTTGTTTGTTGCTCATTTAAAGAGCGGTCTTTACCAATGATATTTTCATACTTACTTCTGATATTGCCTATCTCTAATTGGTGGTCATGTTCTTGGTTATCAAAAGCTATAGCGATCGCTTGGTTTTCCTTTATTCTTCTAGTGTCTTCAGTATTTTTCATGACTTCAACTTCTTTTTCTGACTTACGAGCTAGTTGGTTCATGCGAGTTTCATAATTTTCTATAATTTTATTAGTTTGTTTTTCCATTTCAGATAATTTTTTTTCATACATATCATCTTTGACAGTTAGTTTTTGATTAAATACGTCCTTTAACTGATTCTTTTCATCACTAAAATCTCTTCTGGTTTTTTCGATAAAATTAGTTTTATCTTTTGAAAACTCATTTTTGATGGATGATATTTCTTCCATTTTTTTATCATTAACATTGTTGATATATTTGCCAAACTCAACTCTTTGATCTTTTAATTGAGTTTTGGATTTTCCATCTGCCTTAGTTAATTTTTCTTCATTTTCAATTTTAGTTTTTGTTGCATCGTTTTTATATCGATCAACGATTGTACTATTTTTATCTTTAAATTCTTGTAATTTTCTATTGCTTTGAGCAGACATATCCGAGTCTTTTTTATCTAACTCTTCAACGTTGCTGAGTTTTAAAGTTTTTAACTTTTCGCGATAATTATCGTCGATTTTTTCTTCTTTTTCCGTGCTGATTTCGCTATCTTTTTTAGCCTCGTCACGAGCACCTTGCAGTCTATTTTCATAAGAAGAAATTAATTGTTTATTTTCATCCTTTAATGCAGAAACTTCGTTTCCACCCTTAATTTTCTGGTTGGCCATGTGTTGCATATTGCGAAGATCTTCATTAAATTTCTTTTCGAGGGCCTTAGACTCACCCATATGGGCCTGTTTAACTTTTTCTTCGTCGTTCAAGTTTTTTACGCGAATATTTTGTTGAAGATCAGCAAAATTCTTTTGCCCTTCTTCACTCTCTTTATTTTTAGATTTTAAAATATCATCAATTCGAGCCTGCTGCTCATCATGCATAGCATCTCTTTCCTGAGTAAAACTAGTCCGCAAATTTTGGTTATCGTTTCTTAACCTTGAAACTTCCTTAAATTTTTGCTCTTGATTGCTGGCTCTTAAATTTTCCAGATTTTCTTGGTTGTTTTTGTCTTGAATTAACTGAGATTGGTGCGTTTCATTCTTTTGATCTAAGAAGGTCTGTTTAGATTTTGAATCCATTGATTCAATTTGTTTATCAAAACCATTTTTATAATTTGTATTAGATTTACCGTATCTATCACTCATAGTCTTCATGGCCTGATCATGAAAACGATTATTTTCTTGAGTACTTTTATTATATGAATCACTTAAGTTTGTGAGCTTATCATTAAAATCTGACTTCATTTCGTTGCGGTCTAAATCAAATTTTTCTGTATTCTTTTTGATATCATTGCGGAAGCGTTCCTGACGATCAGCAATCACCTCTTTGGTTTTATCAGAATACATTTGATTATTAACAAGATTTTGTTCTTCTAGTTTGGTCTTTTGATTGTCATAATTTTTTGAAAGTTTATCCGCTTTATTATCAAAAGTAGTTTTGGTACTTTCAGCATTTTTATCATAAGTTGAACGCAAGTCTTCCTGCGCCTGACGATACTTATCGCGTGCCTGATCCAATTTTTGAGAATAATCTTTAACTTCCATTAATTATCCAAAGAAGCTTTCCTACTCATACCTGAGTAGGCAACATTAGAATTATTATATAATAAGGAGAGGGTGTTTAGGAGAGAGGGAAAAGTTGCCCTTTCCCTCTATGGTTTCATATCGGACTATTTTGCTAATTCTTCGTCAATAACTTCTGAGAAAACTTCAACTGGTTGAGCTCCATTAACTAACTTACCATTAATAAAGAAAGTTGGAGTCGATTTAATCCCTAACTTTTGGCCTTCTGCCATATCTGCATCAATAACGGCTTTATACTTTGTAGCTTCTAAGCAAGTTTTGAAATCTGCTTCCTTTACCCCAGCTTTTTTAGCCGATGCCATAAGATCTTCTTTTCCAAGCTTCGTTTGATCTGCAAACATAGCGTCGTGCAATTTCCAGAAGAGTTTTGGACTCTGCTCATTAGCACAAAGAGCTGCTTCTGCAGCTAGACGAGCTTGAGAATGAAATGGGAGTGGATAGTTTTTGAAAGCAACTTTAACTTTGCTACCGTATTTTTTTTCTAGCTCAGCAACAGTCGTAGCTGCTTTTGAACAAAATGGGCATTGAAAATCAGAGTATTCAACGATTGTTACTTTTGCATCAGCTCCACCTTTAAAAGGAGCATCTTTAATATTTACATCAAAAACTGGACGGTGAGGTTTGGAGATATAAACTTCAACAGGTGTTTTTTTAGTTTTTTCTGCAATCCATTTATCAACAGCTAATTTTTTTCCTTCAACTTCAAGATATTGTTTAATGCGTTCACGAATTTCTGGATTCAATTGATCTTTAGGTATTTGACGATCTTTAATGAATTTTTCCATCTCTGCGTCAGTTACTTTAACGTCTTTAGCAATATATTTATTTAAAAAATCATCGTTAGAAAGTCCCTTCTTATTTGGGTCTTGATTCATAAATTTTTCTAGTAGGATCGCTTGAAGTTTTCCAAATTTAATTTCGTAAACTTTCATTTCAGCATCGTATAAATCACTTTCAATACCAGCGTTCAAATCCTTTTCAAGAATTTGCTCTTCACCAACTTTAGCTGCAACACCAACACTAGGCGCTGCTTTAAAAATAAAATTTGGTTTGGAATCAGCTTGCTTTTGACAAGCAAAGAAAACGATCATGACAGTAAATAGACCCGTGAGTCCCAGGTTAAATTTATTCTTTTTCATAGACACTCCATGTAACTAAACAGTTAAACAAAAAATTTTTCTAAATGATATCGCTCTTTACTTAAGAATGCGATAGTTCATGAATAAAATCTTGATAGACTTTTGAGCGTGTAATGAGTTCGTCATGAATACCAGTGTCTTTTACTCGGCCTTTTTCCATCACCAGGATTTTCTCGGCCTTCACTATAGTTTCCACTCGGTGAGCAACTATAATGGTGAGAGAAAATTTTTGAATTAAAAGTACCAACTTTCTAAGCGCATACTCTAAGTCTGAATCAAGTGCTGAGGAAATCTCATCAAAGAAAACAATATTTTTCTTAATATAACAAGCTCGCACTCCAGCGAGTAATTGTCTTTGCCCCAGAGATAACTTAGATGGAACGACTTGGTCATGTGGTGCTAGTCCCCACGTTTTTAAATAGGGAATATTATCTGTGAGAAAGCTCCAAGTTTCCATAAAATCAACCGGCATTTCTCGCTTTAGCGTTATGTTGAACATTAAGCTTTCACTAAAAATATGAGAGTCTTGAGAAACGATAGACACTTCTCTTCTGTATTCTTCTAAATCTTTTAAATGCAATTCATAAGTCTCACCGGAAGATCCCATGACGAGTTTGACGTCTGCTTTAGGAGCTAAGATATTACCGGCCAGAATATTTAACAATGTCGACTTCCCACTTCCCGATAAACCTACAATCCCGATAAGTTCTCCAGGAAGCCCGCTAAAGTGAATATCGGCCAATGAAAAAAGCTCACGCTCACCTTCAACAGCACCTACTCGTTTTGGGTATTCGAAATAATCCAAATCAACAATCATTTTTTGGAAAGGAATTTTCTGAAAACTCCCTTCCATTGGGGTCATTACTTTATGTGGTATATCGTTTAAAAAATGTTGAATGCGGTCAACTCCAGTAAAAGCTCGCTGTATATTAGCAATTTTTCCAGAAATTTCCTTGATAGGGCTAATTGATCGTTGAATTAAATCAACAATAGCAAAAATAAGGGCGACTTCTGTTAAATGAGAATAAGGAAAAATAAAAATAACGAGAGCTAATAAAATCGGATAAAGCGATTCTGCTAAAGCATAGTAAGCTGCATCCATTGTATTAACTTGATTTTGTTTTTCTAAAAAATCTTCAAAAGCTATTTTGGATTTTTTAGAAGCATATTGATCATGTCGAGTGTAATAAATTTGTTGAAAGCCACCTAAAACGTTTGCTGTTACACGATTTACATGAGCTTGAGAGTTACGAAGCCGCATGAACATATCGCGCATCAGCTGACTTCCCCAAATGAGTAAAATAGTCGCGACAACTTCTGTTGCGGCAATGAAAAATCCAGTAAATTTCTGAAGATTAATAAAGCCAACCAAACAAGACACAACAAAAGTCAGGTCAATGAAGATTCCAAATGATCCTGAGGAAATAAGATCGCGAATCGATTCAGTATCAGACATAATCCGTGAAAGGATTTCACCTTGGGGATACTTGTCGCTATCAAGTTCATGAGAAGATAGCCATCTGCCGTAAGTTTCTGTACGCGCATACTGCACTAGCATTCGCACGTATTTATTAACGGCCAATTGATAAATAACTCGATTGGTATAAACGAATAAAAAGTTAATTAACAGAGCAATCGTAGAAACATGAAAAAGATAATCATGATCGTAATTGCGAGAAAGATCTGAAATCAATCCGGGCGTCTTCGCTCCTAAGTATGAAGAAGTAACCAAACAGAAAAATAGCAACGTCACCATTTTTCCAGAGCCTTCAAAGAAAAATAAATTATACCATTTGCTTTTGGAAGTATTCATATGTTTTTGTCGTTGGTTTAAGTAATTCTGAAACTAGTCCTTCTTCTACAATTCCCTCTTCTTTATCGATAAAGATAATGACTTCGGAATTTCTAACAGTAGAAAGCCTGTGACTCGTTAAAATAATTGTTTTGTGTTTTAAAACTTCATGAGAGCGCAGTTCTAAAATAATGCTTTTTTCAAGAATCAAATCCACTGATGAAAAGGGATCATCCCATAAAAGTGTATCGGACTCAGACATAATGCTCCTGACAAGGCATAAGCGCTTCATCTGCCCCCCAGATAGGCGTTTACCATTTTCTCCAACTTCCATGACAATTAATTTTTCTAAATCAGGCTCGAGATAATCCATGCCTAAAATTTTTAAAACCTCTTTGGCATATTCTCGCTCAATCTGAGAAGGTATTCTTCCAAGAAAAATATTTTTTTCAATCGTATCGTTGTAGATATAAGGATCTTGGGCCACAAGAGAAATCTTATGCCCTTTTTTTCTCATGACTTCTGCAATCTTAATTAAAATTTCACTTTTCCCATGTCCCGTTTTTGCAATGAGTACATTCCATTTTTCATGTATAAAATGCAGCACCAATGGTTTATCCCAAAAAGGAAGATTGAACTTTAATTCTTCACTATTCACATTGCGCTCTAACAAATCTTTTTCAGAATCTAACGCCGTAATAAGTTGAGCATCTAATTCTTTTAGTCTCGTCCAAGAAGCACTTGAGCGCGAAACAACAACACCTACCCAAGAGAGATAACTCATGGGCTCCATTAAAAGAAAAATAAATCCTGAAAATAAAATTAGAGTTGAAGCTCCAAGATGCTGTGATTTAATAATCGTTGCTCCCCAAAGCATAGAAAGACCAATACCCAAAGTAATCAAAGGCATCGTAATTGATATCCCTAAACTTGATTTATAAAAATAATAAAGTTCTTTTAGTGATTTTTCAGCAAACAAAGTTGTGAATGATTCTTCCGCATGAAAATTCTTAATCGTGCGTTTTCCTGAATAGGTTTCCATAATAAGGTTTTGTACTTCACCCTGCATATCTTGCGTAAGCTTAAAATAAACTCTATTTTTTGAAACGATATAAGTGAAAATAATAAAAGATGCAAGCATCGGAGTAAGTGCATAGAGAAGATGAGAGTTAAAACTGATGATTTTAGGAATTAAAATAAACATGGCAATGATAAAATTTCCACCTTGAAGGCCTACGAACCCAATCAACGCTCTAATCTGATCAATATCACCTGTGAGGTATTGAAAAAGTTGCCCAGAGCTTAAATGGCGAAAACGCGCAGGAGTTGCTCCTTCAAGTTTTTCCATCAGTTCTAGTCGTAAGTATTTTTGCAGAAGACGAGCTGGATAAAAGAAAAGAATTCGAGACGATGTTCTAAAAACCACAATCCCTAAAGCGAGCCAGAAAAATTTACTGGGATGAAGTTCATTAATATTTTTTGAAACTAAATCCGCAAGCTCTTTTGCCATAAAGGGCAATTCACTTTGAATTTTATGAGTGAGTATTAAACAAATTGTTCCAAGAAAATAATAGAGTTTAAATTCTTTAAATTGGGAAGTAATGAGCCCCAGAAAGTCTAGATCGAGTCGTTGTTTTTTTTGCATGTCTTCAACTATAATAAAGCTAGCACCTCAGGGCCATGAAAATGTTTGACAGAAAAAGCTGTGACTTCTACTATAGGATACTTCTATAGGCGGGTAGCTCAGTGGTAGAGCGCTTGGTCGACATCCAAGTGGTCGCAGGTTCGACCCCTGTCCCGCCTACCATTTGTGGGAATCTACGCTTGCGTTAGATTTTATATGCAACCAATTCCAATTATCTATTTTTTATAACATCTCTTCAGTTGCATGCTTAACTTATGAAAAATCTAACAACTTTTTGGATTTTAAAAACACTGGCCCTTTTCACATTCTCAATCTCCGCCCCAACTGTTTGGGCAGCTCCACAACCACGCCCTCCTCAATTTGTTCTCCTAGCGTTTGATGGTTCCCTCAATCTCTCCATGTGGGACGAAACTCTAAAGTTTGCAAAAACCAATAATGTAAAACTCACTTATTTTTTAAGTGGCGTTTATTTTTTACTTGATTCTAATAAAAAAGATTACATAGAACCTACGAAAGGAGCTGGAATTTCGGCCATCGGTTTTGCAGGTGACTCGAAAAAAGATTTAATCGCAAGAGTTGATTACGTTAACAAGGCCTATGATTCTGGCCACACTATTGGCTCTCATGCCAATGGACATTTTGATCAAAGCCTTTGGACTATGTCCGAATGGGAATTAGAATTTCAAGAATTCTCCCATTTAATTTTTGATGTCTATACTCAAAAAGGTTTTGGACCAATTCCCAATCTTCCCAAAAACCCCTATCATTTCTCACCAGATCAAATTAGCGGATTTAGAGCGCCGTTATTAGCAACAAACAGCGGTCTTTATCAAATTCTACGAAAAAATAAATTTCAATTTGATACCAGCCAAACAGATGAGATGGATTATTGGCCGGTAAAAACACGAGAACTGTGGAATTTCCCACTGGCAGAAGTACGCATCTACGGGACGGGAAAACCTACTCTGTCCATGGATTACAATTTTTATTATACTCAATCTGGTGGAAATCCCGATTTAAAAAATGCAGAAGTTTACCGCAATCAAATGTATCAGACTTATATGGGATATTTTTATACAAATTATTATGGCAACCGCGCTCCCGTTCATATCGGTCATCACTTTAGTCAATGGAATGGTGGTGCCTATTGGAGAGCACTTCTTGATTTTACAAAAACTGTTTGTAAAATGCCGGAAGTTAAATGTGTCAGTTATCACTCTCTTCTCAAATTTATGAACTCTTTGTCACCAGAGCAAATTGCAGAGTATCAACTCGGAAATTTCCCAAAACTTCCTATCCCTCCAAAAGCAAAAAAAGATATTCTGGCCGTTGCACCCATTGATGTGCATTTTAATATGCAACAAATTAGCGAGCAAGAACTCGCTCTAAACATAACTGGTAAAGACGCTCATCTTTTCCCCAAAGATTCACTCTATATCTGGAAGCTAGATAATAAAGAAATTTTTAGAAGTACAAAACCAAAAATTAATTTTTCACGAATTACAAAAAGACAAAAAATCGATATTGCGAAATTAACCGCACTTTTAGAATTCAAAGGGACAGAACTTCTAAGAACTAGCCATATTATAAATATCGATGATGAAACTGTTTTTAGCCTAGATCTTGAAGATCTAGAAAAAAGATCAAGCTTAGGTGATTTGCCTGAAGCACACAAAACTTTTAATTAACTAATTTTTTTAATCTGAGATCGCTCTAGGGTTAAAAGAGTCGTTCTCTCTGCAATTTCAGATAGAGATTCTACAAATTCCGCTGCTCCCAACGCAATCGCCTCTTTGGGCATACCGAATACAACTGAGGACTGTTCATCTTGAGCAATGGTGCGAACTCCAAGAGATCTAAGTTCCTGCATTCCACGTGCTCCATCCTTTCCCATTCCCGTTAAAATAATGGCGATCGTATGTGTATACAAATTTTTAGCAACTGACATAAACATATAATCAACTGAAGGCTTAAATCTATTGACCGGAGCATCGTCATTGATTTCTACAAACCCTTTTCCATTTTTATAAACGAACTTCATCTGCTGCCCTCCAGGAGCAATCAGAATACGATTAGCACGCACTTCATCACCATGAGCAGCTTCTTTAACTTCAAAGGAGCAAAGGTCATTCATTCTTTTAGCGAATGCTGCTGAAAAGACTGCTGGGATATGCTGGACAATTAACATCGGAGGAATTTGATTGGGCAGGGCCGTGATAATTTCTCTTATAGCCTCGGTCCCTCCCGTGGAAGATCCTAGTACAATCAGTGAATTTAAATCGCACGTAAATTTTGTCTGAACCGTTTTTGCATTTCTATTGCGCACTGACTTTTTCAAATTGGCCTTTGCCGCGGTTCGAACTTTTTCTAAAATAAGCGGAGTCACACTTTCAATTTCCGAAAGTTCTGGCTTTTGAATATAATCGATCGCACCGTGCTCTAAGGCTTCAAGAACCATCGGTCCTTCGGCCATACTTATAGACGAGATCATTACGGTTGGAATATTAAATTTGGGAGCTATAATTTTCAAAAGGGCCACACCATCCATTTCTGGCATGTGGATATCCATGGTAATAACATCTGGCTTGTGTTTTAAAATTAAAGCCTCAACGTCGGAAGGTTTTTCAGCCATTGCACAGACTTCAAATCCAGGATCACTGGAAAAAATGCGGGATAAAATATTTCTAATAGTTTTAGAGTCATCAACAATTAAAACTTTAAATTTAAAATTTACCACTTCAACGATTGGCTCTTTGCTAACTCTGACTTTATTTAACACTGGTAAGAACATAACTTCTACTGTGCCTTCTTTTTCTACTTTTTTAATATTAGAAAATCGTTTTGCAGTGAAAACTTCTTCAAATATTTTTATGCTGATGCTATTTGTGATTATTTTGACTTCAGATTTGACTAGCTCAACGTTTGAGATCTCACTTTCAATTTTCGAAATTAAAGATTCAATTATCGATTTTTGCAAATCACCTTTTTTTAAATAGAATCCAAAACAATCATCTGATTTCGTATGAAATGAAACAAAACTGTCTCCATGATCAAGTTCGATCAAAAATTCACCACCATTTTTTTTTGACATTAGTTCTTTTGATTTTATCTTTTGCATATTCTTCTACCTACTTGGTACTCAAGTAACGACAAGACATATAAGGAAAACTTGTCGCCGGTACTACGTCAGTTGAATAGGCCATCAGAGGATGTGTTTTATTTGATTTTTCTCCTAAATCTTCAAGTAAAATTTGAATGTTTTTCCACTCAGATACTGTTTTAGCTGAATGAGCAGAAATACTTCCATAAGCTAAAAGTGAACAAGGAAAGCTCGAATATTTCTTATGCATATCAGGGAAACATGTCTTAAAATCAGCAAAATAAAAAGTATTAGGTTCAATTTTTATATCTTGTGAATTCACGTATTTTATTTTTTGCTTAAAATCCGTTGTATGCTCTTTAACCACAGCTTCTAAAATTTCTCCCATCCCTTCAAAAAAAATAACAGATCCAGGTTGTGAATAATCTAGTGATTTAGCAAATGCTTTAATCATCGGCAGATCAGAAATTGACGCCAACATTAACCGAATTTTCTTTTCAGGATTAGAAATGACAAATTGTTTTTGATGATCTTGATCGAACGTTGAAATAACTGGTTTACGGTGCGAGTCTTGAGCAACTGAACGCAATTTAGTTCTAATTTCTTCACCGCGCTCTTCTAAATTATTTAAGGCCGGCTTTTCAATATAATCAGAGGCACCTAATTTTAATACCTTCATTGCAACATCTGAATCTGCTCTAGAGGCAGAAGAAATAATAACGACTGGTGGATGGAATTTGCTGAAGTTTTTTTCGAGATAAGTCACACCATCCATTTCAGGCATGTGAATATCTAAAGTGACCAAATCAACTTTTATCGTTTTCAATTTTTCCATCGCGTCTTTACCATTTATGGCCGTAGCGACAATTTCAAACCCTTGCTCAATACATAAAACTTTTTTCAATAATGTTAAAATACTTGGGGAGTCATCGACACACATAACTCTATATATTTCTGGAGCCAAAGACATTGGAGCTGGCACCATCTGTGGCCTTGAAATCGAAGTCGATATTACGCCAGAATTTTTTACTGGTGCTGATTGAATTGACTTATGCATATAGGCTGACGGCCCAATTGAAACCACATCCAATTTTAATCCTGATAATGGTTCTGAAATTCCCGAAAAAAATACCCCTGTAGGATAAAGGTGGTTCATCAAGTCTTTCGTTATTTGCTCAACTTGATGAGATTCAAAATAAATAAAAACGTTACGGCAAAAAATAACATCAAACTTTTCTATCTTCACGGCATCTGAAATTTTGAGCAAATTTCCAGGGCGAAATTCGCATTTGTCTTTGATAACATTTTTTACTTTTACATACATCGCAATATCGCCAGTACCTTTTGCCCAATTATTTCCCAAGTAATTCATGGGAACTTCTTTGATCTCATTTTGATGATAGACTCCATTAGTAGCAACCTTTACAGAGTCGCTATCAATATCTGTCCCTAAAATTTTATAAGTCATTGAGGGATCTATTTGTGGTAGATGGTAATCTAAAAACATTGCAAGAGAATAAACTTCTTGCCCTCTACTACAAGCTGCTGACCAAACTTTTATACATTTTTCTCCACGTTTTTTTGTCATTGCACATAGTTCTGGCAATATTTTTTTTAAAATTTCAAAATGCGGAAACTCTCTAAAGAAAAATGTATGATGGGTTGTAATCAGTCCTACTAAAACGCCAGACTCTTTCTCATAGTTTTGATCAATGTATTGCAAGTACTCTGAGGCATCTCTCATCCCTAACTCAATCATGCGTTTTTTAACTCTTGTCTCAACCATATAGGCTTGTTTTTCACCTAAACGGTTACCTGAAATTTTGTGAACGATAGTTGATACTTTATCAATGACCGACACAAAATCTTTACTGACAATACCAACCTGAGCTTGAGACATCCGAAACCTCTATAAAATTCAAACGCTTTTTAAAAAATTAAGCTGCTTTTTTTGAGCCCGTTATTGCTTCTAAATCTTTTAGGTCTAAAACCTTTGCGATATCTAAAAGCACAGTAAGTGAATTCTCTTTTTTATAAACACCAAAAATAAAATGGGTATTTACTTGGTTTTCAACTTCTGGCATTTCACTGACTTCATCAGATGAAAAAGCTAGAACTTTGTTGATTGAATCAACAACGACACCAATATTCATTCCGCCGATATCAACGATGATAACAGCCTCTTCTTTATCTTGTTTTGCTTCAACTTTTAATTTTTTTCTTAAATCTACAACAGAGATAACTTGTCCGCGTAAATTCATAATTCCTAAAAAGTGTCCTGGAGACTTTGGAATTGGTGTTGTATCCGGAACAGAGATAACTTCTCTAACCATCAATAAAGGAATTGCGTAATCTTCACGCCCCAGACTAAATTCGATAAAACGACTTAGCTCTGCATTTGTTCTTTTCATTTTCGTGACGTTGTCTTTTTCCATTGTGATACTCCTATGCTGCCAATTCTTCTGTAAAATTTGATTTTTTCTTTTTCATCGATCCCGAAAACAATTCTAATAAATCTAAAATAAATGCTGGACGACCATCACCTAAGATAGAACTTCCCATGAATCCTTTTTGATTTTTAATTTCTTCACCTAGTTTTTTAATAACGACTTGTTGCTGATGTAAAATATCATCAACTAAAACAGCAAAATTGCGATCATCTGAATTAACGATGATGGCAATCTGCTCATGAATTGGTTTATCTTTCATCGGGCGCTGAAGAGCAGTACTCACTTTGAACATTGGGATAACTTCACCGCGAATTTTTAAACAATCACCTATACCATTAACATGATGAACCAGATCGGCCGTTGGTGATAATGATTCGTAAACTTGCCCCAAAGGAATAATATAGCGTTCATCACCCACTTTAGTTACCATCGCTTCGATAATCGCTAATGTCAGAGGAAGAACAACTTTAAAGACAGATCCTTTTCCTAGCTCAGTCACAACTTTTACTTCACCAGAGAGCTTTTCAATATTTGTTTTAACAACATCCATTCCCACCCCGCGACCAGAAATTTCTGAAACTTCTGCTTTAGTTGAAAATCCTGGATGGAAAATCAAATTGACGAGATCATCATCACTCATATTGGCATTGGCCGAGATAACTTTTTTCTCAATAGCTTTTTCGCGAATAATTTTAGGGTTGATTCCTTTTCCATCATCGCGGATTTCGATAACGAGGTTATTTCCTTCATGAAACGCTTTAATGGAAACAATTCCCTCTTCGCCTTTACCTGCCAAAATTCGTTCTGCAGTTGACTCAAGTCCATGGTCCACAGCATTTCTTACAATATGAACAAGTGGATCAGCGAGATGTTCAAGAACTGTTTTATCAATTTCTGTTTCTTCACCAATAAGCTCTAAATGAACTTTTTTATCCAAAGCTTTTGAAGTATCACGCACAATCCTTTGCATTTTTTGTAATGTCTGTTTCAATGGAACCATTCGTAAGCTCATTGAAATATTTTGAATTTCTTTAGAGAGTTTTGCTAAATGAGAAAGGGATTTCAGCATTAACGGATTATGCACTTCATCTCTGTGCTGATTTAAAACCGTTTGAATAATAACCAACTCTCCAACGACGTTGTTAAGCATTTCAACTCTGGCTAAACTTACGCGAATACTATCATCTTCTGAAGCGCCCTTATTGACTGGTGCCTTTTTTGTTTCAGGATGAATTTCAGGAGTAGGAGTTGCCGCAGGTATTACTTGTAAATTAACTTTAGGAGCTTCAGTTGGAAAAAATGATTGCGCTCTTTCTTCTTTTTGTTCTGCACTCATAGGCTCTTTGGGAGCATCTAAATCACGCTGGAAATTTTCTAGTATCTCCATGTCCTCAGCAGAAATTCCTTCTGCATCAAAAGAGTGTTCTTCGACAAATTGGTCTGCCTTGGGAACTTCTACTACAGTTGCTGATTTTAAATCTCCAGATAAAGCGAGGTGAATTTTTGCAATGATATCTGTAGAGCTGCAACGAGAATCAAGATCCATGTTTAACGTTTTAATCATGACACTCACATGATCATTACATTCTAATAAAAGTGAAACTATCTCATCAGTAATTTGAATATGCCCTTCTTTAACTTTTAAAAT
This sequence comes from Bacteriovoracaceae bacterium, assembly GCA_947446575.1. Taxonomy (GTDB): domain Bacteria; phylum Bdellovibrionota; class Bacteriovoracia; order Bacteriovoracales; family Bacteriovoracaceae; genus Bacteriovorax. The sequence goes on along the minus strand of CANFHC010000009.1, from coordinate 94,053 downwards.
GAGATTTTCCATCTCATGTGTGAACTCGGCTACATCTCCAAATCCAACGGCCCTAGAAGTCCCTTTCAAATTATGTGCAAGCCTGAAGATTTCATTCATTAAATTGCTATTATTTTTATCGCTCTCAAGCGCTAAAAATGCTTGCTCAGCATCATCTAATAGCTGAATCGCCTCGGCCAAAAAATCTAACTTAACTTCTTTTTCAAATTCATTCATTCTTTAGTCCTAATCAATTTGGAACATGTCTTCTTGATTGGATTTATCGGAACTCTCTATGAAAAGTTGATCAGTTTCAATATTGAGTTTACTTTAATTAGTAGCTCTAATTGCCTGAAAAATGTTTAAGAAATACCCGAGTTTTTCAATAAGAAGCTCTTTTTTTTTGATTCTTCCTTAATATCAGATATAATAGCCCTGATTTTCACTCATAATTTGGATATAAAAATGACTCACATAAGAATTGATGCTGCGATTGGACCTGCGCTGAAAAACTTTTCACTCCCCGAAAATTTAGGCTTTGGTTCAGTAATGTCACCCATAATGGCCAGTTGTACATATGAAAATGGTAAATGGGGCGAACTAGAGCTCATTCCGTATGGCCCAATTTCTATGTTCCCCAATGCAAAGGTTCTGCATTACGCTCAAGAAATATTCGAAGGAATGAAAGCTTATAGAGTTGGTGGGCTTGGTCCTTTTATTTTCCGTCCAGATGAAAATCACCTGCGCTTTAATCGTTCAGCAGAACGCATGGCCATGCCGCACATTCCTATTGAATTGTTTATGAAAGCTTGTTTTGAAGTGACTGCTTACTCTTCAGATTTTGTTCCAAGACGCTCAGGTGAATCACTCTATCTTCGTCCCTTTATGTTTGCGACTGAAGAAGCCTTGGGAATTAAGCCTTCAGAAAAATTTCGTTTTATGGTTATTGCAAGTCCTTCTGGATCTTATTTTAGTGCTGGTGGACTTTCAGTTTTAATTGAACGTCATGGTGCTCGCGCATTTCCAGGCGGAACAGGTTACGCTAAGGCCGGTGGAAATTATGCTGCCAGCTTGTTGGCCGCTATCAAAACAAAACAATTAGGATTAGTGCAAACTTTATGGCTCGATGGCCGCGATAAAAAATATATTGAAGAAATGTCTGGGATGAATTTTTTTGCAGTAGTAAACGGTGAACTTCATACTCCAGAAATTAACGATACAATTCTTGAAGGGATCACTCGTAAATCAATCATCACACTAGCTCGCGATGCTGGCCTAAAAGTTGTCGAGCGAAAAATGGATATCGACGATTTCATTAGCGATATTAAAAAAGGTGTATGTACTGAAGCGTTTGCTTGTGGAACTGCTGCCATTATCGCTCCAATTGATTATCTTGCTGAAGAAACTGGAGAGCGTTATCCACTACTTCATCAAGAAGGAAAAATAGCATTACAATTGCGTGAATCGCTTCTTTCGATTCAAGAAGGAAGAGCAGAAGATAAATACATGTGGGTATCGATGGTTGAGCCTAAAAGTTTATAGTCGGCAAAAAAAGCAAGGCCATAACTCCGATAATTGTTGGAATGATGGCCCAGACAAATAATTTAACAGGATTGATACCATCACTGCCAAAACTTTCACGTAATATTCCAAAACCTGCTGGATTAGGTGCGTTTGCTATAACAGTTAGTCCCCCACCTGCGACAGCTCCCGCGACCAAAGCATATTTTGAAGAATCACTTAATTCAACTAATGAACCCAAATAAGTTAACGCCGCATTGTCTGTAATACTTGTAAGCGTTGTCGCTCCTAAAAAAAGAACTAAATCTCCCATCTTGGAAAGTAGCGGCTTTAGCCACCATGCCTGAATCGTTCCCAAGCAAATGAGTCCCGCTAGGAAAAAAGCGACTAAGAGCGATTCTTTTATTTTTAATTTGTCTTGATACTTTTTTGTTTTTGCGACAAAAACTAAAAAGATTATAAAGAGAATACTAAAAACCATTGGATGATGAGCAGTGGCAACCACAGATAAAAGAAAAAAAAGATGAACTGCAATTTTCCATTTTTTAGGAATTAAAGAAGTATCGTGTGATTTCTTTTTTTTCATTGGTCCAAGTAATTCTTTTTTAAAAATTCTGGCATAGAAAAATGTTGAAATAAAGATAGCAAGCACTGATTTATAACCAAAGTGCTCTAACATAAAAAGAGTGTCCCAATTCCATTTAGTAGCAACCATCAAAACAGGAGGAGCCGCAAAATGAGTAAGAGTGCCTCCAATCGAAACGTTCACAAACAACAACGCAATTGTAGCGTATTTGAATTTAAGAGAAATAGATTCTTTATAGAGACCATTTAATAAAATGAGTGCCGTCACTGTCATTGCCGCAGGTTCAGTGATAAAAGAGCCTAAAAGTGGGCCCACAATTAATGTGGCAATATAAAATGACATTCGTTCAGAAAATGGAATTAGCTTTGATGAATAAAAAATAATTTTTTCGGCAAAATAAATAACTGGCCTTGTAGCCGCAATACACATGATAACAAAAATAAAGGCCGGTTCGGTAAAATTGAGAGATTCGAAATAATCCAATGCTGAGTAGGGACTATCAAGAAGATTATAAAGTACAAGAAAAACGATAGACCAAATTCCAAACACCAATTCAACTTCAGAAAGCAGATGCCAAATTTTATGAGGAAGAGAATTTTGTTGGTAATTATGAGCGATCCTTTCAAACTTACTGACTAAAAAAGTGTGAAGAATCGCTATAAAAAATAAAATAGTAGAAAGGTATTCTATCAAATGTGGTTGCGGTTTAACCATCTTTTCCGATTGAGGCCACAGGACATGCTTCTAATTGTTCCTGGCAAAGTGCGATGTCTTCAGCACTCACAGGTTGTTTTGAAATATAAGCATTTCCATCTTCATCTTCTTTAAAGAATTCCGGCGCTCCGGTATAACAAACATTACAAGCAATGCAACCTTCTCCATTATCATCGTCTGGATCAGTACAATACCAAGCTCCAGGTACATTTAATTTGTGTTTCATTTTTTTATTGGCCATAAATCCTCCGAACATATCAAAAAACTTAAGGTGATTCTAACTAAAAAATTGCATTCTATGAAGGGAAAATTAAGCTTAAAAGATTGCAATAATCACCCAGTTTTCTTAGAATTCACAAATGAGTGAAAAATGAACAATCAAAAGTTAGGACTCCCAATGGAAACATCATCGCTAGAGCGCGCCCAAGAATGGGCAAAAAACCCTGTTTTTGACTCTGAATCAAGGCATGAGATTCAAAATCTCATCGACCGATCGGATGACAAAGAGATCGCAGAGCGCTTCTATAAAGATTTAGAGTTCGGTACCGGTGGTATTCGCAGTATTCTGGGTGCTGGCATCAATCGCATCAATACCTATACAATTAGAAAAGCTACACAGGCCCTATGCGAGGAAGTCTTGGCACAAAAGACTGCTGGCCCGAGCATTTGCATTTCCTATGACTCTCGCAGGTTTTCTTATGAATTTGCAAAAACCGCCGCAGAAGTCATGGCCGGCAATGGCATCAAAGCCTACATTTACGAACGTCTCAACCCTGTTGCGATGCTCTCTTTTTCAGTTCGCCACCATAATTCCCAAGCTGGAGTAATGGTTACGGCCTCGCATAACCCTCCAGAGTACAACGGCTATAAAGTTTTTTGGTCTGACGGTGCTCAAGTCACTCCACCAAATGATAAAAATATCATCAATCACTATTATGCGATTAAAGATTTCGCAACGATTAAACATATTCCTTTTGAAGAAGCAGTGGCCCGGGATCTTATCCAGTGGGTTGGATCTGATGTTGAAGAATTGTACTTTAAAGCAATTCTCTCTAAAGCTCCAAACGCTCCGATGTGCAAAGATCAAGGCAGTAAATTAAAAATCGTTTACACTCCCATTCATGGAGCTGGATTAATTCCTTGTACACGTGCTCTGGCCGATTTAGGTTTTACAGATGTGAATGTCGTCTCCGAGCAAGCTCTTCCTGACGGAAACTTTCCAACTGTAAAAAGTCCCAACCCTGAAAATCCATCTGCTTTAAAACTTGCTGTCGATTTAATGACAAAATTAAATGCTGATATTGTCATGGGGTCAGATCCCGATACAGACCGCTTAGGAGTTGCGATTAAATCTCGCGGAGAAGTTCAATACCTTACAGGAAACCAAATTGGAATTTTAATATTGCACTATATTTTATCGATATTAAAATCTCAAAATAAGCTTTCAAAAAATAGTTATTTCATTAAAACCATCGTGACAACTTCTCTTCAAGACGTGATCGCAAAAAGTTTTGGTGTGGAAGTTTATAATACGCTCACAGGCTTTAAATGGATTTGCGGAAAGATGAATGAGATTGAAAAGAGCGATCCTAGTAAACAATTTGTCTTTGCTAATGAAGAGTCATTTGGTTATTTGAACCACACCTTTGCTCGCGATAAAGATGGCGTGAGCTCTGTAAGCTTAATGGCCGAAGTCGCCCTTTTCTACAAACTTCAAGGCATGGACGTACTAGATGCACTCGATAGTATTTATGAAGAATATGGATTCTCTCATGAAACCCTGCTCTCGCTTGATTATTTCGGAATCGAAGGCCAAGAAAAAATTTCACGGATCATGACAAACTTCAGAAAATTATCGGATAACACCATCACAGGAAATACTGTTTTAAAAGTTAAGGATTATGACTTAGGAATTGAAGGACTCCCAAAGAGCAATGTTTTAGGATTTTTCTTTGAAAATGGTGATCAATTTTATCTTCGTCCTTCAGGAACAGAACCTAAGATAAAATTTTATATTATGATCCAGGAAAAAAATGGATCTCTTATTGAAAAGAAAAAAAGTGCATTAGCAAAGGCCGATAAACTATTGGCTTTTATAAAAGATATGGCCGATAGAGCATAGAGAGTTTTAAAAAATGAAAAGTAAAGAATTAGCAGTATGTTTAGTCAGTGGTGGAATGGACTCATTGGTTACAGCTGCTATTGCGGCCACCAAACATGAACGACTAGCTTTTTTGCATTTGAATTATGGGCAAAAAACTGAAAAACGCGAATTAGAAAGTTTTAAAAAAATTGCTGAATTCTACAACGTTCCTCTAACTCATCAAAAAATTATCGACGTAAGTTTTTTAAAACAAATTGGTGGATCAAGTCTTACTGATGACGCTATTGATGTAAAAAAATATAAAGGTGAATCAGAAGACATTCCTGATTCATACGTGCCTTTTAGAAATACTCATATAATCTCGATGGCCGTTTCGTGGGCTGAAGTTGTAGGTGCCAAGAAGATTTACATAGGTGCCGTTTATGAAGACTCTTCTGGATATCCTGATTGTCGTCCAAGCTATTATGAAGCAATGAACGCGCTCATAAAGCAAGGGACAAAAAATGGAGATATCGAGGTTATCACTCCTGTCATTTACCTAAAAAAAGATGAAATAGTGAAAAAAGCCCTTGAGCTTAAGGCACCGCTTGAATTCAGCTGGTCTTGTTATGAGCGCAATGATTTAGCCTGTGGAGTCTGTGATTCATGCGCTTTACGTTTGCGAGGTTTTGAAAAAGCAGGGATTACTGACCCTATAGAATACGCAACTCGCCCATCATACTTATAATTTTTACACTCTCCCCCCTAAAATTTTGGGGCATGCTACCCTTACTCTAAGTTTAGTAATAATTTTTTATGGGAGAACTCTTATGAGTTTAAAATCAACATTAGTCGCAGCTTTGGCTTTGATCTCTTTGGGAGCGCACGCTATTCCTCCTGTTCCACCAACTGTTATTTATAATAAAATTAGAACGACTGCAGCTCAAAACTGTCAGACGGTTAGAGGTGATATTACTGTTGCTGATTTAGTCGATACAAAAGAAGTGAAATTTGTTCTTCAGTTAAGCAAAGATGGAAGAGCTGGTATTTTGAGTGTGATCGAAAATGGAAAATTATCAGAAAATTTGGAAGTTACTTGTAAACAATAAAACTAGAGCGAGCTTTGAAACTCTTCGAAGCTCGCACATTTTTTTCTCGTCATATCTTCTGCTAATCTTTTTTCAATATCAAATAATATCCCTGGACCTTGAAAAACAAATGCAGAGTAAAGTTGCACTAACTTTCCTCCTTCTTTCCAAAAATCCAAGATTTGTTCGTAGTTTGAAAATCCACCGACACCAATAAGTTCTATTTCTGGCGTTTCTCTCAAAGCATTTAATAAAAATGTTCTAGTGAGTTTTGCTTTTTCATAAAGAATTTTTCCCGAAACTCCACCTGCTCCACGCTCTGGGATAATGGTAGTATTGGTTGCGATAATTCCCGATAATGAATATTCTTTAACAAGATTAACAACAGAAGAAAGTTCTTCTAGAGACATATCAGGCGAAACTTTTACTAAAAGGGGTTTCGGATTTAACTTTCTTTTTACGCTTACTGCTTTAAAAATTTCTCGAAGTCCCGAATCCTGCAGCAGATCTCGTAAGCCTGGAGTATTGGGAGAAGAAACATTGATAACTAAATAATCGCTGTAAGGAGCAAACTTTTCGTACAATTTTGCATAATCAAGATGGGCATTAACATTTTCAGTAATTTTATTTTTACCTAAATTAACTCCCAAAATTTTTTCTCTACGATCAGCATTTTGAATATTTTTTAAGACAGCATCCATTCCATGATTGTTAAATCCCATGCAATTTCTTAAGCTCTCCTCTTTGGGATAGCGAAATAGTCGGGGCTTAAGATTACCGGACTGAGGCAATGGTGTGACGGTTCCCACTTCGATAAAACTAAAAGGCAAGTAACTTAAAAATCCTATTGCCTCGGCATTTTTATCTAATCCGGCTGCAAGACCAATTGGACTTTTAAAATTAAGTCCCATTGCATTTAACTGAAAACGTGAATCGGTTGGTATGTTATTTACCCATGGAGCAAGAAGTTTCATGGATTTAATAGTGAGCTCGTGAGCAAGTTCTGCATCGAACTTAAAAGCGATATTTTTAAAAAGTGGGTATAATGTTTTTTCTAAATCCATTTAATACAATTGAACGAAATCACCTTCTAAAACCTGTCCTCCGGAATGAAGGATAGCAATGGCGCCATCTGATCCAAAGTAGTCTACCACTTCAATCGTGCCTTTCATATCACCTTTACTCATTCCGATTAAAGCACCGGTCTCTGGATCATAAATCTCAGTTCCTTCTGTGATGATTTTTAGAATATCACCAATATTAATTCCAGACTCGCGTCCAGCATTGAGATAGATTTTGTTTCCTAAAATTTTGGCCACTCGACCTACCCAGTCTAACTTACTGGCCATTTCAATAATTTTTGGCACAGACTTTCGAACGCCGACTCTCACAGCATAACGAAGTAAATCGCGTCTATAAGAGAGGTAATCTTCGCGGTCAGAAGAAAAAAAGCGGTAAGTAGAATCGTCTGCATACCCAAGAAGAGTTTCAGTATAAATTTCTTTTCCAGCATTAACGTCAAAGACCCGGACTTCAACTTTTGATTCAGTATAAGATTTAGTTTGGCGTACGACTCCAATTTCATCAGATTTTTCTCGCACTCGCGCATCGATGACTCGACCGAAAATAACAAAGTTCACTCCTGCGATTTTCGCCTGGCGAGTTAACTGCACCAACTTCATCCCCCCGCCTACGTAAATTTCTTTTGATGATCCAAAAAGTTTATATGAACTAGGATCAACAATAAATTCCCCGGTGCGAGAAAGTTCTGTGCGCAACTCTTCTGTCGCATTAATTTCTAGGTCTTCGCTTTCAAATGGAGACTCGTTAAAAAATGGCAGCAAGGCCACTTTCTTTTTTACTCCTGAAAAATATTTTCTCTCTTCAATGCGTGGACGCTTTCCTTGCCCATCACGTTGAATGACTCCAGTTCCACAGCTCGCTATAAATTGGGTAATTAAGAGAATGACGGAAATATTCTTGAGTGTTTTCATCTTGTATTTTTCTCAAAGTCGCTAAAAAATAATCAAAGGACTAATGGTCCTCTTTTTAATTATTAGAGTCTTTTGGAAGAATTGCAAAACTTTTATCTGTGCGATTGAAAAGAAGTATTTTTTGCTCATTTAAAGGGAACTTTCCTCCCTCTAGACTGAGACTATCAAGAATTTTATCAACACTTCCCTCAGCTCTGATATTTAATACAGCTCCCTCTCTTGAATAAGACTTCATAGAAGAAGTTAGCTTAATATTTTGAAACTTCTCTTGCAAAAGATTATTGATAGCATAAATTTCTGACAGACCAGCTTTTGAAGAAATCTTAAGTTCTAAAGAGCTCTGCTCTTGCCCTTTGCCATCAGCTTCAATGATTCCTTGAATTTTAGAAGATTGTGATAAAAGCAAATTATAAGTAAGGCTCGCTAATGCAGAACTTAGAGATTTTTTATTTTGAGTATCTAATTCTCTTTTTTGCAAAGGGAAATCAAACGAGTTCAGCACATCGCCCGTTTTAGTATTTACTAAAATATACTGGGCAGAAAGTTCAAATATTGCTTTTTTACTTTCAATGTTAGTAGACACTTTTTTTAGAGTTGAATTCCATTTCAAAGTAAGAGACTTGGTGTTCATGTAATCAGGTTTTTGAGTGAAGTCTTTTTCTAAGACAATGATTTTCTCAAAACCTTTTAAATCTTTTTCAAATAATTTTTTCCATGCATCGACAATGACGCCTGAAAACCTGCTTCCATCGGCAACTCCTGTGTCTTCCCAAGTCATGCTTGAGTCAATTTCAAAATTAGAAAGCAGATAAAATGTTTTTAATTTTGTCTCGGACAAGTTACTCTTTAATTCTTCAAAACTCGTTTTAAGTTTTTCTAAATTTAATTCACCTTTTAGAGACCCTTCTAATTTTTCATCTTTAGCTTCTTCGATTAGATCACTTAAAACTGATCTAGAGACATCAACATTATCAAATAAGGCCCTTAAAAATTTAATTTCTTCGATGCTACTGAATTTTTTAAGTTCTAATTTCTCCCAAAATATTTTAGAATCTAGTTTTAGTTCTTCTAATTCCATCGTTACCACTTGACGATAACCATTAAGAGTTAAGATATCATCTGCTGTTAAATCTTTAGTGATATCAGATTTTTTTCCAAGGGTCTGCACTTCTACCTGTTTAGCAAAAAGTGAGCTTGAAATAAAAAAGAAGCAGTAAAACAAAAACTTAAGCATGAACACCTTCAATTTTTCCATCTTCAAGACGGCCATCGATAATAAATTTAACGGCGTCTTTATTAAAAACTTCGTTAATCTGATGGGCCATTTGGGGAGTAGGATTAATGAGGTATTGCTCCCCTAGTGGTAAGCGCGCCCTGCCTTCACTCGATTCAAAAATCATATGCAATGGAGTTGAACCTCTATAAGAGAGTAAAACTTGGCGGAGTTTATTAAGTTTTATTTCTGTTAAGTCTTCGAGATTCACATTAATTCGCACACCCGTAATTCTATTTTCAGAATGTTCTTTTAGAAGATGAATTTTATCAGCTAAAATTTTTCTTGGACTTTCTTGTAAATTAACAACGCCTTCAACTAAAACAGGCTCATCACTATTTAATATGGCCTCAAATTCGGCAAAAGCTCTTGGAAAAACAATACATTCAATTTTTCCTGTGAGGTCTTCAAGAGTCGCAAAACACATCTTATCCCCTTTTTTAGTGAGGATCATTTTTTTAGCGGTAAATTTTCCAGCAAGAGTCATCGATCTTTTTTGATCACTGCCTAAAAAGTCTTGAACAGTTGCTATCGGCATTGTCGCCATTTCTTTCATCAGGCCTGCGTATCGATCAAGAGGATGTCCTGAAATATAAATACCCATGAGTTCATTTTCATGTGAAAGCTTTTCTAAATCGTCAAACTCTGCCACTTCTTGAATATCAAGGTTTGATTCGGCAGTTTGGCTCATACTATCGCCACCCATATCAAAAAGAGAAACTAAGCCGAGAGAAGATTCTTCCTGACGTTTTTTACAATAGGCTAAGATCATATCTAGATTTTCTAAAAGCGTTTTTCGGTTTAATTTTTCACTATTATCAAAAGACCCAACTTTAATAAGGGATTCAATAACACGAGTGTTTACGATTTTTAAATTAATACGTTCACAGAAATTTAAAAATCCAGTGAATGCTCCATTGGCCACTCGCTCGCGAACAATTTCTTCTACCGCATTTGCACCTACGTTTTTAATTGCACCCATTCCAAAACGAATATTTTTTCCAACAACGTTAAACGGCCAGAGAGATTCATTGATATCTGGAGGAAGAACTTCAATATCAAAATGTTTAGCATCCCCAATATACTGAGTGATCTTGTCCATGTTTCCTAGTTCAGAACTTAAAAGGGCTGCAAAAAACTCTGCTCGGAAATAATATTTTAAGTAAGCAGTCTGATAAGAAATAACTGAATAAGCGACGGCGTGAGATTTGTTAAATCCGTATTCAGCAAATTTTTCCATTTTATCGAAAAGATCATTGGCAATTTCAATATTGTATCCGCGCTCTTTAGCTCCAGCTAAAAAGAGTTCGCGGTGTTTGGCCATTTCATCTGCTTTCTTTTTCCCCATCGCTCTTCGAAGCATATCTGCTTGACCAAGGGAGTATCCAGCAACGATACGGGCGACGTTCATTACCTGCTCTTGGTAAATGATAACCCCGTATGTATCTTTTAAAACAGGCTCTAAAGTTGGAAACGGATATTGAGTTAATTTTCTTCCATGTTTAATTTCAATAAACTCATCGACCATCCCTGATTCAAGTGGACCTGGACGGTATAGTGCATTGATGGCAGAAATATCATCAATAGATCCTGGAGCAATTCGCTTACACAGATCGATCATTCCCGAACTTTCTAACTGGAAGACCCCAACGGTCTCACCTTTAGAAATAAAATCGTAGACAGCAGGATCTTCTAGATCGATTGCTTCAATATCAAAGTCTTGAATTTTATCACGCTTAATAAAGTTCGTAGCATTCTCAATTACAGTTAGTGTTTTTAATCCTAAAAAGTCGAATTTAACTAGACCAATTTTTTCCGAGAAGTCTTTATCAAATTGAATTACCTTTTCACCTTCTCGCCCTTTAAAAAGTGGACAGTAATTCACGAGTGGCTTGTTCGTGATGATTACACCAGCAGCGTGAATAGAAGCGTGACGAAGAAGCCCCTCAAGCCTGCGAGAAATATTGACGACTTGTTTTATGCGAGGATCTGACTCCATGAGCTCAGTAATCTTTGGCTCCATTTCCAGGGCCTTCTCCAAAGTCATTTTTAATTCTTCAGGAATTAATTTTGAGAGGACATCTGCTTCACCAAAAGTTAATCCAAAAACGCGCGAGACGTCTTTGATAACGGCTTTTGCTTGCAGTTTTCCGAAAGTAATAATTTGACCAACACGCTCGTCGCCATACTTTTGAGTTACATATTCGATTACTCGATGACGATTTTCTTGACAGAAGTCGACGTCAAAGTCTGGCATAGAAACGCGCTCAGGATTGATAAAGCGCTCAAAGAGAAGATTGAATGGAATTGGATCGACGTTGGTAATTTCTAATGCATATGCCGCAATCGAGCCTGCTCCCGAACCTCGTCCTGGACCTACCGGACAGCCATTTTTCTTTGCCCACTTAATGAAGTCAGATACGATTAAAAAGTATCCAGGAAATCCCATTTGAACAATCATGGCGATCTCGCCTTCTAGGCGATCAATATAACTTGGCTTAATTTCTGTTTCCCATTTTGGATCCAATCGAAGTTTAGCAAAATGAGGGCCGCTAAATCTTATGTCCAATCCTTCACGGCAATGGCGAGCAAAATAATCTCCCGGCGTCTCATCTGTTTCAATCGGATAATCTGGAAGGTGATAAACTTGATTTCCTTTTTCATCTTTCCAATTAAATTCCACATTGCACTGATCGGCGATTCTAAGTGTGTTGTCACATGCTTCAGGTGCGTAATGAAAAGCTTCACGCATTTCTGTAGGCGATTTATAGAAAAACTCGTTGGTCGTTAAACGCATACGTTGTTCGTCTTGTAATGTCTTCCCCGTTTGCACACAAAGAAGAACTTCTTGAGCAGCAGCATCTTCGCGCGTGAGGTAATGGCAATCATTCGTTGCGACCATTTTTACATTATTGGATTTTGAATATTCGAGAATTTTTTTATTAACAATTTGTTGTTCTGGAATTCCATTTTCTTGAATCTCAAGATAAAAATCTTCGCCAAATATATCGCGCAATTTATCAATCGCTTTAATGGCACGGTCATCTTGCTCAGTAAAAAAGTTATATCCAACTTCTCCTTTTAAACAGGCAGTCGTACAAATTAGCCCCTCTTTAAATTCACGAAGCAGTTCATAGTCAGCGCGCGGTTTATAATAAAATCCTTCCATATAGGCACGCGATAAAAGTTTACATAAATTCTGATAACCAGTTTCATTTTTACACAATAAAATTAAGTGGTGAATTTGGTGGCGAGATTCCATCTCATCTTGTGAGCCTACAACTTTTTGTTTTTTAAGCGCACCTTTTTCAAAGCGCGAACCCGGTGTGAAATAAATTTCACTTCCTAGAATCGGCTTAATCCCAGCGGCCTTACATTGAGTATAAAAATCAATCGCCCCAAACATATTTCCATGATCGGTTTGAGCGATGGCCGGTACACCAAGTTCTTTGGCCCTTTTAATAAGATCTTTTAAACGAATGGCCCCATCAAGGAGTGAATACTGAGTGTGAAGATGAAGGTGAACAAAACTCTCAGAGTGTGTTTCCAAAAAGGACATGATTGCCTCGCTCCTTAAATACTAGTGTGTGTGAATGAGCAATTTAATCACCAAAAAGGGCCAAAGTCAGGGATTTCTGAGTCAATTTTTACATGGTTTTGCTAAGGGATTTTGAACTTTTTGGCTTTTAGCGTAAAGTAATCCTAACCCATGGAGAACTTATGAAAAAGGGCAAATTTTCGCCGACAACTACCATGCTTTTGGTTGTTTTAATTTTAGTGGCAGTGACCGTCTTTTTAAACCATAAAAAGGACAGAGATTTAATTGCTTTAAATGAATCAAAAAGTAAGTTGACGGACGATAGTAATGCTATAAAAAAAAGCTCTTTAAAAGAATTAATCAAAAAGAATTTATCAAAACAAATGGACGCAGGAGAAGCTCAAATTGGCGCTGGCAATGTATTAACTTTAGAGCGCATCTATACAGAAGCTGAAATTAACCAAATGAGTGAAGAGAAATTCTCTGAATTATTAAGTGCAACTGAAAAAAAACTTCCAACGAAATTAGAATTAAAACAACTTCCGGCCGGCGCCCTTCACCGGACTCCTCCGATTGTCATTCAAGCAGGAAGGGATTTAGGAGTGATTAAAGAAGTTTTAAAAATACATGAAACTTATGAAAACGTGGCCTTACCTTTTTATAAAAATTGTGCAAAAAATGAAGCTGGAGTCACACCTGTGCGCGCTTTGTGTTTAACAAATTTAATTGAAATAAAAAAGAAAAATGGCCAACCATTAAACTTAAAAGAGTATCCAAATCAATTAGTGGAACTCTCAAAAATGGTGACCGAAATTTAAAATGAAAAAGAGTTCAAAAAATACTATAATCAATCCCGGCCAACTCACTTTTGATATGTTTATACCAAAAGAAGCTGATCGCAATTTTCACTTAGGTGGAAGATCGTTTTATTTTTTTGACTTTGATGACAATGTAGCTTTTCTTTCTACTCCTATTATTATTTTTCATAAAAAAACTAATGCTGAAGTTGCTCTTTCTAGTGGAGAATTTGCACACGAAAATAAACATATTGGCGTAAGCGGTCCCTATGCTGAATATTATATGGATTTCAACGATACTCATGGATCTTTTAGGCACTTTAGAGACAAAGAACTCAATCCACTTGATATACGAGAAGGAAAAAAGCAAGGTTTCGTAGAAGATGTACTAAAGGCCTTGAAAGAAGTAGATACTCACTGGAAAGCACCATCGTGGGAATATTTTTATCACGCAACTTACAACAAACGCCCAGTCTCTTTGATCACGGCACGAGGTCACCATCCTACGACAATTATCGAAGGTGTTGATCAATTAGTTAAAGCTGGATTTCTACCAAACACTCCCAATTATCACAGCATTTATCCCGTTTCCAATCCTGAAGTTAGAAAAGATTTAGGTGATGTGCATTTTAAACAAAGTGTTGCTGAGCTTAAAAAATATGCCATTCGAGCAAGTGTTGAAAAGGCCATTAGTGAATATGGATATTCTCCATTTCATCGATTTGGAATGAGTGATGATGATCACAAAAATGTTGAACTCATCACCGAAGAAATGCGTGACCTGAAGAAAAAATATCCTGAAATGAGTTTTTTTGTTATTGAAACTTTTAAAGATTCCTTTTCAAAGCGAGAAGTGCTTTTACATGAAACTAGAGAAATTATTTCTGCAAAAGAATCAACTAAGCCTCAATTAAATCTTTTTGATTAATAAAATTACTCCCACTCTATTGTTCCAGGAGGTTTCGAAGTAATATCGTAAACCACTCGAGTAATTCCTTTAACTTCATTGGTAATTCTTCTAGAGACGACCTCTAAAAACTCATGAGGAAAATGCGACCAATTAGCAGTCATTCCATCAGAGCTATTGACCATGCGAAGACAAATAACGTTTTCATAAGCTCGCCCATCACCTTTGACTCCCACCGTTTTCACTGGAAGAAAAACTGTGAATGCTTGCCAAGTCGAGTGATAAAGTTTTGCTTCAATTAATTCTTCATAGAGAATTTGATCAGATTCTTGTACCATGCGAATTGTATCGAGAGTAATATCTCCTAAAATTCGAACGCCAAGCCCCGGGCCTGGAAAAGGATGACGAAAAACCCACTCGCGAGCAAGGCCCAAGGTAAGTCCCATTTCGCGCACTTCATCTTTAAAAAGAAATCGCAACGGCTCGAGCAACTTCAACTTCATTCGCTCTGGTAGTCCACCAACATTGTGATGAGATTTTATCGTTACTGATTTTCCACCAGCAATATGTGGAGAAATAGATTCAATGACATCTGGGTACAATGTCCCTTGAAGTAAGTATTCAAAATGGATTTTGTGAACATCTTGGTATTCTTTTACTTTGCGTTCAAATATTTCAATAAACATCGCACCTATGATTTTTCTTTTTATCTCTGGCTCTTCAACGCCTTTAAGTGCATCATAAAAATCTTTTTTGGCATCGATAACTTCAATTTTTAAATAAGTATGTTCCTGCAATTTTTTAATGTGATGATAGTCTTGTAAGCGCAATAGTCCATTGTCGACAAAAAAGCAGTATAGGTTTTCACCGATGATTTTTTGAGCAAGTGTAGCAGCTACTAATGAATCGACTCCTCCAGAAAAAGCACAGAGAACTTTTTTGTCTCCTACATTTTTCACGAGATCGAGTGCCTCAACTAACATTTCTTGGGCATTCCAGTCTGATTTCAATCCTGCAACTTCACGATAAAAATAATCGAGGATTAATTTACCATGTTTGGAGTGTTCAACTTCTGGATGAAATTGTAATCCCATGATCGGAAATTCTTGATGCTTAATCGCTGCGACTAATTGATTAGAGCTCTTCATTACAACTTCAAATGAATTTGGAACAACAGAGACATGATCAGAGTGACTCATCCATACACTCATTGTCTGTGGGCAGTTAGCAATGTGAAACAAGGGAGTAAAATGCACATCTGCGTGCCCATACTCTCCGATCAATCCTTTTTCAACGACTCCACCAAAATGTTTTCCGAGAAGTTGCATTCCATAACAAATCCCAAGTACGGGAAGAGATCGCTCCTTAAACATAAACGTGTAATCATTTTGATCTTCAAAGACTGATTGTGGGCCACCAGAGAGAACTAAACATTCAGGCAAATGCTTATTGGTAAATCGTTCTCGACATTCATCTAGAGTAATGAGTTCAGAGGAATAACCTAACTCTCTAGTCTTTCTGGTAATAAGTTGGGTGTACTGTGAACCAAAGTCCACGATCCAAATTTTTTTAAATGTTGATTTTTTCATTAACTCAATCTGTAGTTAGGTGCTTCTTTAGTGACAAATACATCGTGTGGATGACTTTCTTTTAATGAAGCATTCGATATTGTTATAAATTCTGCCTTTTCATACAGCTCAGCTAAGTTGTTTGCACCAACATATCCCATTCCGGAACGAAGGCCGCCTACCAGCTGAAAAATATTGCTTGAAAGAGATCCGCGATAAGGAACTTGTCCTTCAATTCCCTCTGGTACTAATTTTCCCATATCTTCTACGGCACCTTGACCATAACGATCTTTCGATCCCAAAGTCATCGCCCCAAGCGAGCCCATGCCACGATAAACTTTATAAGCACGACCTTGATAAAGAACCATTTCCCCTGGAGCTTCATCAGTTCCAGCAAACAATGATCCGATCATCACGGAACTTGCTCCAGCAGCGAGGGCCTTCACCACATCGCCAGAGAGTTTAATTCCTCCATCGGCAATAACAGGAATATTATTTTTACGACAAAACTCTGCGCATTCTAATACTGCAGAAAATTGTGGTACACCAATTCCGGCCACAACTCTCGTTGTACAAATTGATCCAGGTCCAATACCTACTTTAATTCCATCAACTCCTGCTTCAATCAAATCTTTACAAGCTTTGGCGGTCGCGACGTTTCCTGCAACGATATCTATATGCGGAAAATTCTTTTTTAACATTCGAACCATTTCAATAACACCTTTTGAGTGTCCATGGGCCGTATCTACAACTAAAGCATCAACTTGAGCTTCTACTAAGATTTTGGCGCGCTCAAATTCTTTTTCACTCACTCCAATGGCCGCAGCAACCCGCAAGCGTCCTAGTGAGTCTTTGTTAGCATAAGGAAATGAGATGGTTTTTAAAATATCTTTTACTGTGATAAGACCTTTAATGATTCCATCATTACTAATAAGAGGAAGTTTTTCTATGCGGTGCTTATGCAATAATCTTTTTGCTTCTTCAACCGTAATGCTTGGTTCTGCTGTGACGAGCTTTTCTTTTTTTGTCATAACATCTTTAACTTTTTGATCAAAATTACTTTCTAATTGCAAATCACGATTAGTAAGGATTCCTACTAATCTTTTATTTTTATCGACAACTAAAACACCTGTAATCTTTTTTTGTTTTTTTAAATCCATCACGTAGCTTAAAGTTGTCTCTTCATCCACACTCACGGGATTTAAAATCATACCAGCTTCAAATTTTTTAACTTTTTCAACTTCTTCAGCTTGACGGTAAGGAGTCATATTTTTATGAATAACCCCAATCCCACCCTCTTCAGCGATCACGATTGCTGATGGAGCCTCTGTTACTGTATCCATCGCCGCAGAAACAATAGGAATATTTAATGGAATGTTTTTTGAAAAACGAGTTTCTGTTTTTGTTTCACTCGGCAAAATTTCAGAATAAGCAGGCTTGATTAATACATCATCGTAAGTAAGGGCGGTGACGGTGGAGATCTTAGTCATACATTTACTCGTTCCCACTGCGGTGGGTGATAAAAAACGATGATGATGACTGAAATAAAAAAAGTTATAATTTTTTTAAATCGTCGATCAGTTTATCGCTCTCTTTATATTGGTTTTTGAATTCTTTGCTGTAAGGACTGATAACTGAAGACGCAGCAGGTGAATTCACCGTTGCTGATTCAATTTTATCGTTTGGCACTTCTTGATCTAAAACCGATGCAGGTGCTCTCGATTTTGAGACAGAAGCCGACGCTTCAGTTCTAAAGGCGACGGTAGGTACACTTGATTGTCCATAAATATGAACGACTAGTTTTTCTACTGTTGCTTTTATCTTTTCAACTTTAACCGTTGAAACTTTATTTGTCACAACCTTTTTGCTAGTTGATTTAGCAAATAAACTGCTCTTATATTCTTCGATCATTTTTGTATCATCATTTTTCTTTTTGCTTTCTTTTTTACTTTCTTTTGGTGCAACTTCACTTACTGAAGCAATCGCTCTACTTCCTTCTTCGCTATGTTCCGACTTCGCATGTTCTTTTGGATGATCCTTAAAAATCGCAGCAGAGTTTTTATCCATTGGTGTAACACCAGTGAATAGCCCCACTAATTGCCCATAAGTTTTTTCTCCAACAGGTGTTGGATCACGAGGTGCTCCTTCATCGTAGGCGTTATCGATAAATGAAAAATGTCCTTCTGAAACATTTAAATTTAACTCACTCGCCCGAAGATTTGAAAGTTTCATCATTCCATTAATAACCATCAACTGAGTTTTCCCTTTTACAGAATCATAAGAAAGAATCGCTTCCCCGCCTGAATATTCAACGGCGGCGTTGGCTGATTTTACTTTATAAGAATCAGATTTATTCAAAGATTGAAACCATAAATCGCCACCACGCAACTCAACTTCAGTAGCACTGACACTTGCGGAACTTGCATTTCCTAAATGATAACGATGATCGGCATTATCAGTAAAAGTCACTTGCCCTTTGTGCTCAATTACGATTTCAGCACCAACTTCAATTGACTCACCTTTTCTTATCTCACGAGTTTTTCCCGCATGAGAAATAAAGCCTTCACCTTTAATATCTACTACTCGCCCAAATTGAGCTTCGGACGCAAATAAATTTAGTGATGTAAGAGCTGCAATTAAAAAAAATTTATTCATTTGTTTTCTCTTCAATTTTTTCATAATAAGAACTTAAAATTTTCCACTCATTAGTGTTTCTGTATTTTTTTCTGAATTCTTCTACTGTTGCATAGAATTTCTTCTTATCACCTAATTTCATATGAGTCAGAGCAACCCATAGTTTTGCACTTCTGTAGTAGTGAGACGTTGGGTACTTGGCCATAAGTGCTTCAAAGTGACTAAGAGTCCAATCGTGGTGAGCTCCACTTTCATAAGAGGCAATACCTGCTTTAAAATAAAACTCATCTGAAATATTTTTATTTGTTGGATAGTTATTGATTAACGATGTATAAAACTGAGCTGCTTTTTCAAAGTTTTTATCTTTAAATTCTTTATCTGCAATTTTTAATAGATCGTCTGCGTGCCATTTATACGTTTTAAATTCTACGAAATCTTTTTTCATTTCTTCGTGAACAGCTGCTGGAGCAACACTCGCTATTGAACGACCATGAGATTCTTCGTGTTTGCCTACATCCTGTTTAACTTCTTCATGCTTAGCAACCTCATGAGTTGTTTCATGTTTGGTTTCATGAACGGATGCTACATCATGCCCCCCCTCATGTTCTTCACCATGAGCTACAGGCTTTACTTCATTATAGGACTTATCCTGCTTTAGTTTTTCCATTTGAAACTCTAAGCGTTTGACTTCTGCGTGCAATTCTCTATTTTCACTAGCAAGCTTGAGGGAGACTTCTTCATAATGATTCATCATTGCGGCTTTCTGTTCTATTTTTTTCATGTCAACAGAGCATGACGACAACAATGGTAAAAGCAGAATTGAAGCTTTAAATTGATTTAGTTTTTTCATATTCTTTCATCCCATAGATAAACTTGACACTATCTCAAATGAATTTTCGGTAAGATGAAAAAAATGTTTAATGATTTATTTCTTTTGGAACTCTAAAAAAAGAGAAATTAACCGATCAATTCCTTCAAGTATAAGCGCAGGCCCTGGTTGTAAAAAAATTTCTGGCGGAAGTTCAATAACCTGGGAGTTTTTTATAGCAGATATTTCTGAGTATCCTGCTCTGCTTTTAAAAGTTTCTACTTCCACTTTTTTACCACACCAACAAGCTAAAATAATATCCGGGTTAAATGCTACGACTTCTGAGTCCGTTATAAATCGATCAACGGCTTTAATTCCATGGCGGCTTTTTTCAGCAAAAATGTCACTTCCTCCACATAATTCCACCACTTCACTAAACCAGCGAATGCCGCAAATGCGCGGCTCATCCCACTCTTCTATATAAACCTTTGGTCTATATAGAAAATTCTTGGAAATTTCCCGTGCCTTATTCATTTTATCAACAAGCACTCTTAAAAAATCTTCAGTCTTTTCTTTTTCACCAATCATATTTCCAATAGTATTGAGGTAGCGCAAAATATCTTGAAGAGAACGCTGATTCGAAATAAAAACATCAACACCTTCTGCAATTAAATCGCGGGCGATATCTTTTTGAATATCTGAAAAGCCAATAACTAAATCAGGTGTAAAACTTAATATCTTTTTTATATTTGCGTGGGTAAATGAAGAAATGACGGGATGCATTTTTTTTACACCGTGAGGCCTTATTGCATAAACAGAAACACCTTGGATAACATCACTTCTGCCAATTGCATGAAAAAACTCAACAGACTCTTCTGTCATGCAAATAATTTTTGAGGGGAAAAAGTTTGGACTATTCATATCTCGGAAGTCTTACAGTGAAAATTGTTTTATTATCAACTCTTTCATAAGAAAGTTCACCCTCGTGAACCTCAACCAGACCTTTTGAAATCGATAAACCTAAACCCGTTCCTTTTCCAAATTTTTTGGTCGTAAAAAAAGGATCAAATATTTTTTTCTCATATTCTTTAGGAATACCTGCTCCTGTATCACTCACTTTAATATGAATCCAATCTTTCTCACCAAAGGCATTAACTTCGATTTTTTTAACTGGCGCATTTTCAAGTGCATCAATAGCGTTATTCAATAAATTGAGCAGCATTTGCGAAATAAAAGATGGATAGCAAATGAGATTGGATTTCGGATCAACATGAATTTCTAATTCAATTCCCGAATTTTTGATTCGATCAATGGCCAAAGCAAGGTTGCCTTCAATCAGTTCTGAAACTCCAATAGAAACCATCTGGTCGCCACGCCCTTCTCTGGCAAAGGTACTTATACCTTTCACAATTTGTGAAAGTTTTAACAAAGTTGTTTCGACACTTTCTACAATTTGATCACATTTTTCTAAATCAAGCTGATCACGTAATAAAAGATTGCGCATCTGATGCAATTTACCTTGAATCATAAAAAGAGGATTATTAATATCATGAGCTAAATTAGAGGCCATTTGACCAAGGGATTGAAATTTAGCACTTTCCACTAATAAATCGCGCTGCTTTCTTACTTCCATTTGCAACTCTTCGCTTAAATAGACAAAAAGAAAGGCCATCATATAAGTAAAAATGATATTGAAAGTAAGAAAAACTAAAAAGACGGAATTAAAATTGGGCAAATTTTTCAAAGGCATATAAAAAGTATCAAATTTAAAATAGCTAATTCCCAAGAACAGCACGAGATTAAAAAATGCAAAATAAAAACTAAATCGTGTGGAAAAATAAAAAGCTGTCATGAGAAAAATAGGAATCAACCATATTAAACCAAAAAACCCCGTCCCTTTAGAAGAAAATGTAGTCAAATAAACTAAAATACTTAAAACTGTAATTTGGAGTGAAGCCCCCAAGTGTAAATTTTTTTCAAAATTTTTAGTTGGCCTACTTAAAAAATATAAGTGAAAACAAAGTGTGATGAAGCATAGAAAAACACCTACATATAGAAAAGATGAAAGGTGTAAAAAAATAAATGAAATCAAAAGAGCCAAGGTGATAAAAGCACTCACTACGCTTGTTGCGACAATTACTCTTCCCTTGTAAACAAGTGGAGTATCAGCCGAAACAAGTAATTGTTCAGGAAGAAAGATTTCAAAAAATAAGAGCATTTTTTTCAAAAGCATTAAGCCTCACGTTCCCAATATTATCTGCTAAAAATTGATCCTTTGTAAACGTTTTGCGCTCTTGTTTTTGTATAAGAAGAAGACAATAATATGCATGACGAAGCTTCATGCATTATCGGAGATACTATGACCTCATCATTTCTGAGACTTTTTTTCATCGTATTTGCTACACTTTCGCCTTGTATCCTTAAGGCTGAAGAAGCAGTTCCACCTACTCCCGTAAAAGTGGCCATTCAAACTTTTGCAATTGAAAGCAAAACTTTTATTGCTGTAAGTTTTGAAAATTTTCCCGGATGGCACACTTATTGGAAAAATCCAGGCGATGCCGGTCTTGCCATTAAGAATCAATTTTTAAACAATAAAAAAGAAATTAAATTAAATGAAGAGCAATGGCCTGCTCCAAAAAGATTTATAGAAAATGGAACTCAATGGGCCTATGGCTATATCGGAAGCTACACTCTTTTTTATCGATTAGAAAAAGCTGATATAAATAAACTTACTGGTAAAAATGCAACCCTGACTTCCACCTGGTTAGTTTGTAAACATATCTGTATTCCTGGCCAAAAAGAAGTGAGCTTTAAATTAGTTGCTGGGAAACTTCAAACAACTTCTCCCGATCTTATGCCCCCACTAACTGATCTCGAACTGACTTCAAGATTTATGGATCTTCCAAAAGTTTCTCAAATTCCAGAATACCTCGATATAAAACTAGCTAAAGGGGTAAAAGAAAAAACTCTCATCATCACTTATGAAGTAAATAAAACAACTGACGCCTCTTTTTTAAAAGAGGCTAATTTAATGTACTCATTTCCTTCTCCACCATTTGATTTTCAACATGAAAATTTAATCGTTAAAGAAAAAAGTCTAATGGGTATTATTGAAATTAATTGGGATGGTGAATATTCAACTCCTCCAGAAGCCTTGCCAGCCAATGGAAAATTTGCGAAACCATATACATTAAAATTTCTTTTCAATGACCCACTTCAAAGAAAAGTGATTGTGATAGAAAAAAAGTTTTCAAGTTTTGATCTAAAGTCTAGTTCTGCCACGGTGAATCCACCAACAACTTCAAATTCACCGAACAATACCGCCATAATCCCTGTGGCGACTAGTACCACAGTTGGAGGCAACTCATTGGTCTATTACTTACTAGTTGCTTTCATTGGTGGATTAATTTTAAATATCATGCCTTGTGTTCTACCTGTGATTTCCTTAAAATTATTTGGATTAGTTAAATATAGAAATGAATCACGCCAAAAAATTTTCCGTCATAATTTTTTTTATACTTTAGGAATCCTTTCTACATTTATTATTCTAGGAGGCATCGTTTTAGGACTTAAATCTTTTGGAACTCAAGTGGGTTGGGGTTTTCAGTTGCAATCACCAACCTTTATCGCAATCATGATTATTGCTCTTTTTGTTTTTGCGTTAAACATGTTTGGAATGTTTGAATTTTATACACCTGGTGGAAAACAACTCGGCAATATTCAAACAGAAGAAGGTTTTTCCGGAGATTTTCTAAGCGGAGTTTTAGCCACTATTCTCTCGACTCCTTGTAGTGCTCCCTTTTTAGGAACTGCACTGACATTTGCTTTTACATCTTCTTCATCGACCATTTTTTTAATCTTCATCATGATAGGCCTAGGTCTTGCTTTCCCTTTTATCATTACAGGTTTTTTTCCAAACCTTGTCTCTGTTATACCAAAACCAGGTAACTGGATGAATAACGTAAAAAAGTTTTTAGGATTAACACTGCTCCTAACAACTCTTTGGCTTTTTGATGTTTACAACGCTTTAGTAGATGGTTCATCTCACATGATCAAACTGGGAACACTTCTCATTTTTGTTTTTGTAGGAATCGCACTCTTAAAAAAAGAAAAATGGATGGGCGTGATCTCCTTTTTAGTCGCCTTGGGTATTTTTGTTAATATTAGCTCAACAACAATTATCCCCAGTAATGATGATCAAACTGCTCTAATCAGAGATAAAAAATCGATGGGACTAAATTGGGAAGCGTGGTCATTAGATAAAATGAATGATCACAAAGAAAACCAGCAAGCAGTCTTTATCGATTTTACGGCCAAGTGGTGTTTTACTTGTAAGATCAACGAACGCTTAGTTTTAGATACCGAAGATTTTAAGAAGTTTGTGGGAGATAATAACTTAAAACTACTCATGGGTGATTGGACAAAACGAGACGAAGTCATTGGTAGTTTCCTTCGCAAGAATGGTTTAGTCGGTGTTCCCGCTTACTTTGTCCAAAAAAAGGATGGCACACTCGTCGCCCTTGGCGAAACAGTGACCATTGCTCGAATCGCTGAACAGTTAAAATAAAAATATGAATAGCTTAATCTATTTCAAATTTAGATGGAGAACGCATAATTTTTCCGATCACATCTTTCGGTGAATGATCTTCATAAAGAACTTCGTAAACACCATTAAAAATTTGTGCTCGAATAGCATAGCGTTCACTAATAAAGTGTACAGCTTTAGCCGTCTTATATCCTTCAACAACATTTCTTTGCGAGTTGATTATCTCTTGGGCCTTCCTTCCTTTAGCGAGCTCTAGTCCAAAAGTTTTATTTCGAGAAAGATCTCCCGTTGAAGTAAGAATAAGATCTCCCATTCCAGAGAGTCCATAAAAAGTTTCTGGACGAGCGTTATAAACAGTCCCAAAGCGGAGCATTTCCGCAATCCCACGAGTGATCAAGGCTGCTCTGGTATTGTGGTTATATCCCAAACCTTCAATAACTCCACCAGCGATCGCTAAAATATTTTTAAGTGCTCCTCCTAAAAGAACACCTTTAACATCGTAACTAGCAAGTGCCTTAAAATAAGGAGTGTTCACCATGCTGATCACATTTTCTAAAACTAGTTTTGATCTTCCGGCAACCGTTACTAAAGTAATCTGCTCTTGCATAATTTCATGGGCAAACGATGGCCCAGATAAAAAACAAAAGAGGTCTTTGAAGTGGGGATAATTATCATAGAATAGGTCATCGCTTAACTCTAAAGTATCTGGATCAATTCCCTTAGAAAGAGAAAGAACGGGAATCCCTTTTACTAAATAACCTAAAAATCGATCGTAGTTTTCTTTAAAATATTCTGCGATACCACCAGTCGGCAAAGCTGAAACAATAAGTTCGATGTCTTCTTCTCTATGAGAATCAACTTCATCCCAAGTGAGAGCAGCATCAATATTTTTGGCTATTTTTAATCCTGGCAGATAAACAGAGTTCTCTCCATTTTTAATGGCCAGGTAAACATCTTCAGAACGAACTTTTAAAATAACTTTTTCAAAATTCGTTGCCAAGACTTGCGCCATGGCAGTGCCGAACGCACCAGCACCAATAACCAAGGCTACTTTTTTCTTTGAATTAATTTTATTCATAACGAGATAATTCCTTTTACCACGCCCACGCTCTTATAAACATTCATGATTTCATCACTATTATTGAAAACTTTTTTAGCACTCACACTGATGTACTTACCACCGCTCGAAGCGCGCTCATCAATGTCCATTCCATCTAATAATGCCAGTAACTGATGAACAACTGCAACTGGAACAATAAACTTAAACATATACTCAGTGGGAAACTCTACCGTTTCATCCATGACCATTTTCAGTTTCCACATCTTCTCTGCTTGAATTTCTTCTTGTGTCTTAGACATCAGAACTCCAGAATTTGCACAGGAAGATTTTGAGCGTAACGAAGGATATCCATCACCTCGCGAGCACAGGCATCCCCTGCTTCTCTATGAGTAATATAATCGACAATTTCTTGAATTTCATAACTGGCATTGGGAACAGTTGCTGAAAAACCCACTCTTTTTAAGAGCGGAACATCAATGAATTCATCCCCCATAAAAAGAACTTCTTCATCTTTAAAACCCATTGCCAATAATTTTTTATAGGCTTCACGTTTATCTTCATTGCCTAAAAAAACGAAATCCAATTTAAGGGTTTCGATAAAACGTTTTCTTACTCCAACACTATCTCCACCGGAAATGATCCCAACTTTGATTCCAGCGTCACGTAAAATTTTAAATCCATAACCATCGTGAATGTGACATGTTCTATTAAAGCCGATGTCTTCTCCCCACCAAGTGATGCCACCGTCAGTGAGAATTCCATCAATATCAAAGGCCACGACTTTAATTTTTATCAGCTTATCTTTAAATTTTTCAGCGTATTCTTTTAAGCGACGCTTTTCAGTCATTGGAGTGGCCATTACACCACCTCATAAATGCGCAAGAGTTGCTCAACAATTCCCTTGATAGAATCTAGAGGCAAACTAGTCGCTGAATCCGAAAGAGCAAGTTCGGGTTGTGGATGAGTTTCCATAAAAACACCATCAGCTCCAGCGGCAACAGCTGCGCGAGCAAGAACTAAAATCTGCTCTCTTTTTCCACCCGTTGCATTTCCTAATCCACCCGGTCTCTGCACACAATGAGTGGCATCGTGAACAGTTTTAACTCCGAAACTTTTCATAATTTGAAAAGAGGCCATATCAACGACTAAATTATTATATCCAAAACTTGATCCGCGCTCTGTTAAAAGAATTTGGCTTTTTGGTAAAAAAGTAGTCGCTTTATCAACGATATTTTTTGTTTCTTCAGGCGATAAAAATTGTCCCTTTTTAACTTTCAAAATGCGACCATATTTCGCACAAGCTTCTGCTCCCGCTGCAATAATATCAGTTTGACGGCATAAAAAAGCTGGCACTTGCAATACATCGACAACAGTCGCTAATTTCATGGCCTGAGACGCCTCATGAAAATCAGTAAGCACTGGAAGACCAAAAGTATCTTTTACTTTTTGAAGAATTCTCATTCCTTCGTCAATTCCAGGGCCGCGATAAGAATTAATTGATGTGCGATTGGCCTTATCAAAACTTCCTTTATAAGTAAGAGTGATTCTGTCTTGAAATGGCTCAAGCTCTCTCACTAATCTATCGGCGATTCTCAGCGCAAGCTCTTCACTTTCTAAAACACAAGAGCCAATAAAAAGATCTAATTTCGGTTTTGTCATATCTCACTATCCTAATGAAGTTTTTTAAAACGATCTGCCTCTTCTATAAACGCCTTAAAGAGCGGATGAGGTGAAAATGGTTTTGATTTAAATTCTGGGTGATATTGGCAAGCAATAAAGAAAGGATGATCTTTTAATTCGATCACTTCAACTAAATTTAATTCTTTATTAAATCCAGAAATAGTCATTCCAGCGTTGGTTAATTTATCCATATACATATTATTAAATTCTAAACGGTGACGGTGACGTTCATGAATAGTGTCAGCACCATAAACTTTGCGAGCAAGAGATCCTGCTTCCAGAGCACAATCATAACTTCCTAAGCGCATGTTGCCACCCTTAGCTCCATCTTTTTTCTGACCTTCCATATAATGAATTAAGTGAGATCCTCCGCTTTGAAATTCTTCTGATGTGGCATCAGTGATGCCTGCAATATGTCTGGCGTATTCAATAACAGCTAATTGCATTCCGAGGCAAATTCCAAAAAAGGGAATTTTATGAACGCGTGCGTATTCAATGGCGTTAATCTTTCCTTCGGTCCCGCGACTTCCAAATCCTCCGGGAACTAATATACCTTGGACATCTCTAAAAATATTTTCAAGATTAGCGCCATTTTCAAATTGCTCGCTGTCGATAAAAACTGGTTTGTATTTTAATTGATTGGCGATGGCCCCATGATTTAAGGCCTCATCTAAAGATTTATAAGATTCGATCAGATCCGTGTATTTTCCGACGATTCCAATTTTTACTTCTCGCAATGGATGAGTAAAGTTGTAGACAACTTTTTCGAGATCAGCAATTTTAGGTTCCGGTGTCCAAATTCCTAAATGTTCACTGACTCGCTCGTCTAGACCTTGTTTATGAAACTCTAAAGGAACTTTATAAATTGAATCCATATCAATTGATTGAAAAACATTTTTTCTACTGACGTTACAAAATCTAGAAATTTTCTCTAACGTATCTTCATCCACTTCGCGATCCGATCGACAAATAATAATTTGCGGTGAAAGACCTTGAGACATCAACTCTTTTACCGAGTGTTGTGCTGGTTTTGATTTTAACTCTCCGGCCGCTGCAATATAAGGCAATAAAACCAAATGAATGAAAAGAACATTGGTAGCCCCTTCATCATGGGCCAATTGTCTGATTGATTCAATAAATGGCAATGATTCAATATCCCCTACTGTTCCCCCAATTTCTCCAATGAGAAGATCAGAGTTATCTGCGGCAATATGGATTCTTCTTTTGATTTCATCCGTGATGTGCGGGACAACTTGAACAGTTTTTCCCAAATAAATTCCAGCGCGTTCATTTTCAATAACTTTTAGATAAACTTGGCCAGTTGTAAAATTACTTTCACGCTTTAGAGTAAGCGAAGTAAATCTTTCATAATGACCTAAATCCAGATCTGTTTCAGCACCATCGTCGGTGACAAAAACTTCTCCATGTTGAGTTGGACTCATCGTTCCGGGATCGACATTGATATATGGATCCATTTTTAACATCGCCACTTTTATTCCACGGCGCTCTAATAAACTCGCTATGCTTGCTGCTGCCAATCCTTTTCCTAGGGAGCTAGCAACTCCTCCAGTGATAAAAATAAATTTTTTGTGCTTTTTAGTCATTTCATTTTTCTCGGCCATTTAAAACCTCTTCTACTTTTTTTATATCTGCAGGAACATCCACACCAATCACTGTGCTGATGGTTGTGTGGGCCCCAATAGTAAGACCAATTTCTAGTGCTCGCAGTTGTTCGAGCTTTTCTAAATTCTCTAAACGCGTCTCTGTATGTGTTGCAAATTTGATAAGAGCATTTGGTCTGTAAGAATAAACTCCAATATGCAAAAACCAATAATCATTTAAAGCCTCTATGATTTGATCTCTTTTATAAGGAATAGATGCACGGGAAAAATAAAAGGCTTGTCCACTTGTTTCACTCATGGCGACTTTTACTTTGTTGGGATCTAAAAAATCCCCAGAAAATCCCATTTGTTTTTTCACCAAAGTCGCAATATCAAAACGGCTGTCTAAATGAAAATGGGCCAAACGGACTAAATCTTCTGAATCAAGAAGAGGTTCATCGCCTTGAACGTTGATAACTAGGTCAAAATTTTTATCTTGAAAAAATCTCTTGTAAGCTAATTCAATTCTAAGTGTTCCTGATAGGACATCATCATCAACTCGCACAACATTAGGTGAGAAAGTTTTAACGTGGTCATAAACCCGTTGATCATCAGTTACAACGAATGCAGAAAATTCAAAATTTAATGCATGAGCATGTGCGCAGTTTCGAAAAACTCGCTCAATCATAGAAACACCAGAGATGAAGGCCAGTGGTTTTCCAGGAAAACGTGATGAAGCAAACCGAGCAGGAATTAAAATGAGAACTCTTTTTTTGCTCACTTTAAAGGTCTCCAAATGGATGATACAATAATCTTGTTATTATAGAGGAGGATGCCTGGAATGGCCCAAAGAATTTACCCACTATTCTTGAGTTTTTTGGTCGGAATCAGCGCATCAGTTAATCAAATGGCCTTCGCGGAAGATTATAAGCGCACAGTCATTACTGATCCTAGTATAAGTAGACGCTGCGAGCTTCTCACAGAGAAGCGTCAAGAAAAAATAGCCAATAAACAAAGAATCCTTGCTCTCATTGAAAGAAATAAACATTTGCAAAAAATTACACCTGAAAACAAAGTGACTGTAAAACGTAAACTCGAAATCAATCTAGGCCACCTCGAACACGAACTTATCCTCACTCAAACTCAAATTCAATATCAAGAAGAAAATATCGTGCGAAAAGGATGTCCTGGCATCACCCTTTAGTTGACTTTTAATCACCACAAAAAGCTTTTCAGGACCAACTCGTTTATCTATCATTTTAGTTATGAAAAACAAGATTCAATTTTTACTCCTTCTAGGAGTACTGTCGTCTTCTCATTTTACGGCCTTCGCTCAAGATCCAGCTGACAGCGCTGAATTAAGTGATGGACCACAAGTTTTACCTGCCAATTCTGAAAATGCGCCTGAAATTGAAAACACGGCTCCAAAAACAGAAGTTATTCCTGCAACTCAAGAAGTTGTTAAAGAGGAAGTGATAAAAGAAGAATTACTAAACGATGAAGGGCAAAAACCAGAATCCTCAACTCCACTAGCCATAGATAAAAAGGTCATGCCTCCAGTAGTTTCTGAAGAAGAACTGCTAAAACCCAAAAAGAAAGCTGCACCTGAAAAAGTAAAATCAAAACAAATTTCTGAATCAGAAATCTATATTCAAGAAGCTGACAAATATAAACTTGTCGATAATTATAAAAACCTTCAACTCAATGACGTCATTGAACAAGGGCTTAGAAAAAATTACGAACAAAATATTAGAGGACAAAAAAATTCTTTAAATGAATTAGTTTTTACTGGTGTGAAAAATGCATTTTGGTTGCCGGAATTAAAAATTAATTTAACGACGTCCAATCAACACATCTCTACCTTGCGCTCAAGTTCGAGAGAGCCTGGGACACCAAATCCTCAAACTCCAAGTGGAACTTTAGGTTTATCATTGGGAGATTACACCGTATTTAATTGGGGTAAGGACTACGCACTTTATTTAAATAAGAAGTCACTCTATGAGCGAAGCAAACAAATTTTTGATGAATCAAGACGTGAATTAAAGCTAGATTTAATTGGAAGTTATTTTAATTTGATGTCGACAAAAAATATCGAGCGCTTTCGCCAAGATGAATTGCGGCAAGCCTCTTTTCTTTATCGCCTCAACAAAGAAAAAATAACGATTGGTAAAACTTCGAAACAAGAATATTACCTCGCTCGTAGTGAATATTTAAGGGCCCAAAATGAGTATCATAATGCCAAGCTGACGGCCGATATCGCTGATGAAAATATGGCCTTTCTAATTGCCGATGATATCGGTACAAAATATGTTTTAAATGAAATGCTCGATTACCGTCGTATAAAAATCACCTTGGATGAATCTCTCAACCTCTCAGCTCAAAACAACCCAACAATTTTAACAAATAAGACGGAGTTAGATAATGCTGAAAGATCTTATGATGTAGCTTTAAAAGAAAATCTGCCTCTTCCGAAATTCACCGTCAACCTCGGTGCCTATAATAAAAAATTTGGAACAGGACAAAATCAAACCGTTTATGAAACTTATAGTGGAAGCGGAAATGTGGAACTGGTCGCCTCAATTAATGCGACATGGAGTCTAACAGGAGCAGATGGATTTTTTAATACCAATAAACTGGCCATTGGCCGAATTGAAAAAGAAATCGCCTTTAAAGAGTTAGATAAGAATAAGCACTTCACACAATCTTTTGTCAGACAGACTTACAAAAACATTCTTTCTTTGCAAAACCAAATTGTCATCCTAGAAGCACGTATCCCTAGTTTACAAAAATCTTTTGATACTATTTTGGAGAATTACTTAGGTGGAAAAACGAAATACTATGACTTCCACTTATCTTTAATAGAACTCACCGAAACAAAAATTCTTTTTGAACAGACAAAATTTAATCATTTAAAAGAAAAATTAACTCTGGCAAAAATTTCAGGTTTAGAAGATTTTCCAGGTGAAAACTTTGAACAGTTAGCAACTAGAGTTAAAGGAAAATAAATATGAAAAAAATTAGCAAGATCATCTTTATTTTTCTCAGTTTAAGCCTTGTATCCATCTCTTCAGCTTTTGCTATTGAGGAATTAGTTCTCAATACTGAGGCTAAATTTCACCCAACTTATGAAAATCGTTTTTCATTCCTAATTGGAGTTAACCCCAGTGTTACAAAAGCAGGTGACGTAACTAATTTTGCTTTTTCTTATGGAAAAAAACTAGAAGACTACTGGTTTAGTAGCAGTTTAGTACTTACTAATGGTGTATTTAACAAAATCTCTACTAATAATCCTTCAGCTACAGGATTAACTAGTGATCAACTTTTTGCTACTAAAAGCACTCTAACAACTTTTGGTGTTGGTTTAGGAAGAGAAAGTCGTTACGCTCAAACGCTTATCCCAATTTCTGATATATACGAATACATGTCTGCCGATATTACTTATAACCTTTTTAAAGAAAGTGTTTCGGCCAAGTCTTTTTCTGGTCCGGGAATGCTTGCTAAGATTTCTCTTTACAAAAAATTCTCAGAATATTTTAGTGCAGGTACGCAATTTACTTACAACCTAGCTGTCGTTAAAAGAGCTCAAGACAATGAACTTGAATCGAGCTCTGTGCGCTCGCTTACGATAAGTTATTTGACTGTAGGTTTTGATTTTTGCTTTTTTCTCTAAATATTTTTTAATATAAAGGATGAATTATGATTCCTCGTTATGAAGCTCCCGCTATAACTCCTATTTGGAGTGATGAAAATAAATACCTGACATTTTTAAAAATTGAATTGGAACTTCTTCGCGCTTTAGAAGAAAAGAAAATGATTCCCGCTGGAATTGCCTCTACGATCGAACAAAAAGCTGAAATACGACCAGATCGAATTGATGAGATTGAACTCACAACTCGCCACGATGTCATTGCGTTTTGCACTTCAATTACAGAACAACTACCGGCCGACGTAGGAAAATATTTTCACTACGGTGTGACTTCATCTGATGTCATCGATAGCGCTCTGACGTTGCAAATTAAAGCTTCACTTGAAGTTGTGATGCAATCCCTTGAACAATTCATGGAAGCCCTAAAATCAAGAGCCATTGAAACAAAATCTCTTATGACTTTAGGTCGTTCACATGGAATGTATGCTGAGCCCATGAGTTTTGGACAAAAACTACTAGGTCATTACGCTGAATTTAAACGCAGACATCTGGAACTTAATGATTTTTATAATAATGAACTCACTATCCAACTCTCAGGTGCTGTAGGTAACTATACAATCCTAACTCCGGATATTGAAGAAAGTGTAGCTCGTAAATTAGGAGTTAAAATAGAAGATGTTTCAACTCAAATCATTCCGCGCGATCGCCTGGCAAAATTAATTTCAATTACAAGCTTACTTGCTAATGCCATCGAAAGACTGGCCGTTGAAATTCGTCATCTTCATCACTCAGATGTAAAAGAAGTAGCTGAAGGCTTTAGAAAAGGCCAAAAAGGCTCAAGCACAATGCCACACAAAAAAAATCCTATCTCCGCCGAAAACTTAACAGGGCTATCCCGATACTTACGATCACACTTAACGCTTGCTCTTGAAAATTCTATTTTATGGCACGAGCGAGATATCTCTCATTCTAGTGCTGAAAGACTTTACCTTCCTGATCATTTTGGAATATTGGTCTATGCTCTTGATCGATTTACGGCCACAATGAATATGCTTGAAATTGACGTTGATGTCGTCGAAGGCAAAGTTCTTGCGCACACCCATTACCTCTCAAGCTTTTACTTGCACTTTCTTATTTCAAATTGTGACTCACTCACAAGAGAAGAACTTTATACAATTATTCAAGCCGCTTCCTTTGATCCGATAGCAAAATCTGAACCAGCAAAATTTCGCGATTTTATTCAAAATGAAATTAAGAAAAAAAATATTAATGTTATCCTTCCAGCTGTCAATGCGGCTGGGCTAAAAGATATTTATCTTAAGTCTGTTGATCATATTTTTAAGCGAATTCTCTAAGCATGAGTACTGAAATAGCAAAAAAAAAGACATGGTACTTAAATAGTAAATTAACAGATCTACTTTTTATTATTTGTTGCCCTCTACTCGCGCTTTTAGCCGTTGTTCTTTTTTGCGAACCACGATTAAAAAACGGTGCATTTCTTTATGGTAACGACACTCCCTACTGGTTTTCAATTGGAGCTACACTACTAACACATATGCATGTTCTTTTGGTGTTTACTCGTAGCCATTTGAATAAAGAAATCTTTTCGCGTTTTAAATATCGCTTTACACTTATTCCCTTAATTATTTTATTATCCATGTGGATTTCACCTCTCTTTTTTGCCGCCCTCAGTGTTTTAGGACTCTATTGGGATGAGTGGCACTCACTAATGCAAACTTTTGGGTTTGGACGAATTTATGATGGCAGAGTTGGAAATAGTCCCTTGCCAGGTCGAAAATTAGATATGGGGTTATGTTTTGTGGTGGGACTACTTCCTCATCTCATTCTCTTAACTTATTTGCCCAACTCTCAACGCAATGAAGGATTAATAAAATACTTAGAGCTCTCAGAAGGCATGGTTAATCGTTTTGGCTGGATACTAGAATTTGCCCGCATGCCACTATATCTTTTTGCTGCTGGATATTTAATATTTTACATTTATTCATATAAAAAATTAATCGATCAGGGATACGAATACTCGAAAGCAAAATTTGCACTATTTGCTGTGACGGGAACTGCTACAGTTTTAACAGCTAGTTTTTTTACAGTGGCCGATGGAATCTTTTTTGGAAATATTTACCATGCACTTCAATATGTTTTTATTGTTTTTATAACAGAGAGACCAAGCCTATCATCCCTTACTGGTTTAAAACAAAAAAATAATAGTGGTGTTAATCTCATTTATTTTTTAGTCATCGTCCCCTTTATGTTTGTGATCGCGGGTCTACGCCAAATGACTGCACATATAGAATATCTCGCTGCTTTTTGGCTTCTAACATCTCTACTACATTTTTGGTTTGATGGATTTATTTGGTCAGTTCGAAGACAAGATGTTTAATTTAAAAAAATAGTGTTATCAACGAAATGATTTTTTTAATCTTGTGAGTGGCATGTTTAAATTTAGCTAGTGCAACTAGCTCCAGATATTAAACTAAGTAGCGCGCTTTGGGTTTATTGTACTGGGGATTTTTAAAAAGAATTACTCGATTATCTGTTCAGGCAAAAAAACTTGATCAGCAAGTTTTAAATGAACCCTTTTTTACAAAAAATCCAGTTGATCAGGGAACACGTTTTGGTCTATCCATTTCATCTGGAATAATTAAAAAAACATAATGGAAGATTGTGGCTAGACCAAACCAATATAAATACCAGCTTTGTGGTTCATATCCCAAAGTCCTATCAAAAATAAGCACGGTTTGTTTCTATTTGAGAACACTGCTAACTCTTAAATATTTAACAATCGCTGCTTAGTACTTAAAATAATGTATATTTTGCGCCTTAAAGACTTGGCCATCCCCTTGCTTTAGAGATCCTCAGCGAATCTAAAACTATTTTTCAGGGGAAAAAAATGTACGGTCAATTTCACAATGCTCAATCACTAAGAACTACTAAGTCATCAATTGCAAAATCTTTTACAGAAAAAAAAGTAAGCAACGTTAAAATCATGGGATTGATTTCTTTAATTTTTCTAACTCTTTCCGTGTCAGTCTCTTGTTTCGCAGGCCCATCACAACCAAGGTTAAAAGGCGGAAACGGAAACGCACAGGGAAGATAATTAACTACAGTTCAAATTTTTCTAAAAAAATCTTTCCACTACCGCTACTCACACTACCTATAATAAAAGGCTTTTCACCAAGCATTTCTAATTCGCGGCTGATGATCTCTGGATTATCAGTCGCTATCACCATCCCAACGCCCATATTAAAAGTGCGATGTAATTCCGCTGAGTCTAGGCCGCTAAGTTTGCAAACATTTTGCATAAAAGCTGGCAGAGGAGCTACCGCATTTACATGATAATCAAATTTATCATTGATCCTTGGAATATTTAAAAATCCCGATCCTGTAATATTGGCGATACCTTTTATGTATTCTTTTTGTGAATGCAGTAATGCTAAAATTGTTTTGACATAAATTTTGGTCGGCGTGAGACAAGCTTTTTTTAATTCTAAGTCTGATTTTTTTAATTCTAAAATTTTTCTAACGAGAGAATAACCGTTGGAGTGAAATCCAGTACTGGGAAGAGCAATTAGAGTATCTCCATCTTTTAATCTAAGTCCATCAACAAGCTCACTCTTTTTAACTTCTCCAACAGAAAATCCAGCAAGATCGTAGTCCCCAATTTGATACATCCCTGGCATTTCAGCAGTCTCCCCACCAATAAGGGCCATGCTCGATTGAATACATCCATCCACAATTCCTTTTAAAACTGATTCACTAACTTCTAAGTCCAATTTACTAGAAGCAAAGTAATCGAGAAAAAAAAGTGGTCTTGCTCCTGAACAAATTAAATCATTCACACACATCGCAACTAAATCAATTCCAATCGTATCATGTAGGCCCAACTCAATAGCGAGCTTGATTTTTGTTCCGACTCCATCAGTTGAAGATGCTAGATATCGATCTGGATCAAGTGCATAAAGAGCACAAAATCCACCAACACCTGAGACAACTTGTTTATCATAAGTTGAACGCACCATTTTAGTTATTCGCTCAACAAACAAATCACCTTTTTCAATATCTACGCCACTATCTTTGTAACTAATTCCCATAAAAATTCCTAATGTCTAAAGTGTCTTTTTCCAGTTGTTACCATTGCAATACC
Source organism: Bacteriovoracaceae bacterium (assembly GCA_947446575.1). Classification (GTDB taxonomy): domain Bacteria; phylum Bdellovibrionota; class Bacteriovoracia; order Bacteriovoracales; family Bacteriovoracaceae; genus Bacteriovorax. The sequence goes on along the minus strand of CANFHC010000009.1, from coordinate 57,868 downwards.
AAATCGATTGCACGCTTCAATGACTTCATCATCGCGAATACTTCCACCTGGCTGAACAATTGAGCGAATCCCTACTTCATTACAAACTTCTACTGAATCAGCAAAGGGAAAAAAAGCATCTGAAATTAAAACCATTTGATCTAACGGCAATCCTTTTTGTTCGGCTCTGGTTTTAGCAAGCAAGCGAAGTGAGTCGAGACGATTCGGTTGCCCCATTCCCGCTCCTGCTAAAGTCAATCTTCCTTCTGGAGTTTTATAGACGAGTGCAATTCCATTACTCTTTAAATGTTTGCAAGCAATAATACCAAAATCAACTAACTCCATAGCATCTTTATTCATCGCTGTTGTTGTCACTAGTTTGATTTCTTCTTTTTGCCCATTCATTTCATCTTCATTTTGCATCAACAATCCACCAGAAATACTTTTGACAATAAATTCTGATTCGTTTTTTTCTCTTACTGGAACTTTTAGTATTCGAACATTTTTCTTTTTACCAAATAGCTTAAGGGCCTCAGCACTGTAGTCAGGAGCAATAACAACTTCGATAAATCGTTCATTTAAAAATTTTGCACATTCAAGATCAACCATTTCAGAAAAAGCAATAATACCACCAAAACTACTTACGCTATCTCCATTCCAAGCTTCTTCCAATGAAGAAAAAATATTCTCAGAAACGGCTAAACCACAGGGATTAGCGTGTTTAATAATTGCGACAACTTTTTTAGCTGGATTGATATTTGTCACATCACTCATGACTCTCCAAGCAGCATCTGAATCCATCCAATTATTATAAGAAAGTTCTTTACCTTGTAAAACTTCAGCATCTACTAAACTTGCATTCGATTTAGTGTTTTTAAATTTAAAAACTTTTGCCCATTGATGAGGATTTTCTCCATATCGAAGTGACTCAAGAGGTTTTAGCGAAAGCCAAGGTAAGTCTCCTGCCTTATGATCTTCTAAAAATCTCACAGATAATTCTTCTGCGATTAAACAATCGTATTGAGCAACACGAGTAAAAGTTTTTATCGCTAAGTCTCTCCTTAGTTTAAAATTTGTTGCTCCCCTAGAAGCTTTAAAGGTTGTGAGAAATGCTTCGTAATCACTGATATCCGATAAAACTGTTACGGATTCATAATTTTTCGCAGAAGCACGAAGCATCAAGGGACCTCCGATATCAATATTTTCAATCAAAGTGTCTTCATCTGCCTTCGTCCCAGCATATTTATCAAATGGATAAAGGTTGCAGACGACTAAATCAATAGCTTCAATATTGAGTTCGCGGGCTTCAGTTAGATCAGTTTCAAGATGACGTCTGTACAAAAGAGCACTCGTTACAGGAAAACTAATAGACTTCATTCTTCCACCGAAAGCTTCAGGATTACCGGTTACTTTTTCAATAGAAGTAACAGGAATACCTAAGTCTTCGATAAATTTTTTCGTCCCGCCAGTTGAAATAATTTCCACATTAAAGCTTCTGAGTGTTTCCACTAAAGTTGCTAAGTTTGTTTTATCGGTTACACTTACTAAAGCACGTTTAATTAAACGATCCTCTTGTCTCATAGTCCCCTCGTATTTAAAAATGTGCTTCACAATAATTAATTCCGTTTTTAAAAAACTCTGCCCCTATTCCAGCACTTCCATTTTTTGATTTAGCGTCTGGATTTAGCCAATTACTTACTGCTGCTTCTGGATGAGGCATTAAACCAAAAATGCGACCAGTTGGATCACAAACGCCAGCTATTTTTTGATATGAACCATTTACATCTTCGTTATAGGTAAGGGCCACTTGCCCTCCACTCAAAATAGTTTCATATATCGCCATTTGATTAGCGCTGTTGCCAGCAAAAACAATTTTTCCTTCTCCGTGTCTGATCGGAAGAGAAATGCTCTTTTGTTGTAAAGTTTTGGTCCATACACAACAAGATTCACCAACATTTAATTCCACCCAGAGATCAATAAAATGTCCTTGGCGATTATGAGTTAATGTCATGGTTCTTGCTTCAAAAGGTTTTGGCAAAAGACCTAGGCGAACCAGGGCCTGAAAGCCATTACAAATACCAATGACTAATTTTTTATCATCAACAAATTTTTTCAGCTCAACACCTAGTGAATACTTCAACTTCAAAGCTAAGATTTGCCCTGAACCAATTTCATCACCAAATGAAAATCCCCCAGGCAATGCTAAGATATGAGCTGTCTCTAAAACTTTAGGATTATCAATGAGGTCTTGAATATGCATTATAGTCGCACTGACTCCTTCATCTCTAAAAGCTCCAGCAGTTTCAGTTTCACAATTAATTCCGTCCCCCGTTAAGACGATAACTTTTATTTCTGATTTTTTCATACAAGTCCCTCCACAAGGTATTTATAGTTGGACAAGCACTCAGCTCCAGTCGCAATCGGAGTATCTCCCATCTGCAAATTTCCGCTAGATGTAGTGACACCTAATTCTCTAACGGCAAATCCCTTCAGTATTTCTAAAAATTTTAATTTATTTTTAGGATTAACAGTCACAATAAATCGACCAGCACTTTCATTGAAGAAAAATTCTCTTAATTGAACCAAAGGAATATCGCTCAATGCTAAATTCACCCCAAAGACAGTTCCCATTATTTTTTCAGCAACAGCTAATAATAATCCACCATCTGAAATATCATGCGAACTTTCAATCAATTCTTGGCAAAATGCTTGATGCATTTTTCGATAAAGTTCAATTTGTTTTGTAGTATCTAGGTTTGGAAATGGATAGGTAACTTCATAGTCTTCATAAAATTCAGCTAACTCAAAAGCACATTTGTATTGAGTTAGATCTTCACCGATTAAATACATTATACTATCTGAATTTTTAACTTCAGAAGTAGTTATGCACTTAAGTGAGGGTACTCTTCCCATTGCCGTAACAAGCAATGTTGGAGGAACACTTATTTTAACAGTCTCACCTTCTTTTGTTTTACCGATAAAATCATTTTTCATGCTGTCTTTACCGCTTACAAACGGCATGCCGTAGCTTAGACTTATATCGTATAAAGCTTTTGACGCGCGAACCAAGTGAGCAAGCTTCAATTCTGCATCTGGATTTTTCGCTGAAGGGATCGGATCCGGCCAGCAATAGTTATCAACTAAAACCATTTCATCTGGGTTGGCCCCAACACACACTGCATTTCGAACGGCTTCATCAACAGCGTACTCTGCCATGAGATAAGAATCGAAACGAGAAACTTTAGGATTAATTCCACAAGAAATGGCAAGAGCATTGTCTGCTCCACCTCCATGAGGCTTCATCCAAATAACTCCAGCATCACTTGGAGCTGAAAATCCAATTTCTTTTGATCCGGTGTACGGCTTCACGATAGTTGCTGCTTTTACTTCATGATCATATCTTCTTACGAGATGCTCGTGACTCCTTATGTTTGGAGATCTTAAGATAGTAAGAAGAATAGCCCCCCAATCCTGAACAGGAATTTTGGGCTTCGTTATTTTTTTAGTTACCCAGTGCTTTGATGATTTTTCTAAATCAAAATGAGCTTCTAATTTCATAGGCAATAATGATTCATGTAAAAAATATAATGAGATATTGGCAACAGGAATTCCTGCATAACGTATATCAAGCACACCACTATCAGTAAATTCTCCGATGATAGAAGCTTCCACACTTCTTCTTTTTGCTAAATCTAAAAAGGCAGAACTTTTTTCAATTGCTACTGAGAAAGTCATTCGCTCTTGCGATTCACTGACCATTAATTCAAAGGGACTAAGACCTGGGTATTTCACTAGTGCTTTTTCAAGATGAACTATTGCCCCATCGGTTAATTGGGCCATCTCCCCCACGCTTGAACTTAATCCTCCAGCGCCATTATCAGTTACACTATTAAACAATCCCAAAGTTCTTGCTTCGATTAAAAAATCTCCCAATCTTTTTTGAGTAATGGGATCCCCAATTTGGACTACGGAAGAAGGAACTCCATCAACTAGTTCCATCGAACTAAATGTCGCTCCATGGATTCCGTCTTTACCGATTCGCCCTCCGGCCATAACGATCAAATCCCCTGGACGCTGTCCCTTATTGCAAGTGGGAAGATTGTTTTCAATCTTTGGCATAACACCAATTGTTCCGCAGTAAACTAATGGTTTTCCCACGTAATCGCGGTCAAAAACAAATGCTCCATTAACAGTAGGAATCCCACTTTTATTTCCCCCATCTTGCACACCTTGGTGCACACCTTCTTTAATGCGATCAGGATTTTTTAAAAGAAGAGGAAGCGAAATTTGGTTGTTAGCAAAATAATTATTTTCTGCCAAACAAAACACGTTCGTATTAGCAATTGGTTTTGCCCCTAGTCCCACGCCTAAGATATCGCGATTTACTCCTAAAATTCCAGTAAGAGCTCCACCATATGGATCAAGGGCCGATGGAGAATTGTGAGTTTCTACTTTGATACAAACATCAATATTGTCGTCGAAGCGAACAATTCCAGCGTTGTCGTGGAATATAGAAATAAGCCAAGGAATTTTTCTTTCTTCTTGAATTTTTAGAGTTGCCCCTCTGATATAAGATTTAAAAATTCCATTAATTTTTAAGTCTCCTAGTGCCTTTACTCCAGCAGGAATATTTTTTGATTCACTGTAAGTAATCTCAGAAGAAAAAATCTTATGTTTACAATGCTCACTCCAACTTTGAGCGATGATTTCCATCTCCACATCTGTAGGATTTCTTTTTAGTGCTATAAAATATTTTTTTATATGCTCAATTTCAGCTAAGCTTAACGCCCAACAGTTTTCTTGATTCATTTTAATTAATATTTTCGAATCCACATCTAAATCAATGGTCTTCGAAGGATTCGCTTCAATTGTTACATTTGGAAAATGCAAATCAGTCATGCGAGCTGTGACAGGAACAATGCTCACTTTGTGCAGTAATGAATTTGCTAATTTTTCATAGGCCATTTTAACTAATAAATCGGAGTTAAGATTCTCTCCTTCAACAAAGTACATAACGCCTGAAGAAACTTTTAATTCAATATTGGCAAGTGCTGGAAGAAGTTTTAAAGCTTCAAGGGCAGCATGAGCTGAGTTATCAGTTACTCCTGGTCTAAAAGCTACATCTATCAAAGAAGGCTTATTGAAACCTTTGCTTTTTAAAAATTGAAATAATCGAGTTTGATTTTTATCAATTGAAGTCATCAAGCATTCAGTCACTGTATCCGTAAAAACTTCAGCGGCCAGATCAGCAATTTGGGGTATTGGAGTATTCGTTTCAACTAAAAACGTTTTAACTTCCCAAAAAGCAGTAATCTTCACGTCCATATATTTTAAAAACCAATTTTTAAGTGACTCTTCGTTCTGAGTATTTAAAAAGAGATTATCTAAGTTGGGAAAAATTTCGATACGATAAACATGACTCATAAATAATCCTTTAACAATTTTTCTAATACTTCTGGGTAAAATTGATTTTCAATCAAAAGGCCGCGTTTTTTAAAGTCCTCAAAGCTCTCTCCCTTAATGAGTAAGAATTTTCGCTGAGCAATGATGGGGCCTGTATCCATTCCTTCATCTACAAAATGAATAGTGCAACCTGATTCAACAACATTCGCTTTATATGCATCTCCATAACCATCAAGTCCTGGAAAAGCCGGCAGCAATGAAGGATGAATATTAATGACTCTCCCTTGAAATCTTTTCAAAAATTCTGGAGATAAGAGTTTCATGTATCCTGCTAAGACTATCCAATCGGGGGAATAGGCTTTTAATTTCTCACATAATCTAAGATCATAATCTCGATTATTTTCATTCTTTTTTTTCAAATGGATGATTGTTGGAACTTCAAAAAATTTTGCTCGCTCTATAACGAGAGCTGATTTCACATTACTTCCGACACAAACAACTTCAGCAAGCGTTGATGATTGTGCCCATGCCATAATGGCTTCCGCATTAGAGCCTGCCCCAGAAGCTAAAATAGCAATTCGTTTTTTATTCACTAAGCTTTTGCTCCTATGTCTTTTCTAAATTGAGCTCCAAAAAAATGAATTTGTGAAATTTTATGATACGCACTCTCGCGAGCAAGCTCAGCCGAATCAGATAAACTCGTTATTCCTAAAACTCGTCCACCTTTTGTTTTAAAAATATTCTCAACAGCATCTACTCCAGCATAAAATAAAAAATCACTATCAGATAAGACAAATGTTGGATCAAATGAGATTTCATCCCCCAATCGAACACTCACTCCTTCGGTTCCAGGATATCCAGAGGCAGCCATCACTACATGCACGCCATTTTCTTTTTTGCGTGTTGGATTTTTTTGTCCACATTCTGCTTGATGTTTTTTTATTTCACCAATGGCACTTGCTTTAAACCAAGGAATTAAATCATCCTCAATTAAAGGTAGTAGCACTTGAGTTTCAGGATCTCCAAGACGAACATTAAATTCTAAAACTTTCCAACCATCGTGAGTTTTCATTAACCCTGCAAATAAAATTCCTGAAAATGGCATACCTAATTCTTTCATTGCTTTTAACATGGGAGAAAAAACATGAGTCTCCATCCATTCCAGATCTCCGTTTTCTAGGCATCTTGCTGGTGCAAAGACTCCCATTCCCCCAGTATTTGGACCAAGGTTTCCATCGCGCAATCTTTTATGATCGCAAGCTGTTCCTAGAAACGTGAAATGCTCTCCATCACAAAGAGCAAACGCCGAAACTTCCGTGCCTTCAAGAAATTCTTCAATTATAAGATGATCAACATTTTCACCTAAAAGTTTTTCACTCATTAAAGCACTTACTGCATTTTTAGCTTCTTCTTTCGTCTGACAAACAACGACACCCTTTCCAGCGGCTAAACCATCACACTTTACAACCATTTTTTCTTGCGAACTTTTAATTATAAAATCAAGGGCAGCTTGCTGGTTAGTAAATTCCGAATAGTCTGCAGTAGGAACACCTGCTGCGAACATTATTTTTTTTGCAAAAGCTTTTGACGTTTCTAGTTGTCCTGCAGCTTTGGTCGGCCCCACAATTAATAAATTATTCTGCTGAAATAAATCCACGACTCCAACTGATAAACTCGCTTCAGGTCCTACGATAGTGAGATCAGGCTTTTCTGATAGGGCAAATTCAAGGAGACCTTCAAGATCCGTGACAGAAATATTTTTTGTCCGAAGTCCCGGCAATGTCGCTTTCATTCCAGGATTTCCTGGTGCCACAATAAGATCAGAAACCAAACTAGATCGACTTAGTTTATAAGCAATCGCATGCTCTCTTCCGCCAGAACCCAAAATTAATATTTTCATAAAAACCTCTGACGATAATTTTCTAAAGTAAAATCTTTTTCAAAGGGAATTTCTAATTGTGTTTTTTCACACAGAGTATTGCAATAACTTTTATAAACAGCGAGTGCTCGCTGTTTTATTTCTGGAGCAAGCGGCAATGGATTTGAATGATACTTATTCTTACAAATATTTTTAAAGTCTTCACCACTAACAAGTGAATCTTTTTTAGCTGCTTCGAGGTTCATATACCATTGTGATGTTTTGTAAGATTCACGTAAAAACTCTTTAGAGAAACTTTTCCCTCTATAGAGAAGTCTTAATTCATCAATTCCCACCGAATCAACCAGCATGAATGAGCGAAATCCATCGGCCCCTTCGATAAAGGCAACTTCTATTTTTCCATCCCAGAGCTCTAAATCCATTTGATGATGAATAAAAAAGAGATTCAACGCAATTAAATGAGTCATCTCATGCAACTCACTCCACTCAGCATTATTAATTCCAGCAATTGATTGAGCTTCACTATAGTCGAGGTAGCGGTCGCCACGCTCTAGCTTGGTAGAGAAATCAATTATCGGTTTTGTTAGTAGAGAGCCATTCGTTGGAACTTCACTAAATCCAAAATTTTTCCATGATGTTGAATCTCTTCCTAATCTTTTTGAAAGTGAATTTCCTTCAGGCAAGCCTATCCTAAAAATGATTTCGAGTGGAACTAATGTATTGAGAGGTCTTTTTGTATATTGCTCATAATTATACTTTGATCCTTCAAAAGGAGGTCTTAAGACAGAAACGTTTTTTACTTTCAGAAATGGAGAATTCCAATCTACTTCTTTTGCACTTAAGTCTGCATGATGATTAAGACCGGATTCGCAGTATTTTTTAAAAAGATTAGAATTCTGTAATTCTTCTAAGTAATCACTAGAAAATGATAGCTGAATAATTTTTTGATTAAAAAGTTCTCTCCAATTTTTGGGATTTTCGAGATAGAGAAAAAAAGCTTTGCCCATTATTGAGAGCGCTTGTCCTTTTCCTTCCAATTGATCAGGCATTTCTCCCCAATCAAAAACAGAATAACGATCAGAGTATTCAAAAAGAAGCGTTTCTGCTGACACTACTCCCCTGATATTTTTCACCGATCCACGGTACAAAAGAGGTGGCAGATTAGTCATAAAATCACTCCCGATGAAAACTTCTCATATCTTGAAATACCTTGGCTGAACTTACATCTACTGGATAACATCCATTAATACAGGCCATGCAAAGATTTTCGCCATTACCCTTTATTCCAATACTTTTTTTAGTAGCTTCTTCTGATAAATAGATTAATTTATCTGCTCCTAAGTATTCTGCCACTTCATCAATTGTTCTTGAGCTCGCTACCAACTCTTTTGGATCTGGAAAATCCACTCCGTAGTAGCAAGGAAACTTAATAGGTGGACAAGTCGTCGCAAAATAAACTTCTTTTGCCCCAGCTTCTTTGACCATTTCAATAATTCGTTTCGATGTCGTTCCTCGAACAATACTATCATCTAAAAGCAAAATATTTTTTCCCTCAATCTCACTTGCGATCGCTGTGAGTTTTAACTGGACAGCACGCTTGCGACTCTCGGGAGTATTCAAAATAAAACTTCTCTGAATATAACGATTCTTAATGAGAACTTCACGATAAGGAATTTTAAGTGTCTCACTTAAACTAATCGCAGCCACACGGCTCGTTTCTGGAATAGGCACGACAATATCTGGAGCAATAACTCCGCTATCGATAAGCGCTTGAACTTCAAGGGCCAGGTTTTTTCCAAAATCTAAGCGAGCAGAATAAACACTACGCTCTTCTAAAACACTTTCTGGATTGGCAAAATAAACCCATTCGAACATGCATGACTTAGGAGTAATCTTTTTTAATTTTGAATAGATTGCGGAAGAATAAATTTCCCCCATATCACTAATAAAAAGAATTTCACCAGGCTCTAAATCGCGAACGGGAGTATAACCTAAAAAATTAAGCGCATTCGATTCAGAAGCCAGACAATAACTTTTTCCAAAATGTTTTGGATGGGCCACTTTTTCTTCTTCAGTTAAAACTCTCTCACCTAAAATAAGCGGTCTTAATCCGTGAGGATCTCTAAAAGCAAACAAACCTTTATCTGCTAAGAGTCCAAGGACAGAAAAGCCACCACGAGCGCGCTCAAAAATATTTAGAATAGAAAGTTGTAATTGATCAAAACTAAAAGTGGTCTTTGATCTCTCACTCAACCCATCAGAGAGAAGATTAATAAGTGCTTCAAGATCATTGCGGGTAAAAAGATGACGGTCTTTTTCTTCTGATAAATATTTTTTTAATTCGTAATAATTAACAATGTTTCCATTGTGAACCATCCCAATACCAAACGGATAATTAATCATCATCGGTTGGATATCGCGCTTTTTATCAATTTGATTTTTAGGTTGCTTAGATTCGTTTGGGCCAATAGTTGAATAGCGAGTGTGAGCGATACTCATATGTCCACTAAAGCCAGCTAGGATTTCCGGAGAGAAAACATCACTAATAAGTCCTAGGTCTTTATAATGGTGAAATTCTTTGGAGTCATAATCGAAGCTTAAAATTCCGGCGGCGTCTTGACCTCGGTGTTGCAAGAGAAGCAAACCTTGATAGACTTCTTGAAATGAATAAGGGGTTCCAAACACCCCGACAATTCCACACATCGGCACCCACCTCAGATTAGGAAAACTTATAGCTAACATTAAGCAGACTAATAACATAAATGGGAATTGGCCAATAAAATCTTGGCCCTTTTAATTTTTTCCATGCAAAATCTGGATTAATTATGGATCAACTATTTTCACTTGAGTCAAAGTCTGTTCTTGGAATTCTTGGTAGCGGCCAATTGGCGCGTATGACCACACTGGCCGCCAGTAACATAGGTATCAAAACGCATATTTATTGTAATGAATCAGAGATTAGTCCAGCTGAGCTCGTAGCGGCCAAGACCAGTAAAGGAAAATTTAGCGATCTAGAAGCAATTTTAGAATTTTGCTCACAATGCAATTTTATAACATTAGAAAATGAATTCATTGATCAAAAAATTCTCGAGGCGATCGATAAAAAATATCCAAATAGAATATTCCCTAATTCAAAAACATTTAAATTAATCGGAGATAAAATTTCTGAAAAAGAAATTTTTCAAAAGTCCGGATTATTAGTCGCTCCTTTTAAAAAAATAGATTCAAAAGAAGATATTAAAAAATTTGCGGCCATTCATGGTTTCCCCATTGTTTTAAAAACAGCGAAAGGTGGTTATGATGGCTATGGTAATGTCACTATAAAAAATGTCGAAGAGATTGAATTAAAATTCAATCTTCTAAAAGGCGAGCTTTTAGTTGAAGCCTTCATTCCTTATGTAAAAGAATTGGCCGTCATGGTTGCTCGCAATCTTGCAGGAGAAATACAAGTTTATCCAATTGCTCATACCATGCAAGAAAATCATATTTGTCATTTTGTCAGCGTTCCGGCCGATATAACTCCTGCAGTTGAAAAAGAAATCCAAGTGAATGTTCAAATTGCAATGAAAGCAATCGACGCTGTCGGAATTTTTGCCTTTGAATTTTTTCTAACAAATGATGGAAAAATTTATTTAAATGAATCTGCACCGCGACCGCATAACAGTGGTCATTATAGTATGGAAGGCTGTGTAACAAGCCAGTTTGAAAACCACGTTCGAAGCGTTCTCAATCTCCCATTAGGAGATACATCACTGCGTTCCCCTCATGTTCTCATGCTCAATTTATTGGGCACGCAAAATGCTCCTGCAGAATTAAAAAATGCCCGTAATTTTTTAAATGTTCCTGATGGGCATTTACACCTCTACGGAAAAAAAATATCTAAAGTGGGAAGAAAAATGGGGCACTTCACTCTTTTAGGATCAAATCATTCAGTCATGTTCTCTCAATTAAATAAACTCAAATCGGAATACAGCTTATGAAAAAATCAAAACCTCAAGTCGCAGTCATTATGGGTAGTCTATCTGATTGGCCCACTATGAAAGAAGCTTGTGACGTGCTTAAAGCTTTTGGTATTCCCTATGAGCATCAAATTCTCTCAGCTCACAGAACACCCGATGAAATGCGTGATTTTGCAATGAGTGCGAGAGACAACGGAATTAAAATTATTATTGCTGGTGCCGGTGGGGCAGCTCATCTTCCGGGAATGACGGCGGCTTACACAACACTACCTGTAATTGGTGTGCCTATTCTTTCTAAATCTCTTCAAGGAATCGATAGCCTTTACTCGATTGTTCAAATGCCCAAAGGAATTCCGGTCGCCACCGTTGCTATTGGGAACGCTAGCAATGCTGCTCTTTTAGCAATTCAAATTTTATCAATTGAAAATAAACAGCTCGCTCTAAAAATAGAAAAATTTCGAGAGAATCAAAGTCTTGAAGTTAAAAAGATGAACAAAGAATTAAAGCGAGTTAAATAAGATCAGGCCGTGAGGTTTTTAAATGCTCAACAACTTTTTTAATGTCTTGTGCATCGGCAACTGGTGCTACCAAAACAACTTTATCATTCGAGACAACAATATGTTTATCCATATTAATAAGGGCCACAAATTTGCCAGGTGCAAAGACAACATTATCTGCAGAATTTAAAAAGAAGGACCCATCAGATTTCACAATTGTATTTCCGTGTGTTTCATCGATTACTGCAGAAAGCGCATCCCAAGATCCCATATCATTCCAATCAAAAGTCGCGGGTACAACAGAGACGCGTTTAGATTTTTCCATGACACAATAATCGATTGAATCAGAAGGAATTTTTTCATAAACTTCTTTTAATTTCACAGGATCATTAATCGATTTCTTCAAGTCATCAAAAAAGACAAACATTTTTGGTGCATGTAATTTGAATTCTTCTAATAAAACACCAATTGGTGCCACAAACATTCCGGCATTCCAGAGGTATTTACCGCTGGCCACATATTCTTTGGCCAATTCAAAATGCGGCTTTTCTTTAAAGCGCGAAACTTTAAAAGCTTCGCCATCAATCATTTCCCCTTTTTCAATATAACCAAAACCAGTGTGAGGAAAGTGTGGAGTAATTCCAATCGTGACAATATTTTGTTTTTGGTGTGAAAAGTTAGCAGCTTTTCGAAGTGTGTCTTGAAAGCCTTTGCGATTTAAAATGACATGGTCAGAAGGAACAATGGCCACGACATCAGATTCTTTTAGTCCACGAACTAACAAAGAAGCCAGCGACATAAGAATGCATGGTCCAGTATTTCTACCTGAAGGTTCAAACATCATTCCATCTTTGGCAATTTTTCCCTCAGAACTGGCCTTACAAAGCTCTTCTTGCTCTTTTACAGTGATGACAAAACGCTTTTCTATATCAACAAATTTATCGAAGCGCTCAAAAGTTTCTTCCAATAAAGTTTTTGAACTTATTAAATTTAAATATTGTTTGGGTTTTTTTTCAGTAGATTCTGGCCAAAAGCGAGTTCCTTTCCCACCGGCCATAACAAGAGCATAGAAATTAAACAAAGTAATATTACCGCTGCCATTTTTACTCATGGCATTTTCACAATCGTATAGTCTTGGCCAATGAAAAGAGTTTTTTCGCGTGCAATATAAGATTTTGCTTCTTCACCTGTGGCAAAGGCTCCAAGACTTACACGGTACCAAGTCCCTTTTCCTTTAATATCAATTTGGTTAATGATGGGATCATATCCTCGGGCCTTAAAACCTTCAGCGAAATCTTCTGCTTCTTTCAAAGTTCTGTGACTACCTAATTGAATCGTAAACTTTCCGCTTAAAGCATCTTTGCCGGCAGTTTCATGCTTTGGCTCTGTCGACATATTTGCAGCAGCTCCATGAGCAGCAGGTGCTGCATGAGTTGCTTCTACTCCATGTTTATCTGAACCGAATTCAGCTGAAATTTTTTCTTGCAGCTTATGTTCAATATCACTACTTTCAATCGTATGCGATTCTGCATTTTTTTTAATATCTTCTAATTGCTCTTCTTTTTTAGAAAGCAGTTCAACAACCTTCTTTTGATCTTCAGATGTCACTCCCGCCATTTCTAGCGAATAGTTTTTTCCGATCTTCACACCTAAGACAAATGAGGTGATCGCTATCAGGATCATGAAGATAAAAATGAGGGCCACTTCTTTTTTAGCAAAGACATATAATTTTGTTTTTGAGTCCATGATCAAATTTTAAACGCGAAGCTTGGTTCGTGCAATCAACTTTTTACCAAGGTCCAAAGTCTTAACCACTTATTTTCCTCAACTAATCGGATTTTGCACAATTTCTCATGGCCCATCTCCTGCACTCCCAATGAAAAACCGCATAACAATGGAGATATTTATGAATTTTTTTAAGGCAAGAATTTTAAAAGATAACAAAGGCCAGGGGGTCATGGAGTACGTCATCATCTCCAGCCTGGTAGGCATTGTTTGCATAGTGGCGGTTAAGGGCTTCGGGGATGTCGTAAAAAAGCGCGTTGAAACGATGAAGAGTTCAATCGTAGATAACATCAAAGCCTGATTATGATGATTCTAGAATATATTCTTTGTTTCACTCTGATTTTATTGTCGGTCGTAAAAACGACCGACCTATTTATCCAATCAGATAATTCACTGAATAAAATTGAAAAGGAATTTGTTCAAAATACAAAAAGTTTACTTAAAAATGAAAATGGCAGCCTTACATTAACTGCGGCAGTTCTGACAACAATGCTTTCGGCCCTGCTCATGTTTTATGTTTCAAAAATGAAATTAGAATATAAAGAGGCAGTTTATAGGAAAGAGAGCTATTTGTGCTTTAAGTACTTAAACACTGAAACTAAAAATTATATTAAGGCGATGGCCTTCTTCAATTGGTCTTTGCGGACAGCATTTTTAGCCAAAGATACAGTGGTTAATGGAGTCAGTGGTGAAATAATCTTCAGAGCACTCACATATGCCCGCAATATTCGCCATTTTGCTTATTTAAAAGATATAACTCAAAATCGTTTTTGCAAAATTCCTGAAACACTCCCCTATTTAAAATCTCCTCCCTTTAAAATTAGAACGGGAGGAGTGCTTGATTCTAATATCGATGAGACAACGATTGTGAGGCAAAAAAAATGGACATACTCATATTTAAAAATTCCCTTAGGAATACGTTTAAAAAAATCTTTTTGCTTAAAAGCAGAATTTCAGATCTCCGATGCCTTTATTCCCAACACCAAAATAGCCTCCAAAGAATTGGCAATCGAGGCTCTACCACTATTGAGTTGCTTCTATGGATCTTCGTCATAACAGCGATGCTAGGAGGCTTTTTACAAATCCATCAAATGTATTTCAAACGGCATCTACAATTACAAAAGGACTTTAAAAATGAGTGGGACAATTTACGATGAATTAAAAAAAAATGAAGAAAATAGAAGAAGAGAAAAATTTAAATTTTATGCAACAATCCTCTCAACTAATATCTTAGTTGCGGTAATATGCTTAAACCTAACGACTGAAGGCGCCGCCGTAAAGACCAGTCCTCATAATCGTATCCTACATCCACATTTCAAAATGATCATTACCCCATTAACAGTTATTGCTGACATTGATCACAATGCGCCTGAAACTCCAGTCACGCTTATGAATAAGTCCAAAAAAATACTCATCACAAAAGCTTATCTGCATGAGGATGTAGGAGGAACACCGGCCCGTTTCAAAATTGAAATACCTGAAGAAGAAGTCTTAAAGCTTAGTGCCGACAGTGAAGAATTAATGATAGCTATTCCGGAAGTAAAGATGCCAGTCCCCCTGAAGAAACCAATTTTTAAGAGAGTGTCACAGTATGAAGTCAGTCTTTAAATTAATTTTCATCACCATCCTTTGGACCAACAATTTGCATGCTCGAGAAATTATTCTCATTGAAAATCTTGCGACAACGGAGGAAGGAGTTTTATTACAAAAAATTTTAATCAAAAATTTTCACTTGCCAAAAGTATTGATCACATTAAAAAACATCAACAAACCTTGTGCGACTAAGACAGATGCTATTATTCATTTGTGCTTACTCCAATCTGGAGATTTACAAATTAAAAAGATGAATCAATACGTTGTGCAAAATTCTTTGGGGGCGTTTTTAAACCAGAAAGAAAGTACGGAAGGTGAAAAATGAGAGACTTAAAAATAAAAAGCCACCAAAAAATTGGTGGCCTTATTATAAAAAATTTAGCTAAAAACTATTTTGCTGCGTGGATTGCAAACTTAGGAGTTGTGCCTTTATTTTTATTAGCAGCTTTTCTCTTAGCTCCAGCATTTTTCTTCTTTCTTAATCTTTTGTTATTCGTAACACATGTTCTTGAAACCATTCGACAACTCCTATTCAGATATAAATCTAACCAACCATCATTTTTAAACTTGAAGCTGTATTTTTTACCTATCAAAAGCCTATGTGTCAAAGGAATAATTTTGAGTCTTTGCGCAATTTCTGTCCCCCACCTTCTTAACGCACAAGTCATTTCAAAAGACATCATCCTTGCCCGTGGACAGTCTACTGAAATCACTTTGGAAAAGCTGGAAAAATTTAATATTGGAAACCACGAAGTTCTAAAATACAACCTAATAGAAGCTAAAAATAAACAACCTAAAAAACTTTTTTTACGTGGAGAGCGCCTTGGACATTCGGAAATTCTTGTCTGGAATAAAGACAAGACAACTGAATCCTACCAAATTTTTGTTATCTCAAAAGTTCAGGAAGCAAAGTTTTTACACCTAGCAGAACTAGCGAATAGCCTGGGTCTAGATTCCCAAATCCTTATTCCCCATATCCGAATTACCGGTACCCTTAGATCTCTCAATCAATACTTAGATTATAAAAAACTTGAAGTTTTAAACAAAGACTCAATCTTAGATGAAGTCAGCATTTTACCAGAATTAAAAAATAAAATAATCGCCAATATCTACTCTGCTTTTTTTGATGATTATAAAGACTCCATTAAATGTGAAAGTGAATTTTCTGAAATTAATTGTTTCTTTCCGGAAAACGAAGCTCCAAGTGAGGCATTGAAAAAACATTTAATCGAAAAATTTAAAGTTAATCTGATCCAAAAAAATAACCAGCAACTAAAAAAGAATTATCACTTAAAGCTAAAGCTAATTCAGCTAGAGCAACTTGATGGTGAAGACTTAAGACTAGGACTGGAGCAAATGAGTGGAAGTTTAGGCGATTTCCTCTCTCTTCCTCTTGAAAATATTGTTAAAAAAAATCAACTTTTGCTCTCCCAGAAAAAAGTGCGCATGAGTACATTAGCTGAGCCACAAACTTTGATTAGACCACTGACCCCTGCAGAATTACAGATTGGCGCAGATATACCTTTTAAAAATATCAACACCAATAATGTTCAAAGCACGGATTGGAAATTTGCAGGCCTTAAAATAAAAATGATGCTCGAAAATTACGGAGAGAAAGTTAAAATTAATTTTGAAACTGAACTTACTCAGCCAACGAGTGACGCTAATGGAGCTGAAAGCATTAGCGGCAATAAAGAAAAATCATCTGTGGTCATTACCCTTAATGAGGCTACGAAAATATTCCAAATATCACTACGTACAGAAGGAAAATCGACCGATCAAATGCCTTTGCTAAACGCTATTCCATTATTAGGAGAATTATTTAAATCAAAGAGCAATCAAAGCAATTTTAAAACAATTACCGGCATTATAGAAGTGAGTGAAAACGATGAATGAAAAAGTATTACAATTATACCCTCGAGAAGTTTTAATTCTATTTAAGGAGCATTATAAAAAACTCAGTGCCAAAGACATAAACTTGGTCTTTAAAACGGTCTTAATTGACGTTTTAAATGAATTAGGAATTTCAACTTTTAAAAATGAAGAGATCGTATTTCTAGAGAAATGGTTTAATAATATTCATCATCAAGCATTCATCAAAACTTTACTTGTGAATGAAAAATTAAATGAAATTATTTTTCATTCTCATGAGGCGGCACAACTAATCTTTCATGTACAAAAAGAAAGAGTAGAAATCCTAGATTTATCTGCAGAAGATTTTCAATTGAGTTTTGAAATCTTTGCTCTTAAAAACAATATCTCTTGGAATTTCTCTGAGCCTTTTGCAAGTTTTAAGGCTGAGATTCAAGGTCTTGAATTTAGAGCGACTTTAATTCACCATTCAACTTCGGCCAATCGGAAATCAAAAATATTTTTGCGCTCTCTTCAAAAAACATCTCCGAGTCTTAATTTATTGAATGAGACTCCTGAACTTGTGAGCATCGTTCAAAAATTAATAAAAGATAAAAAGAATATTCTTATCTCTGGCAGCACGGGCTCTGGGAAAACAACTTTTCTGCGAGCTCTTTTGAATGAAATTCCAAAGGAAGAACATGTCATTGTTTTGGAAGATACACATGAAATCATGACTTTTTCTCCTCATCAAACCTCGCTTTTGTCGCAACATGAACTCGCAAAAAAATCATTAAAGGATTACTGTGCTTACGCTCTTCGCATGAGCCCGGACCGCTTAATTGTAGGAGAAATGAGATCGACAGAAGTAGTTCCCTTTATGTTGGCAATGAACACTGGCCATAAAGGATTAATGAGTACAATCCATGCAAACTCTTGTGGAGACGCCTTATCAAGAATAGCTCTTCTCTTTTCTCTCTATGCTGAAAATAAAGAAATTGATTTTGCACTTATTACAAAACTTGCTTGTAAGAATATTGATTACGTTATTCACATGGAAAATAAAAAAGTAAAAGAGCTCGCAAGAGTTTTAGGCTCTGAAGACGTGACTCCTTATTTTGAATTACTTTATACAAATGAATCTTAAGTTAAAAAATATTTAACTAAAACACTATGAGCATGTTTGAGGGCTTCATTTTTTTCATCAACATGAGTGGCCTTAAAACTCACAGAAACGGAAGTGAGGTCAAAAAATTCGAAGGATTCTTTGCCTAAATCACTTTGCAGTAATGTAGGTAGTCCTTCCTTTTGATCAAGATGGGTTCCAACAAATGAAATGAGAGTGCTTCCTTCAGAAGTAGTCATTTGGCTGACTCCTTTTAAGCTAAATCCTGCGTCTTGCTCTCTAGTCACTAAAGTTCCTGTGGCATGGGGATTTAAACTTGAACCAACGAAGACTGGAATATTTTTTCTTTTGGTTGGTAGTAGTGTTGTGGGAAATAAAACCTTAGCTCCAAGAGTTGCCAACGCCGTAGCCTCGTCATAAGAGAGATTTTTAATAAATTTTGCATCTTTTACTATGCGTGGATCAGAGCTTGCCACACCTGGCACGTCGGTCCAAATTTGCACTAATTGCGCGTCGATAGCCTCACCTAAAAGTGCTGCCGAATAATCAGATCCTTCTCTTCCAAGAGTTGTAGTATTTCCCATTAAATCGCTGCCGATAAAGCCTTGAGTGACAAATAGTGTTTCTTCAACTGATGAGTTTTTAAATTCGAAAGCCAAGTGCTCAGCAATCAAATTGATTTGAGGTTCAGCTTTTCCGTAATCTGAATTTGTTTTAATTATTTTTTTTGCATCTAATAATATTATTTTCTTCTTAGGGATTCTCAAACGAAGCAAATCCGAGACTAAAAGAGAAGACATACGCTCACCTAAACTATAGAGCTCGTCCATTGTTTTAGCGGAGTATTTTCCATCATCAAAAATAATTTTTCCTAGCGCTTTTAATTCACCACAAATCTCTTCGAGCTCCAGCATCACTTGGGGGGAAGTGAAAAGCTCTTTTGCGATAGCGACATGCTTGTTGATAATTTCTGACGTTACGTTATCGAGGGTCTCTTGGTCTTTTTTTTCAGCGGCCTTCGCTACAAACTCTAATTGATTAGTCGTATTTTGAGTCGCAGAAATGACTACGATCTTGATCAATGGATTATTCTCTATAATCTGGGAGCATCTTAGCATTGCGACAGCGTCGCGAACAGAACTTCCACCAAATTTAGCAACAATCCATTTACTCTCCATCGTAGTCCTCCAAAGTTATCTCGTTAGTTTTTTATGATGAGTTTTACTTGGGATAAGTGCTTTATCTCCAAGTCTCTTTTTCTTATCTTCTTCGTAGTCTGAAAAGTTTCCATCAAAGAACACGACTTGCTCTTCTTCAAAAGCGATCATATGAGTCGCTATTCGGTCGAGGAAGAAGCGATCATGGGAAATAACCACTGCACATCCTGCGTATTCCATAAGAGCTTCTTCAAGCGCTCTAAGTGTGTTTACGTCGAGGTCGTTGGTAGGCTCATCCAAAAGTAAAACGTTTCCTTCTTCTTTTAACATCGCAGCTAAATGCACGCGGTTTTTCTCTCCACCTGAGAGTTCTTTGATTCTTTTTTGTTGATCTTCACCTGCAAAATTGAAACGTGAAATATATGCGCGAGCATTTACTTCTCGGCCACCCAGCTTCAAGAGATCAAGGCCTCCAGAGATCGCTTGCATAACAGTAATTTCTGGATCGAGTACTCTATCTTGATCTACGTAGGCTAAGCGGACTGATTCACCGATTTTAATAGTTCCAGAAGTTGGTTGCTCTTTTCCTGAAATCATTCTGAAAAGTGTTGTCTTACCAGCACCGTTGGGTCCGATAACACCAACAATTCCCCCAGGAGGTAGTTTGAAATTTAAGTGTTCATATAAAAGACGATCGCCATAAGCTTTTGAGACTTCATCAAACTCTACAACCTGTTGACCCAAGCGAGGTCCAGGTGGAATGAAGAGTTCATTTGTTTCATTTCGAGCTTCTGATTGCACTTGTTGGCGTTTTTCGTATTCATTGATACGAGCTTTTGATTTTGCCTGGCGAGCTTTTGGTGAGGATTTGATCCACTCCAACTCTTCTTTCATGGCCTTTTGTCTTTTTGATTCTTGTTTTTCTTCATTAGCTAATCGTTTTGATTTTTGCTCTAACCATCCAGAGTAATTTCCTTCATAAGGAATACCTTGTCCACGGTCGAGTTCTAAAATCCATCCCGCAACGTTATCTAAAAAGTATCTATCGTGGGTAACAGCAATAACTGTTCCCTTGTAAGCTTGAAGATGGCGCTCTAACCACCAAACAGTTTCAGCATCTAGATGGTTGGTTGGTTCATCTAATAAAAGGATGTCTGGTTCTTGCAAAAGTAGTCTACAAAGTGCGACTCGGCGTTTTTCACCACCTGAGAGGACTCCACATTTTTGATCAGCAGGAGGGCAACTCAATGAACTCATTGCCAAATCTAGGCGCGAATCTAGATCCCAAGCATTGCAAGCGTCGAGCTTATCTTGAAGGTCAGCTTGTTTTGCATAGAGCTTTTCCATTTCAGCATCTGATAATTCTTCGCCGAATTTATTATTTACATCATCAAAATCTTTAAGAAGATCGACAACCGCTTGAGCACCTTCTTGAACTATTTCTCGTACCGTTTTCTCGGGATCTAATTGAGGATCTTGCTCTAAATAACCAACAGTGTAGTTTTTAGAAATTGTCGTTTCGCCTAGATAATCTGTATCAAGACCTGCCATGATTTTTAAGAGAGTCGATTTTCCTGATCCGTTTAAACCAAGAACACCAATTTTTGCTCCATAGTAATAAGAAAGTCTGATGTCTTTTAAGACATATTTTTGTTTGTAGACCTTTCCTACTTTGTTCATCGAATAGATAATTTGTTTGTCATTCACATAAGACATGAGATTTTCCTTCGTAAAGTTTTGCGTTAAACCTCATTTAAACTACCTAAAAACTCACTATTGTTCCATGAAAAATTGAAAAATTGAGTACAGATACATAAAGTAAGCGGGCAAAAAGAAAAATGCCAGAATACTAAACTTTAGAGCTTGGACTTTTTTAGTGAATTTGGTGAAATTTTCGTCTTGCAAGTGCCATAATCCCTGAATGATCTCCTGCGCCTCATCCTTTGGAGAAAGTCCAGTCTCCTTGAGGCGATCAATGAGATTTTTAACTCTTGATGCCAGTGGCTTGAAGAGCTTGTGGTTCATCAAACTTCCGTTTAAAAGACGCGAGCGAGCGAGAATCTCATTTAGTGGTAAACCAACTTCCACTAAAGAATGAAAGAGATAAAGCTCCTTTATGGCCTCGCTAAACTTAGTAAATGTCTTTTTTTTCAGAAGTCTTAAAAGTTGAAAGAAAACCAAAACTCCCAAAACTTGCAACAAGAGCATAAACAAAAGAATCAATTTATTTAAAGGAATATTAACAAGCATCGAAGAAAGGAAAACAAAGCTCCATGTTGTCGCAGAGATCACAACAAACTGTAAAAAAGCTCCTACGCATTCATCAAAAATTTTTTTCTCAAATCGCAAATCTCGAATTATTGCGAGTCTTATTTCTGGAATAAACTTTTTAATCCCAATTCCAAGCTTGCGTTGAGATTCAAAAAGCTGCTCTAAAAGTTCGGTATAAAATTTGTATCTTGCCAGGTGATTCGGTAGGATTTTTATACCTTGAGTAATCCTACCTTCTGCCACCGCTAGATTGAGCAATAATTCTTCGCCGTGGATTATTTCCCCAATCAAGGGAATTTTCTTTTTACTAAGGACAAAAATACCGGTTGATTTATCTAAGCAGCGTAGCAAAAAATCCCAAAAGCGCTCAGGGATTTTCCCTAAAGTAGTGATTAATAGGCCATATGACAAAAGTGAGAGATAAAGATTATTCATAATATGATTCCCAAACAAGGCAGATTTAAGAAGTCTTAGCAATTTGGTAGCCAATTCTTTGTTGACTACACTTTCCATATTTGAAATTATAGATACATGCAAAACAAAATTACTGACGGGAATCTTCACACTCCAAGTCAATTTCTTCCCAATCAGGAAAAAATAGAAGCCCTCAAAGCGCGTATTCAAAAACTCGGTGATATTTGCAATGAACTCAATCCTTACGGCCCTGTTGCCGAAGTTTTTAAAATGCGTTTGCGCGAATTTAATATAATGGAATTTGAAGACCCTTTTAAAATTACTAATGCCCTTCTTAGGCTCTTGGAAGATTCTGTCGACGAATTACATGTCTTGGAACCTTTAAGTGACGAAGAAAAACTAAAAGAAAGCCTGAGATGATCACAAGAGTTAACCTTCACCCCGCTTCTTGTAAATACTTGAAGCTCGGGCATCCGTGGATTACGGAAGATACCTATACAAAACGCTTCCCAAAAAATGATTTTTTCTTAGTCGGTGTCGATGAAAAAAATCGCCAAGAAATTGCACTATTAATAAATGATCCTGAACATAAAAATGTAAAGGCCCGACTTTGGAGTTTAAATTCCGAAGACTGGAAAAAAGATTGTGATTTTAAATCTGAATTGCAAATTCGCTTAAAAAACTCACTTCAAAGAAGAGTCAAAAGTAATACCGTCAACGAAAGAGAAAATTTTTACCTGGTTAATGGCGAGAGTGATTTTTTACCTGGGCTGCTGGTTTTAAAATTAAAAAATCAAATTCTCATTCAATATTACGCTCTCTTTTGGAAAAAAGTTGAGAGTGAATTGCTAGAAGTATTAACGTATGAATATAAGTTGGTTTTTCCAGACACAACTCTCGAAGACATTTGGATTCAAGAAAGAAATTTTAATCAGGCAAAATCAATTCGATCGATAAGTGGAAAGTCTATTAGTGAATTTAAACTTAAAGAATATGGTATCAATTATCAAATAAAAATAAATGAACATTATGACTTTGGTATTTACACCGATATGAGCGCTATTAGGAAACTAATGCGTCCCTATCTAGAGAAATCAAAATCATTGCTAAATCTATATAGCTACACTGGGGCTTTTTCATTATTTAGCTTAAAACTTGGTGCCACCAATGTTGTCTCAGTTGATTTATCTGCAAAGTATTTGCACTGGCTAGATGACAATATTGCTCTTAATCCAGATTTGCAGGCTGATCTGCATTCAACATTATGCATGCCGAGTGACAAAGCATTGGAAAAACTTTTTCTTGAAAAAGTAAAATTCGAGGCCATTATTTGTGATCCTCCAAGTGCTTCAAGTGATGGAAATACAACTTCAAGTGCACTTAAGGCATATGAAAAACTTCTCCCTCTTATGCTCAATGTACTTTCTCAAAATGGTTCACTGTTTGTTTTTCTAAACACTCACACCATAAGTTGGAATAAATTTGAAGAAAAACTGAATCAAATTATTGAGATGTCCGAATTTAAAAATCAAATGATTGTTGGAAAACGTTTTAAATTAAATGATGACTGCCTTCCCTTAAAAGGTTTTCATGAGGGCGATTATTTAAAAGGTTTTCTCATCGAGTTTAAAAATAAAGGGAATTCATGAACTGGACTATGTGTTTGCCATTACTCATTGGTTGTTTTGGCATTCTTCAAGGGACTACCAATAGACTTGTTTCAAACTATGTAGGTGTCTCGCAAGCTGCACTTTTAACAAACGTTGGCTCAGTGATTATTTGTCTCTTTTTTTATTTTTTTGTAAAAGCTTATTCACAATACTTTCCGGAATTTTTTCAAGTAAAAGCTCCTCTATTAACATATAAATGGTGGTTTGTTTTTCCTCCAATCTTTGGATTTATAATTATTGCTGGTATACCCTATGCAATTGCAAAACTTGGCGCTGTTAAAGTTACTGTAGGCCTTATAGCCGCTCAAATGATCACCAGTGTAATATGGGATTTAGTTGTAGAAGATATTACTCTCAATCTCATGAAGGTGATCGGAATACTTTTTGCTTTTTTAAGTGTGACATTTATTACGTTAGGCAAATAAGAGGAGATAATATGACATACTCTAGTTTTTGGAGAAGAGCAGTTGCAGCCATTATTGATACCATCGTTATAAGTGCAATAAGTGTACTTTTAGCGCGAGTCATTTTCTTTTTGCCTGTCTCACTTTTTTTTCATTTTTTTTACAAACCAATATTTGAAGCCTCTCGTGTGCGTGCGACACCAGGGAAATACTTAGCTGAAATTTCTGTTGAGAGATCAGACGGAAGACAACTTACATTAAAAGACGCATACATTCGTTACGTCTCTTCTTGGGTTTCCGGACTTACTTTAGGCATTGGTTTTCTCATGGCGCTCTTTACAAAAAAACATCAAACACTACACGATATATTTGCCGACACAGTTGTTGTAGATAAAGTTTATGACAACGATGGACTGTGGAATGAATGGTGGGCCACAATTAAATTTCTATTTAGTCGTAAAGAAAAAAAACATTGAATAAATCTTTTTTGTCTGATCGAAATTAAATATATTTGAGGTTTAAAATAAGATGATTTTTTTCATGTAACGATTTTGTAATCATCTGAGTTGAGAATAAATTTTTACTCATTTAGCATATGTGACACACTATTTGATTATAAATCCTATTTTTTTAAGTTAGGAACAATGTACTTTATTACTAAAGCCAACATCATTACTTCGCAATTATTTTGGGAAAATTTATCAGATTCTTCTCAAAAGAAACTTTGCCATTTTTTAGCCAGGATTTATAATTCAAAAATATCACGTTTTGCAATTCCATTTTTTTGTAAACGTTACTCCATTTCCCAAAATCTATTACAAAAATATAAACCAGCTTCTGGTAAAAATGATTTTCAATCATTTCAAGATTTCTTTACTAGAAAACTTGCCATTCCACTAAAGACCAATGGTTCAATGTCATGGCCCTGTGAAGGTTATGTTTGTGAGTCGGGAAAATTTAGCGACCTTAATTTAGTAAACATTAAAGGCAATTTAATTAAAGCTACAAAAATATTCGGTAAATTCCATCAAGACATTTTAGCAGAATCAAGTTTTTTTAATATATTCCTGCACAATCACAACTATCACCGCTTTCATTCTCCAGTTGATGCAGAAGTTTTGGATATCGAAGCTATTTCTGGGAAACTTCTCTTTTTGAGACCATGGTTTTACCAGAAGAATCAAGTCTCCTTCCCTTCATTTTTAAATGAAAGAGTGATTATCAAACTAAAAGACTCAAATCAACTTGTTTGGCATCTTTGCTTTGTGGCCGGAATGGGAGTTGGAAATATAGAACTTCACAAGAATATTAGCATTGGCAATCAAATTAAAATGGGCGACGAAATCGGTCTATTTTTACTAGGATCAACTTGTTGCATGAGTGTTCCTTACTTAGTTGCTCCAAAAAACTACATGGCTCAAGTTGAAGTCGGCGCGGCCATTTAAGCAGACCAAATAATCCTCGTTGAGATTTTCCTAGAAGATGCTAAAATTCCTTTAGTATACAAAACATGGGATCTTATTAATGAAGACAATATTTCTATTTCTTCTTCTATTTCATTTAAATTCTTATGCCACAGAACAAGTTACTTATAAATTCGGAATTGTTCCTCAACAATCGGCAACCATACTTTTAGAGAAATGGGCGCCTCTCATAAAAAAAATGTCTCAAGATTGCAGTTGCAAAATCGAATTTCAAACGGCTTCTGATATTACTCAATTTGAACTCAACATTAAAAAAGGTGAATACGACCTCGTCTATTTGAATCCCTTTCACTTCGTTGAAAACCAATCAATCGGATACAATGCTCTTGTTCGTGAAGAAGACCGCAAACTCGTAGGAGTCCTAGTCGTCAAAAAGGATTCTCCTATTAAAACACTTGAAGATTTAAATAAAAAGCAAATTGCATTTCCTGGCCCTACTGCATTTGCAGCAAGCATTCTTGTGACAAAATTATTAAATTCAAAAAAAGTGTCATTTGATCCCCTTTATGTAAAATCCCATGAATCAGTTTACTTAAATGTTATTTCGGGACTTACAGCGGCCGGTGGAGGAGTCAATCGTACCTTAGACGCCCTCTCAGATGCCGATAAAAACCAATTGAGAGTTTTGGCAACAACCCAAGGAGTGACTCCTCATCCAATAGCCATTCATAAAAGAGTTAATACTGAAATTAAAAATCTATTCCTTAAAACACTCACAAACTTAAAAAATTCAGTTGAAGGCAAACAAATGCTAGATAATCTTGAATTAAAATATTTAATTCAAGCAAAAAACTCGGATTGGGATGACGTTAGAAAAATTATCGAAATTACGAATTAAAAGATGCTGATGAATACACTCTCTAAAAATACTCTAGGTAAAAAAATCATAATTATTTTAAGTATATGCCAAATAATTTTTTTGGCTTCAATCGTTACTGTTGGTTTCTACTTTTTTAACTACACTCTTCAAGATCAATTAGACAAAAGAGTCGCTGCTTTTAGCTCTCAATTTGAATCCTCTATAAAAACTGCACTTATTTCAAGAGACCTTGCAACACTTAGATCCGTGGGTATGCACGCCATAAACTTACCTGATATCACTGAATTCAATATCTTTTTAAGTAATCAGTTAATCATAAGCGAGAAATCGAATAAAGCTCGTCCAAAAAATAAATTAACTATTACTAAGAATGTAACTTCTAGCGGAATTAACTTAGGAGCAATTGTCTATTCAATGTCGCTTGATAGTATAAGTGCGAATAAAAAAAATATATACTCCACTCTTTCAATGATTTGTTTACTTGAACTTATTTTCGCTTCAATTTTAGCTTACATCCTTGGGCGGTATGTAAATAAAAGATCAAACTATATTATAGATGGAATGCAAAAATATGCGACAGGTGAAACAGATTTTAAATTTAGCTACATCACAGATGACGAATTTGGAATTATTGCTTCAGCATTTAATTTAATGACGTCTAGGCTAAATGAAAATACAAAAAGATTAGAAGAGTTAAGGTTACAAAATATCCATAGTAATAAAATGGCTGCTCTTGGTGAAATGGCTGCAAGTATTGCTCATGAAATTAATAATCCCCTTACTATTATTCTAGGTACCACTTCTAGTATGACACAGTCGTTACCTTTAGAATTTAAAGATAAAGAGATTGTTGAAAAAAGCATCGTTAGAATTCAAAACACAGCTAAACGAATAGCAAAAATAATAAGTGCTTTAAAAACATTTTCTAGGAATGCTGAAGATGATCCATTTGAAGATGTAGAGATTAATAAAATTTTAGAAGACAGTCTTACACTTTGCTCAGAGCGTTTTGTTTTTAATAAAATTGACCTTAAATTGATAATTCAAACTGAAAAAAATGTTTTGGTTCACTGTAGTGCGACTCAACTCTCTCAAGTTTTCTTAAACCTCTTAAGCAATTCTTTTGATGCAATTGAACACATGGAAGATAAATGGGTAATCATAAATGTCAGTGTTAATAAAGATAGATTATTAATTAAATTTACGGACTGTGGAAAAGGCATACCAGATAATTTAATCGATAAAATAATGGAACCATTTTTCACCACGAAGCAGGTTGGAAAAGGAACTGGTATAGGGTTAAGTATTTCAAAAAATATAATTGATAATCATAATGGACTCTTTTATTATGAAAAAGCTTCTGTTAATACTTGCTTCGTCGTTGAACTTCCAATTCATTAAAAATTATTTTTTTATACAATTTCAAAGAATATTGATTGCAATACTTTTCAATAACAAAAAATACCCTTATTATTTTTGATATGAAAGATTACATCATTATTGGCGCAGGCCTAAGCGGTCTTGTGTTGGCAGATAAAATTTTTAAATCAAAACTAGGCAGTGTTCTCACTCTAGAAAAATCTCGTGGAATTGGTGGTCGAGTGGCCACTCGTAGGACACTTAATACGCGATTTGATCACGGTGCTCAATTTTATCGTCTAAAAAGCGATAGTCAAGATTACCATCAACTTTGGGATGCTGAAAAAATCACTCATCAATGGTTTGTTGATAATGAAGTTGAGCATTGGTGTGCAAATATAGGAATGACTGCGCTTACGAAATCAATTGCAGCACATTTAGAAGTTCAATTAGAAAGTTTGATCCATACAATAAAATATGAAAATGCATATTGGAAAATTCTTTCCGAAAAAGGTGAAGTTTGGACCTGCCGAAAATTAATTGTCTCAGCTCCTCTTCCCCAGGTCGTTCAACTTCTTGAGCGTTCAGCCTTGAATTCGCTTCTTGAAAGTGAGGAAGGATTAAAGCTAAAAAACATTCATTACTCAAAAGCGCTTATAGCTTTAGTTACATTAGAAGCAGACATTTTAATAAATAAAAATGGATATGAAGAATTTCCAATGGAAGATTTTTTTTCATTGAGTGACCAAAAGCAAAAAGGAATAAGTCCTCTACCTGCAATCACTATTACAATGTCTGAAAATTTTTCTGAAAAATATTTTGAAGAATCTGATGAGATAATATTAGAATTAATTTTATCAGAACTTCAGAAAAAATTTCCTGCTGCCAAAATTTCAGGCTCTGAATTGAAAAAGTGGCGTTACTGCAGACCTATCTCAACTTATAACGAATTGTTTTTAGAACTAACACCTAATCTCTTTATTATCGGTGATGCCTTTGGTGGAGCAAGTCTTTTGGGTGCCATGAGAAGTGCCAATGCTCTTGCCCGAACGTTTATAGACAATTTTAATCAATCTTGATAAAAATAAATGCTATAAAATCATTGTAAAAACAATTACACCGAAACTCACTTCACACTCCTTTCAGATGAAGTTTTCGACGACATTTGCAATTTGGATATTGCCAATGAAGACTTAGCAAAAAGGACGAGAGTCAGAGCTGATTTCAAAAAAATTATAACTTACAATGCAGGCTCAAGATTATAAGGCTTTAAGAGTTTCGATAATTAATTAATTTTTTTTTCATTTCATTTCATTTATTATGCTATTAAATTTTTCATACCCTTTGATTTTAGCAAACCCGCAGTAAAGAATTATAGCTTTATTACTTCTTAAGCATCGCATATTGAGCAATTATCAATAGCGTGAGTATGATACTACACCTCAACAACAAAAGGATTGCCCTGTGAAAATTCAATCTATTATCATCGTCATTCTCACTCTTTTTTCGCTTATGGCCAATGCTGAAATTAATATGCAAGAGCTTGAACTAAAGTTAAAAACGACAGGTCTTTCTGGAGAAATTCATGGCTCAAGTGCTGATGCTCACCTCTTTGTCATTACCTACAGGAATCCTGATAATTTCTTCGACAATGTTCAATTGCCGCTAACTTCAGAAAGCACTGAAATATTGAATTCTCTACCAACCCTTAAAAGACATCAATTCTATCTAGTGAAAGGTAATTTTGTTGAAAATCGCTCTCCTATTAAACACATCAATATTACTTCACTAGAATTAGTTAAAGATTACGCTTCAACTCTTGATCATATGCCATACCTGTACAAAGGAAATATAGAGGACTTAAAAGCTAAAAAAGAATTTATTGGCAGAGTCCATGCTGTTGGCATGGATGGAAAAATGTTAGTTACAGAATATATAGATCGCATTGTTCCTATTTATGTTGTCGAACCTTCTACACAAGCGCTAGTAAAACAACTTTATCGTGGAGACTTAGTTCGCCTACACTATGCAGTGAGAACAGAGCCTGAAGCTCCTGTACACTTGTCCCTAGTTCGAGCTGCAACCCTTCCAGCAGGAACAACGCCTGTAGAATTAATTGAATCGTTAGTTAAAAGTCATGGATCACCAATAACAAAAACAGGAAACCTAATTATGTTTCCAAAGAGCCCTCAAATTAATACGAACATCTATGCTTTGTTAGTTGAAGACGCTGAAGGAACAACAATCCAGTACACAATTACGAATTTAGAAGACCCAATACTCTTTAAACAAGTAAGAGAAAAATTAGAAAAAGTTTGGATGGATAATGCTGCTGTTGCGGAAAATAACCGCAATAAATTAGTTAATCGTAAATTAGTTGTCACTGCTAAAGGAATTAGCAATATGGTTGACGCTGGTCAAGCCAATCCTCAAATCATTATTCATTCTTTGGATGATGTGAACGTAGAAGTTTTAAAATAATCATTTAAGTTCTAAAGGTAATCGAAGCTCAAAACAAGTATTGGGGTGCTCTTTCACAAGCCGGAGAGATCCCCCATGAGCTTCAATAATTCCTCTGGAAATACTTAAACCTAATCCTGTTCCTCTTCCTAATTCTTTAGTCGTAATAAACGGCTCAAATATTTTTTCAACGATGGTCGCTTCGATTCCGGCTCCAGCGTCTATAACTCTCAAAATGAGTTCACCATTGTCTTCAATGACTAATACATTGACCCATCTATCTTTTAAATTTTTGACTGCATCAATAGCGTTGTTGACTAAATTTAAAATAACTTGCTCTATTTCTAATGGATCACAAAAAATAGTTGCATTTGACTGAATGTCAAATTTTAAATTGATATAGTCTTGCCGAGTCTTAATATCAAAATAGGTCGTTGAATTACTAATGATAGATTGAATATCAAAACTGCCCTTTGGCACTTTTTCATCATAACGAGAAAATCGTTTAAGCCCGTTAACGATTTTTGCAATACGATCAACCGATTTACTAATTTCAGAAACCTTATGATCAAATTTTTGAGGATCACTAATATGTTTCTTTAATTGGCTGCTTAATCCAACAATTATTGCCAGAGGATTATTTATTTCATGAGCAACACTTGCTGATAGTTCTCCGAGAGAAGCAAGTTTGGCAGTATGAACTGCGCGGGCCCTTTCTAGTACCAGCTGATCTTGTAAATTCACTTCGCTGGTAATATCTGTTAAAATCCCATCCCAAGTTATACTCCCATCATGATCCTTGCGAGGATGACTTTTGGCATATACCCACTTAGTGACTCCTTTGTTAGTTCTAAGTCTTCCTTTCCATTCAAACAATGAGATCTTTTCAGCACTCTTTGCAATAAGATTGAATAAGTTGGCCCGATCTTCCTCAATTACCAATTTCAATAGAATTGAAGTATCACTTTCAAATTCTTCAGGAGTTAAATCACAAATTTCAAAAACCTTGGGACTAGAAAATGGAAAAGACATTTCTCCATTTTTAGTAAGTTTGAATTGATAAATCATATCAGGCGAGTTTTCAATGACTCCAGCTATTAACTTACTTTTTTGATATTGGACAGTGACATAATCAAACGTGACCAAGACACAAGCTTTTTGATTTCCAAAGCTTCCCAAAAATGGAACTGAGTTCACATTGATCCAATGTGTTTCTTTTCCTGTTGTTCTAATACCCATTGTAACATTCGTTTGAGCTAGACCGGTTCGAATAGTATACATTGCCGGATGTTCGTCTCTAGGAAAACTTGAACCATCAGCTCGAATGGCTTGCCAACCTGGATCTAATGAAGTTTTTCCTAAGATTTGATCGTTAGACATTCCTAAAATTTTTGCTGCTGGACTATTGTAAAATATTATATTTGCATCTTTATCTTGGATGACAAAAGCCTCGTGCATTGAATTTAAAATTTCTGAAAAAAATTGTTTTTGTTCAATTAAGGATTTACTTAAAATTTTTATTTCAGTGACATCAGACACAGTTGCGATAAAGCCTTCAATAGAACCATCAATAATATGCGGAATATAACTAGCTAAGGTATGTCGAATCTCACCATCTGCTAGAGTTATCTCGCGCTCAAAAGAAACAAACTCTCCTTTTAACACTTTTTCGATATATGGTAAATTGGCAATAAACAATGATTCACCAAGCACTTCTTTTATATGCATTCCTTTTATGATCTCTGCTGACTTCCCAAAATATTCAATATAGGTTTTATTGGCGTGAATATTAAATAAATGTTTATCCCATTGACCAATCATGAAGGGAACACTATCAATTAACTTTTCAATACTACTTTTCTTTTTATCATTACTATTGATGTTGAAAAAATTGTCTACTTTGGATTTTAATAAAAGTAATTCTTCATTATTTTTTGAAGAATCGATAAAAGCTAAAACATCTTCAACAGTGATCTTGTTTGTAATTTCATTCATTACACAATCATATACACATTTTAAATATTAAACTAATATTTGAGACATACTGTTATAGTCAGCTTATCTTCGTCGGAGAAATAGCTTTAAAGTGTTTATAGTACTCGTTGATTTTTGGTAAACTCTTTTACTAAGTGTAACTGGAGCAATGTTAATGGGAAATTTCCCACTTTCTCTAAAATTTAGAAATCTTCTTGGTTAAACATATACTACTTAAAGCATCTGCAGCTTTTTTATAAATACCTTTTGTATATTTTTTTTGAAGCTCCATGCAAATCTTTTGAATATCTTCTTGTGCTGGAGTTTCCACTTTTAATACAGCATCTACAAAATCTTCAACAATTAAATAAAACATAGATAAAGACTGTAAACTTATACTTTGGGAATCATTAAACCCAATTCCATTTTTTGCTCCATGATGCTCCTTCACTACTTGGAATACCCCCATCTGAATGTTGGGAATTTTTAATAGAAGCTAAAATTCAATAATTTATCAAGATTGATAAGCAATTCTCATCCAAAAAAAATTGAGTAATCCCCCACAAGGAATTAATAACCAGAGTGGAATTTTATTTGAAAGAGTAAGTACAAAAAAGACGGCGCCCATAACAATGAGAAAAAAACTTAAATTTATCCCCATCCCCATCTTTGCGACTGTCACTATAATTGGACCAACAACGGCCGCAATAGCACCAAAAACAAAATCATTAATCCATTTCTTTCCACGAAGTTTTTCGACGACTAATGGAAACCAAGTGCTCATATGAAAAAAAGAAGCTGCAAAAATACAAATTGTTCCAACTATCGCTCCTGGAATTCCCGCAATTTTATGTCCAATATAGGTCGCAGTAACAACGACTGGACCTGGAGTCATTTGTCCAAAAGCTAGTGCATCTAAAAATTCATTTTGGGTTAACCAGTGATATCTCACGACGACATCATGTTGTAGCATAGGTACGATAGCGAGTCCCGTACCGAAGACAAGTGCCCCTGCTTTAAAACAGACCTGTGCTAAATTTTTAAGATCATCAGAGAAATAAAAAAGTGAGGCTACACTGAACATGATCATATTTTTCTGACGAAGATATAACTTTGTCAGCACCATCATAATTCCAAATGAAATAATGATAATGGGTTCAAGGCCAGGATGAAAATAATTTATTGCTCCAGAAATTGTAACGAGAACCCAAAAGAAAATTTCTTTGTAATTATTTTTTACTAATCCTTTTAGGCTTCCCATAATTACACCTAAAGCTGCGACTTGCATTCCTAACATTAAAGCATGAGTAAAGGCGAGATCAGCAATAGAGCTAAAAAAAACAGAGAATAAAATCATCATAATAAAGGCCGGAAAAACTATTCCAAATCCTGCAATCAAGCCCCCCCAGAAGCCAGCGCGGTGACGACCTAAAAAAACGGCTGTCTGAAAAGCAATAGGCCCAGGCATTGCTTTGATTAATGAAAAAGTAGCGTTGAAATCTGAAATTTCCATCCAATGACGTTTTTCAATTAGCTCTGCTTGCATAGTTCCTATAACTGCCAAAGGCCCACCAAAACCAAGGCAACCAAGCCTAATAAAATAAATAAAAACTTCTCGATATTTAGATTTCAAAAAAATTTAAACTCCCAAAAAAAAAGCCCCTCTTTCGAGGGGCCCTGTATTCATTATTAAGATTTAACAATTCTTGTTCGCCAAGCTCTAATTTCTGGTGCGAGGTAATCATACTTCATAGAAGCAAGTGTGTATGAAGCAAATTCATAATCTGTAGTGTGAGTTAAACACTCAGTCGGACAAACAGTTGTACAAAGTCCACAATAACAACAAAGTGCTGTGTCGATTGTGTATTGTTTTAAATCAAGACGAATTGGTGTCCCATCTTTAGTTTTAATTTTTGGAGCATCTGTAGCTCTTTTAACAGCAGCAATATAGATACAGTCGACTGGACAAGCAACTGCACATTGAAGACATGAAATACAGTTTTCAGCATCGTTGAATAAACGTGAGCGTGAATTGCTTGGTAGCTCTTCTCTGACTTCGGGATATTCAATTGTAACTACATCTCTTCCCCATACGTATTTGAAAGTAATTCCAAGACCGATAAGAGTTGTTTTAACGGCAGTATAAATATTTTTAAACCAACCAGTAAAAGTTAGTTCAGGTTCAATATTTTTTTTAAGGTGAATCGTTTCCATAATTATTCCTTCTATTAATGTCTATCTGTCGACTTCGCCAAGAACAATATCAATACTTCCGATCGACGCTACAAAGTCTGCCACCATTTGTCCTGGTGCCATTATTGGTAACATTGAAACGTGAGTAAAACATGAAGACTTAACTTTTAATCTGTAAGGAGTTTTTCCACCATCAGAAATTAAATGATATCCCAACTCTCCGCGAGGACATTCGGTTCTCATATAGATTTCGCCTGCTGGAACCTTAATGATTTTTGGAACTTTTCCCATCACTGGGCCTTCTTCAATTCCATCAAGGGCTTGACGAATGATTTTTATAGATTGGAACATTTCTTGGATGCGAACGTGGTATCTATCCCAACAGTCCCCTACAGTTCCTTTTTCTCCTTTTCCAACAGCTACATCGAAATCAAATTTATCATAAATTCCGTAAGTGCGATTTTTTCTTAAATCCCACTTCACTCCCGATCCACGAAGTACTGGTCCAGTTGCTCCATAGTCGAGTGCTTGCTCTGCAGTTACAACACCAACATTTGCAGTTCTTCCAATGAAGATTTTATTTTCTCCAACAAGTGAATGGTATTTTGCAAGCTCAACTTCAAAACGATCAACAAATTTTGTGATTCTTGCTAATTGATCATCAGTAATGTCATTCCAAACTCCACCAATCCAGATGTAGTTGTAAAGCATTCGAGCACCAGAGAGTTCTTCAAATAAGCGTAAAATTTCTTCGCGGTCTTCAAAGCAATAAAGAAATACAGTAAAGGCACCTAGGTCAATCCCGTACGTTCCAAAGAAAACTAAATGAGAAGCAATTCTTTGAAGTTCAGCTACTAATACGCGAATGTATTCAGCACGCTTTGGAACTTCAGTTCCCAGCATTTTTTCAATTGTAAGAGCATATCCCCATTCCATATTCATTGCTGCTAGGTAATCCATGCGGTCAACAAAAGGAATGACTCCGCGGTAATCTAAATTCTCCGCGTGTTTTTCAAAACATCTGTGGAGGTAACCAAGATGAGGAATAGCATCGACGACAATTTCTGAATCAGTTTTAATTTCTACGCGAAGAACTCCGTGAGTAGCAGGGTGCTGAGGGCCCATGTTCAAAGTCAGTAGATCTGATTTTAAAACTTCTTGATCGCCTAATATGATTTTATCTTCAGTATTTTCGTTATGAGATGACATCTTATTCACCATCCTTTGCAACTTCTTCTTCTCCGGCAGTACTGTCTTTCCAGCTAGCAGAGACGCGTTTTGGATCGCCTATTTCTTCTTTTAAACGCTTTCCAAACATTTGGTCAGCAGTATTATTTTTTCCAGGAGGATCAACCACCATATCAAGGTATTTTTCTTGAACGACATAATCTTTGCGAAGTGGATGCCCATCCCAATCATATGGACAAAGAATTCTTCTAAAATCTGGATGGCCCACAAATTCAATTCCAATCATGTCGTAAGTTTCGCGCTCTTGAAAATTAGCAGCATTCCAAACAGAGACAACTGAATTAATTTTTGGAAGATTAAATTTATCTCCACGAGGAAGTTTTGCTTTTAAAATTAATTCTAAATTTTTTGAGAAGCTCGCTAAAATATAGCTAACCTCTATCCTATCAGCGTAATCAGTTCCCGTGATTACTTGAAGAACGTTAAAATTAAATTCAGCAGAAAACTTAAGCGCCTTACAAACTTCAAGAATGTTTGCCGCTTCAACAGTTATTGATGAATCCCCGACAGCTGCAATAGGTGCATTGATAACAGCGTTGCAACCAGGAACTGACTTGTTTAAAAATTCTACGATTTGGCCTTGTATTGTATTAGGCATGTTTCACCCACTTATCACGAAGAAGACGCTCGTTCGCGATTTTCTTTTGAAGAGTCATGATCCCTTCGATTAAAGCTTCTGGTCTTGGAGGACAACCTGGAACGTAAACGTCTACCGGAACAACTTCATCCACACCTTTTAAAACGTGATATCCGTGTTGCCAGTAAGGGCCACCTTTATTCGCACAAGATCCCATTGAGATAACGTAACGAGGCTCTGGCATTTGTTCATATAGAGTTTTAATTCTTGTCGCCATTTTAAACGTTACCGTTCCAGCAACAATCATTAAATCCGCTCGACGTGGCGTCGCCATGAAGGCCCCACAGCCAAAACGCTCTAGATCGTATTTCGCAGCTCCAGTTGCCATCATCTCAATCGCGCAACAAGCGAGACCAAAAGTCATAGGCCACAAAGAGTTCTTTCGACCCCAGTTTAAAAAGTCATCAACTTTCATCAAAACAACGCTGTCTTGCATCTAGTGCTCCCTATTTTCATGCACAAAAATCTGGTAATTAAATCTTCACAATTATTACATAAATTTACCGAGGCGACTAGTTATCGTCAATCACATTGCTTGAGACTTTTCTTCAATAGTTAAATTTGGGTGAATTTATCGCAGCGGATTTTGAAATCTTCGAACATAGTTTTATAGGCACTTTGCGCTTCGTTCGAGGCTGGAGTACGAGTAATTTTATTTTGCATCAATGTGAGCCGATTTTGATCGTTCTTGCAGACACGATCCATTATATTGGCATACTCTTTAACTGCTGCAACAGGATAAGGAAGGCCCCAGGCTGAAGAAATAAAAAAAGCTTCGCCGTCTGTCGCCTTTGGCATATCTTTGTCAGTTAAAGAAAATTTTTCGATATCTTTTTTAAAGTCTCCATAGTGATTTCCCACTTTGTAGAATTCTTGCACACCCAATTCTTTTGAGATGGCACCTATTTTTTTGTCAAAAACTTTCAAGCAATTCGAGCGGCCTGATCCAGTTGTGGGCAAAAGTTCAAATAAAACTTTGCATTCAACCATGTATGCGTCAACTTCTCCCCCTCGTCCCTCAACTGTCCCTTTGATAAAATCCTTCAGGGCAAAATGGTGATCATAGGGATTAAAAGCTTCTCGGTAGGTGTAGTGAGTTAACTCATGAGCAAAATCTAAGAGAGCATCCAATGTATGCAAATGACGGTTTAAATAAACTTTGGATTTCGTTTCATACATAACCTCAGCAGGGTTTGAGGCAGAAAACCTGCGAATTAGAGTTGTATCAGTAAGCGACCCATCACCGATGGCCACAACATCGTAAAGAGTAAATCCTCTTTGTGCAGCTTTTTCCCTCGCTTTCTCAATGACTTTTTTTCCACTTGGAACTTTTTCCAAGCCTTTGACCAATCGCTTAAAATTTTCTTCGTCAGAGCGGTTTTTTTGGTACCAAGGATCATTTAAATTAAGCTCCTCTTCCACATCGAAAACTTTGTGTTCAGAGTAAGCTGCAGGACTTAAACAAAAAAAGGTCAAAATGAAAAGTACGTTCTTCATGAACAGACTTCTCGGATTTTTTTACCTATCGTTTAGAGAATTTTCATACTCAACCAATTCACTACCATAATCAAGTCAGATTTAGCTTTTTTAGGCCAGAATTAACTAATCCATTTTTCTGACAAAATCGCACGGTCAATATCTTCAAACATCTCCTCACATCAAATTCCACTTTTAAAATTCGTCTCTTATTATTATTCAAGTAACTACACTTAAATTATTTTCAAGGATGAATATAATGAAACTACTACTTGTCACTACAATGCTTTTGTCTCTCAACCTCTCACTTGCTTCCGACACTCCCACTGAACTGATTGTAAAATTAAAACCAGGAACAAATTTACCCACTCTTACAAATGTTAAAAGTGTGCAAAATCTTTTCGGAACTACTTATGTATTAAGAACCAATGACATTAAGGCCCTTCTTAATCAATTAAAAAATAATCCTGCTATCGAGTACACAGAGAGAAATCACCGCTCTGAAAGACGAACACTTCCATTGCCTGATAAAAACTCAACAATTACCTCTGATAAATTAAACGCTCAGGACTCTCAGTTTAACGACCCACTCGTGAGTCGAGTTTGGTCTTTTTTAGATGCTGCTCAAAATGGCGTATCAGTTAACAGCGCTTATAAACTTTACGGAACAAGCAATACATCTCCTGTGATCGTAGCCGTGGTCGATACTGGTGTAGATACTCAACATGAAGACTTAAAAGATGTTATCTGGAAAAATCCAGGTGAAATACCGGGCAATGGTATTGATGATGACAATAACGGATACATCGATGATGTATACGGTATTAACACTCTAATCAGAGACGCAAACGGAAAAGCGACTGTTAATAACAAAGACACTCACTCGCATGGAACTCATGTTTCAGGCACGATTGCAGCAAAACAAAACAATGGAATTGGTATTGCAGGAATTGCTTCAAATGTAAAAATCATGGGAATTAGAACAGTTCCAAATGATGGTGATGAAACCGATGTTGATGTAGCTGAAGCTTTTGTATACGCTGCTAAAAATGGAGCCAAAATTATTAACTGCTCTTTTGGGAAAAGTAATAATGAAGGAAAAAGACTTATCCCTGATACACTAAAATATATTGCTGATAATTATGGTGTATTAGTTATTGCAGCCGCTGGAAATGAATCATCTGATATTGACAAAAATCCTACGTATCCTGCTAGTTTTGATAATGCCAATCTACTTATCATTGCAGCAAGTAGCAGTGGAGGTGGAATGAGTTATTTTTCTAATTATGGAAAAATCAATGTAGACGTCGCAGCTCCGGGATCAAATATTTTTTCAACCGTACCTGGTAACAAATACGAATCTATGTCTGGAACATCTATGGCCACTCCAACGACAGTGGGTGTAGCAGCAGAAATTCTTTCTCATTATCCGCAGCTGACATATAAACAACTTAAAGATGTGTTAATTAATTCTGTAACAAAAGTTGATAGTTTTAAAAACAAAATGTTTTCGGGTGGAAGAATTGATTTACTAAAAGGACTAGAAAACGCTAGTACGATTCATTAACTTTCTAATTATCTGGAGCTGAATCATTTGAATCAGCTCCAGTATTTAAATCCTTATCTTCATCTTCATCAAACTTTATATCAAAAAAATCTTTTGAATCTTGAGATTTAGTTTCTGGTTTAATCTCTGGCGCAGTGGCAACAGTGACGATTGCACCCCCCCCCATGATCTTTCTTTGTCGTCGTAAAATATATGCTGACGGGTGATTAATTTTAAATTTAATGGGATTAGGCAAAACAGCGGCCATCAAACTTGCTTCTCGCCCAGTCAAGTTTTTAGCCTTTTTATGAAAATATTTTTGAGAGGCGGCTTCAACTCCATAAACACCAGGGCCTAATTCAATGACATTTAAATAAACTTCGATTATTCGCTCTTTTGACCACAGTGCTTCTATTAGAACCGTAAAATAAACTTCCATTCCTTTTCTAATCCAACTACGCGAAGGCCATAAAAAAACATTCTTCGCTGTTTGTTGAGATATAGTACTCGCCCCTTTTTGTTTTTTATGAGTTTTATTATATTTAATGGCCGCTTCTATCGCTTCGATATCAAAACCATGATGAATATAAAACTTGGCGTCTTCCGCTCTAATAACTGCTCGCTGCATTTGCATTGAAATATTCTTAATCGGAACCCATTTTTTTTCTATTCCAATTGTCTCTTTCTGAAAAATAGAGCTGGCACTTTTCCAAAACATTAAAGGTGTGTATGGAACAGGAACAAAGCGATAGATGATAACACTACTAACACTTAAAATGAAAAAACCTAAAATAATTGTTAAAAACAATTTGAGGTATTTTTTAATTCGTTCGCTCTTTTTTGGTGCTGCTAATTCTTCATTCATTTTAATCAAAACACTTTTCTTTTGGTGGTAACTTTTGAATATATTTATAAAAAGAAACTATACTATCATCGAATTCATTAGTATTGAAAATTCTCCAGTGAGCTTCAATAGCTGCGTGCTATCTTCAA
Organism: Bacteriovoracaceae bacterium; assembly: GCA_947446575.1. Classification (GTDB taxonomy): domain Bacteria; phylum Bdellovibrionota; class Bacteriovoracia; order Bacteriovoracales; family Bacteriovoracaceae; genus Bacteriovorax. The sequence goes on along the minus strand of CANFHC010000009.1, from coordinate 17,690 downwards.
TCGTGGAATAACTTTTTTATTTATAAAAGCTCAGGGTACAGGAGATCCATGAAATATGGGAGTAGAAAAACTAGAGAGTCGAGGCTTGAGTCAATTCATCACGCACTTGCATTAGCTCTTTTCCTAAACGATTCTCTCCGCTTCGGTCTTCACAATCGGCCCAGTAACAATCATTTTTAGTATGTTCATATATATGAGCTTTGTTAGTTGAAAGTAATAGGTCATGAAGTATTTTATATTGGGAGAACTTCGCTCTAAGGGCAATTAGCATAATCCCGTCTTTTACGTTGTCCCAATCATCTCTCATTGGAAGATTTGGATCACGACCTATTTGGGCGGCTAAAAATGGAGTTCCTGCATTTCTAACTTTTTCTTTTAATTCTGGATCTAGAAATTTTTGGGCTTGATAAAAATGTTCGCTGGAAGGCCAAATACTATTTTCAATTGTAATAGGAAATAAAGCAAAGTTAGAAAATTCACCATAAGGGTTTTTAACAGAATAAAAATCTAGAATTGCAGCTTTATAGTCTGCTAGTGGTGTACGTGGATAAATTTTGTAATGAGGAATATCTTCCACATTCATGTCTGCCAAACAGAGGGTTACATGAGTCACAATCAAGGCAAAAAAAAATAAAATTTTCATGACAAAATTATTAAATGAGCTCTTTCATAAGACAAGTTATTTTACATTTTTAGCTTTAATCGATTGCTAAAGCATTGATAAATCTATTCATTGCATACTTTTTATATATTTTTCTTCTTCAAAGCGTAAGTGCAATCTCCTATAGGGTCAGCGTTAACCGCATGTAAAAAAGGAAATTATCATGATCGCATTACATCACGGAGAAAGCGTTTCAACATGGAATCAATCCATTAAAATGCCTATTTTCCCTACTCTCACAGAAGATATTAGCACTGAAGTCTGCATAATTGGTGCTGGCCTTGCGGGATTAACAACTGCTTATCTTTTACAAAAAGAAGGAAGAAAAGTTTGCATCTTGGAAGGATTTGAAATTGGCAGTGGCCAAAGTGGAAGAACAACGGCTCAATTCACCTACGCTCTAGATGAACGCTATCATATCCTAGAAAAATATCATGGGGAAAAAGGTGCAAAACTTGCGGCCGAAAGTCATATCGCTGCCATAGCTAAAGTTGCAGATATAATCACATCAGAAAAAATAGACTGTGACATGGAGAGAATCAATGGGTATTTATTTGCTGCCTCCGAAGATGAAATTCCTAATTACACTTTGCAAAGCAATCGAGAAATTAGTCAAGAATATTTAAATAAAGAATTAGAGTCGTTGCAGCGATTAGGATTAAATGATGTTTATATGACTGAGAGAATTCCACTCTCTTCTTTTGACCCTGGCCCTGCACTTTGCTATCCCAATCAATTACAACTCCATCCTTTAAAATATTTAAAAGCAATGGCCGAAATTTTTGTTGCACGTGGGGGAAAAATTTATACAAATTCACATGTAATTGAAGTCGTTGGTGGAGAAGCTGCCTACGCAAGATTGCAAAACGATCATCTCGTTACTTGTGATTCAATTGTTGTTGCTACTAATAGTCCAATAAATGATTTAGTTGCGATTCATACTAAACAAGCTTCTTATCGCACATACGTCATTGCCCTGGAAATTCCAAAGTCGCAAATGATTAAGGGGCTCTACTGGGACAGCAACGATCCTTATCACTACATTCGCTTACAAAAAGATGCCACCGAAACTCACGAACTTTTACTAGTTGGTGGTGAAGATCACAAAACAGGCCAAAAGGATAATCCTGAACATTGCTATACACGATTGGAGAACTGGACGAGAAAAAGATTTCCAGATGCTGGCCGAATTCTTTTTCGATGGTCAGGTCATGTAATGGAAACAGTTGATGGTTTGGCATTTATCGGCAAAAATCCAATGGACAAAGATAATGTCTACGTCGTTACTGGGCACTCTGGAAATGGTATGACTTACTCAGCGATTGCAGGAATGATGCTTTCTGATTTAATTTTAGAGCGAGAAAATCCATGGACCAGCCTTTATAGTCCTTCACGGATAAGTATGAGTTCTGTCGGCAATTATATAAAAGAAAATGCCAATACTCTTGCTCAATACAAAGATTGGTTTATCGAAAGCAAATCTCTTGAAATTGAAGAATTAGAAACTGGTGAAGGTATTGTCTATCGCGATGGCCTTCACATCGTAGCAGCTTATAAAGATAATACTGGAAATTTAACTTTAAACTCAGCAGTCTGTCCTCATCTAGGAGGAATTGTCCGTTGGAATACTGCTGAAAAATCTTGGGATTGTCCTTGTCATGGTTCGCGATTTGATTGTGTTGGTAAAGTTATAGAAGGTCCAGCATGTATGGATTTAACTCCGTTTAAAGAAGGTGCACTTCATCCACCAAAGACAATTAAAGTTTGGGAAACTCCAACAATTGATCCGGCTTTATAATTATTTCGAATAGAGTGGAATTTTTTGTTCAAGTGAGTTTATTTTTTCCCATGGATCTTTTTTTCGAGACTTAATTTTTAAGAGGGCTTTTTTGAGTGTGAAAAAATCACTACTCTTTAAGCTTGCAAGTTCACTCCACTCTAGAGGCATGGCCACTGAGCTTAAAGCACGTGCTCGCAATGAATAGGGAGCAATTGCTGTAGCTCCAAATCCATTTCTTAAATAATCGATAAATATTTTTCCCTTCCTTTTTTCTTTGGACATGGTTGCAATATATTTGTCCGGAGCATTCTCCACCATGATATCAGCAAGAGCTCTTGCAAAAGCTCGGACTTCATCCCAAGTATAAATAGCGGCAATGGGAATATGAATATGTAACCCTTTCCCTCCAGTTGTTTTGACGAAACTCTTTAGTTTTAATTTATCTAATATTTTTTTCATCTCTTTCACTGCACTTACGACAGCTTTAAAACTCACACTCGGGTCCGGATCAAAATCCAACACGACTTGATCTGGCGACATTAATTTTTGGTAATGAGTATTCCAAACATGGATTTCAAGTGCATTCATTTGCACTAATTGTTTGAGTCCTAAAAAGTTTTCCAATGCTGTATAAGTTGTGGACTTTGACTTTTCTTTCACTTTAAATTTTTTTAATAAATTAAGTGTTTGTCCTAATCCCGGATGCTTTTGATAAAAACATTTTTGACTCGAACCATTTGGACAACGAACTAATGATAACGGACGATCTTTTGAAAATTGCAAAAATAAATCTGAAACTTCTCTATAATAATCAACAATTATCGATTTGGTTATTTTTTCGTTTTTATATATTATTTTTTCTGGATGTGTGAATTTCACACTTTGCTCATCATTTTCAATATGAACTTCAACTTCTTCAACAATCTCTTTACTGTCTTTATCATCCCTAAGTCCTATGAAAACTGGATGCCTTAAAGACTTATCACTCGTCCACTCTGAAAAATTTACTTCTGCCACTAATTTCGGTTTGAGCCAATGAATTTCTTTACCTGTAGGAGTATTGAGATCAAACGCTGATTTACTCTGTTCCAACTCTTTAACCAAATCTTTTAATTCTCGCAGTGTCTGTCGATTAAACCCTGTCCCAACTTTTCCGACATATCTAAATTTATTTTTATCATAAACTCCCAGCAATAAGGCTCCGAGCTCAGCACTACGATTCCCTTTTCCGGTAGTATAACCACCGATAACCATCTCTTGTCTTTGAGAACATTTAGATTTACACCAAACTCTACTTCTGCCTTTTTGATAAGGGGCAGAAGAATCTTTAGAAATAATTCCTTCTAAATGATGCTTACAGCTTAATTGAAAAAAACTCTCCGCTTCTTGATCTACATCTTCAGAATAAAAAAGACTGTGGTGCTTTTTGGGTATGATGGTTTTCAACTGGTCTTTTCTTTCTCTTAGACTCAAGTCGCGTAGGTCTTGTCCGTTGTAATAAAAGAGATCGAAAAGAAATATTTTGATTTCTTCATCAGTAGAATTTGATAAAGCTAAATGCAATAAACCAAAATCTGTTTTTCCGTTCTTATCTATAACAACAGCTTCCCCATCCAAAATAACGTTATCTAAATTAAGCTCATTAAAGGATTTAATAAGACTAGGAAATTTGTCACTCCAATCATGCCCGTTTCTTGTAAACAATTTAGTCCTTCCATTTCTTATTTGGGCCTGTAATCTATATCCATCAAACTTAATTTCATGCACGTAATGGGCCTCTGTCGGAGGATGATCAACCAGCAGAGCAAGTTGTGGTTCTATAAATCCAGGCCAATTTTTAACAGTCGTTTTTTTTTCATCATGCATTTTGATTAACAACCAATTGTGTTTTCCTTTTTTTTGATCTTGTAGACGTAATAAGACAAAAAATCCTTTTAGTTTTTTACCCTTAAGTGAAAATTCTAATTTTCCATTTTTAAGTCCTGCGTGTGGATCACCTTTTACTTCATATGTTCCTTTATCCCATATATAGACTTTGCCAGCTCCATACTCTCCCTTTGGAATTGTTCCATGAAATTTTACATATTCAAGCGGATGATCTTCAACTTCAACTGCAAGACGCTTATCTTCAGGATTCATCGAAGGACCTTTGGGAATGGCCCAACTTTTTAATACGCCATCGAGCTCAAGTCGAAAATCAAAATGCAGATGGCTCGCGTGGTGTTCTTGGACCACAAATTGGAGTTTACGAGCTTTCGAGCTTTTTATTTTTTTAATTATCTTTTTTCCACTTGGCTCAAGTGTTTTTTCAAAGTTTCTTTTTTGATGATAATCTTTCAAATTTTTTTTCATGCTTTTTTTCGTTTGTTAGACGTTTTAGAAACTTTCATTAAACTTTTTTTAAGTAATGGCATAAGATCAATGACGTTGCTGGTGGAGGTTTTAACTAATTGAGGTTTTTCATATTCAATTGTTTTTCTTTTCCCTGCATTAATTTTTTTTGTAATTATCTTTTTCAAATCATCATAGTAAGTGTCTTTATATTGCTTGGGTTTCCAAGGCTCGGACATATTTTCGATTAGGTCCAGGGCCATGGACATTTCTTTAGAACTACATTTACTTTTTTTTAATTCATCAAAATATTTCACCTCATCTGATTTAATTATCTCATGAGAAAAGCGCATCATCTCTAAGACTAAGTGATTGTCTCTCTCGATAATTAGGGCCAAGTGCTGCTTAGTTCTTAAAACCATTTTACCTAAAGCAGCTTTGTGACTTTTTTTCAAGGCCTTGCAAAGAAGCAGATAACCTTTTTCTCCATTTTTTTCTGGGACAACGTAATATGGTTTTTCCAAATACATAAGATCAATTTCATCTAGGCTAACAAAACTTTCGATATCAATAGTACCTGTAGCTTCGATATTGGCGGCTTTAAAATCTTTATCATCCATAACGACATATTGATTTTTTTTAAACTCATATCCTTTTACAATGCGTTTATAAGGAACTTCTTTACCGGTTTTAGAATTTATTTTTTTATATTGAATGGGAGAAAGATCGTTTTGATCCAAAAGAGAGAAATGAAGCGTTTCTTCTTTGGTATTTTCTGCTTTCATCAAACTGATGGGTATATTGAGCAGTCCAAAACTTAAAGCACCTTTCCAAATATTTGATCGCATATAAACTCCTAGAATGGATTTAAGACAATCAAATATTTTTATAGTCCTCTTTTACTGCATTTAATAGCGTCCAAATTGTCCCAAAAAAAAGGGGGATAAAATCCCCCTTTTTTATAAAACTTTTTAATTTTGTGATTCTTCTAAATAATCTAAATCTTTTCCGTAGGTCTCTTTGAGAATGAAAAGAGCTATGAACGCCATAGCAAAAACCACTGCTCCAATAATCATAACAGTCTGACCAATTGTAAAATGCGGCTTTAGAACTAAAAATGAAGTGGCAATTAACATTCCTGAACCGCGTACAAAGTTTGGTACACTTGTCGCCACAGTCGATCTAATTTCTGTACCAAATTGTTCTGCTGCTGTTGTAACGAGAACCGCCCAATAACCAGCACAAGTTCCAAGAATAAAACATAGTCCATAAATAAAGCCTGGTGTTTTGCCTTCGGACTGCATGTAAACAACCATTGTTAAAAGAGCGATCGCAAGAAAAATAAAAATAGCTTTTTTTCTGCTTTTCAACCATTGAGAAACTAAACCTGAAAGTAAATCTCCAACAGCAAGACCAATTGAGCCATAGATAAGAGCATCTGCAGCTGTTACGGGACCTGTTAAATGCAATTCACTTGTTACTTCTGGTGCGAGTGTTAACAAGATGGCAGTGATAAAATAAATAGGAACTCCAACAGCGACAGAACTTAAATAACGAATAGCACGTTTTGGTGCAAATAATATTCTGACATCTCCGCGGACAACTTGTTTATGCTTAAGTGCTTTGAACATATCTGAATCGAAACTTTTTAAACGTGCCGCTAGTAATAAAAGTCCTAAACCACCACCAATTAAATAGGCGTGATTCCAAGCAAAGTATTTTCCGACAAGGGCTGCACATAAACTTCCGATCATACCAAGAGTCGCTACAAGTGTTGTCGCATATCCTCTGTCTTCTTTATCGAGAGATTCAGAAACCATTGTAACAGCTGCACCAAGTTCTCCAGCAAGGCCCACGCCTGCTAAAAAGCGTAAGATTTCATATTGCCAAACGTTTACGACAAAAGCATTTAAAACGTTCGCGAGTGAGTACATTAAAATTGAAGAATATAAAACTGTATGACGACCTTTTTTATCGCCGAGAATCCCCCAAAAAATTCCTCCCAGTAGCATCCCACCCATTTGGCAGTTATAAAGTTTAACCCCAACTTGAATAAGGTCTTCCATTTTGGTAATTCCCAAAGCATACATTGAAGGACCACGTACAACACCGAAAAGAGTGATGTCAAAAAGATCGACAAAATATCCAAGTGCCGCAATAAGAACAGTTGGCGTAACAATACGTTTAAATCGTGACTGGGTCATTAGGGTCTCCAGGAATGTAAGTTGAATCTATGAAATTTTATTTACGAACAGCATGCAATTTTTCTTTATTAGTGACAAGCAAAAATTGAGTTAAAAGCCCTGCTATTAGCCCCCAAAAAGCAGAACCAATTCCAAAAAAAGATAATCCAGAAGCAGTGAGAGCGAATGTCACAAATGAAGCTTCTCTATCTTGATCATGACTCAAAGCTTTATGCAAACATGAAGAAATTGTTCCAAACAGTGCCATCCCTGCAATTCCAGCAATCATTTCTTTTGGAAATGCTGAAAATAATGAAGTCACTGTTGCCGCAAAAAATCCGATCATTAAATAAAGAATTCCGGAAAAAACAGCTGCTGGATATCGTCTTTCAGAAAGTGCATGGGCATCTTTTCCCATGGCTATCGCCGCAGTAATGGCCGCAAGATTTATGGCGAATCCTCCAAATGGGGCGGTAATTAAATTCATCAACCCACTCCACGAAATTAATGGAGAAATGGGAACATGAAAATCATGCGTACGCATGACAACAATTCCAGTTAAATTTTGGGAAGCCATTGTCACAATAAAAAGTGGAATTCCAATACTCAAAAGTACAGGCAAAGAAAATTCAGGACGAATAAATTGAAAATGTGTCCATGAAAAATGAATTTGGTTGAAATGCAGAAGTTGAGATGAATAAGAAACAATAAATCCCATTACTAAAACCAGCATCATAGTAGCTTTGGGAAATAATCTCTTACTAAATAAATAAGATAAAAACATAACTCCAATTAAATAAGGCTGAGTTTTAAAAGCGGTGAACGAATCAAGAGCAAAATGTAAAAGCACCCCTGCAAGTAATGCACTAGAGAGTCCCAAAGGAATTTTGTTCATAAGTTTTTCAAAAATTTTAGTAACGCCACAAAGAAAAATCAGCGAGGCTGAAAAAATAAAAGCACCGACAGCTTGTGGGTAAGACACTCCTATTAATCCGGTCGCTAAAATGGCTGCTCCTGGAGTTGACCACGCCATAAGAACAGGAGATTTGTAGTAGAGAGATAAAAAAATTGTGAGAAATCCCATTCCTATACAAAGAGAGCCTAACCATGAGCTTGCCTCAAGTGGAGTAAGTCCTAGAGCGCTTGCTGCTTGAAAAACAATAACAGCGGAACTAGTCATGCCAACTAGAGTCACGACAGTACCAGCAATAATGGCCGAAACAGATAGATTATTAAAGAAATCAATAAATGACCGAGTAACATGATTTTTCATAATGAGAAAATTTTCACTTTTTTCGCCTCATTTGCCTACAGAAAAAATTACGAGGATAATAGATTATATGAAAACAAAAAATATTTTAATACTTTCATGCCTTCTTATTATTTCTGCTTGTGCAAGCAGACCCAAGCTTTATCCCAACGACAGAATGAAAGCGAAAGGCAAAGAGACCAGCGAAGCCGATGTAAATCTATGCTTGAAACAAGCAGATACTTATCTGGAATCTTCGGAAGGAAAAAAAATGGTTAAGTCAGCTGGCTTTGGTGCCGTAGTTGGTGGGGCCATTGGAGCAGTGGCCGGAGTTTTCACTGGCGATATCGGTCGAGGAGCTGCACAAGGGGCCGCAATGGGTGGAGCTGGTGGTGCAGTATCTGGAGCCATTAGTCCAGATCAGCTCAAGCAGCAATACGTCAATGAGTGCTTGGCAGATAAAGGTTATCGCGTTTTAGGATGGTATTAAAGAACTACAATAAAAATTGCAAAAGATGACTAGGAATTTTTATTAAATAATAAAGCACCTTCTTCATCGGTGAGGCCCCTGTTAAAATCGAAGAGCAATCATCAGGCAAGCCCTCGTGATTTAAATGAAAACTATTACTCATTCTTTTATCAATATTATCAGTTACATCTTTAGTCAATTCCGGACTTCCACTACAAAAAATGGCCATTTCTGTATTGTAAAAATTAGAGCGGTTATCGATATTATAAGTTCCTATCATAAATGAATCTTTACTAAAAACTATCGTCTTAGAATGTGTACCCCATGTTGAATTTCTTATTTCATCACTATAAAGTTCAGATTCACCTGAAAAATTTCCCTTATAGATATTGGCACTGAAATTATCATTCGGCGTGTATTTTTTGGCAGTGTCAGCAAATACCGTTGAAACATAAACGGCATCCGTAGAAGCTAGACTATTGGTAAAAATTTTTATTTTTTTATTTGATGCCAATAATTTTTCTGCCATTTCTTCACTGTTGGCATTATCTAAAAAATAAGGAGAATCCAAAATCACTTCATCTTTAATTTTTGTATCCATCCATTTAGCAATTTCTTTTCTTAGTAATCGATAATTTTCATTATAATTTTTTGACTGCAGTCGCTCTTTAAAACTTGCCCCTTCACGATCAGTTGCAAACGAGACTTCCGGACAATTATATTTTTTATTTTTTTCTAATTCTTGTGCTCCAATGCTTGTTAAAAATTCTAAGACCTTTTTTTGCTCTGGTGTTTGTATCATTGCATCTGCTGCAAGCTTAGATTTTTTATTGTATTCACTCAACTGAGTTTTGTAATAAGCTTCATCTCGACCGGCCATTTTTGCATCGCCGGAAATTGATTTAGTTGGTGGACTTACAACTGCGGGAGTTTCCACAATTGCTGATCCCCAATATCGGTCAAAAGTTTCGGCCATTGCTTTAACAGGTGCGCCTTCAACTGAAGCGTCTCTATCTAGGAAATTAAAGCTCGTTGATAAATTAAAATATTCATCCGCAATATTTCGGCCACCAGTAATCGCCTCTTCTCCATCACGCACAATGAGTTTTCTGTGATTGCGAAATTGAACAGAAGAAATTTTAGCGGCAGGTGAAGCATTATAATATTTTACATCAACTCCAACTTCTTTTAAAACTTTTGCGTAATGTTCATCGAGAGCAAAAACGGCCATCGATTTATCAACAAGGATTCGTACCTTGACTCCTCTTTTGGCAGCTGCGGCTAATTCTTGCATTACGAGTTTTCCAGCGGTGTCTGGATTAAAAATAAAATATTCCATATCAATAGAGGACTTTGCCCTTCTAATCATATCGATGCGAGCATAAAGGGCAGCACTGCCATTATTGATAACTCTCATGGCATTATCATCGCCGACCGTTGTCGTCCGGTATGGGTAAACATCTGACTCTGCTTGAGCAAATACTGTGGATGATATTAGAGTGAACAATAATATAATTGATATTTTCATCATTCTATTATTTAAGGATTTTCTATCGTTTACAAGTCAGCTAAAAAGTTCTCTCATTAGCATTTCAAAGTGTTATGGCATTCTTTCAAGTTATTTTTCTAATAATTTTTATGTATTATTCAAATAATGATAAATTTGGTTAAACCCTGACAGGCCTTCTTCATTTCTCTAGGAGAATAAATGTCTGTCAAAAATAAGCTTCTTTCATTTTCGTTTTTGCTTTCTTTCCTCCTGTTTCTCTGTGCTCCTAAGACAAATGCGGCAGAGTTTATTTTAGCAACTGTTAAAACAGATGTTGATAATAATACATACAATCTAGTCGTTGATGCCAATGATGAAACAAATTCGTTAACTGCATTTTTTATAGATTCCTACTCCAATGGAAAATTAGACCACCGTGATGCACTTGCCATGAATACATTTATTCAAGAAGGTTTCCGCTTTAAAAACTTTGCTAAAATTTCAACCAGTAATTTTAATGAAGACCTAGGTGGAATGATTACCATTGAAACATTAAGCAATATTTTAACTGGAAGAAGGAAAAGTTACGAAATGCATTTGGCAAAAGATAAATCCGATTGGGGATTTTTTAAAGATGGAAGAAAAATTTCAGAAATCTTGGCCGTGGCAAATAAAGTTCCCATTTTCGGAATTGTTGGAGCAAAAGAACTCATTATGAAATGAGGTCTATATGAAATTCCTTTATAACTTTTGATTCGCCATTAACAATCTCTATAATTTGATCACAATCACTAACTGTTCCCAAACGATGAGCAATGATTAACATCGTTACACCTTTTAATTCTTTTCTAATGACTTTTTGAAGAAGAGCATCTGTTTGTACATCAACACTGGCCGTTGCTTCATCCAAAATAATAATTTTTGCATTCATTAAAAGGGCGCGAGCCAAACATAATAATTGTCTTTGTCCTTGGCTAAAATTATGTCCACCTTCAATAACTTCTGCATTGATCCCTTCAGGAATTGAGCTAATCATACTCCAAAGGCCCGACTGCCTTAAAACCTTATTGATTTGCTCCTCACTATATTCATTGTATCGGTCAAGATTATTTCGAATCGTTCCCATAAAGAGAGTAGGATCTTGAGGAATAATGGCCATGCTTTTTCGTAAGCGCTCAAGCGGAATTGTGGCAATGTCGATATCATCAATTAATAAAATACCTGCCTCCAATTCAATAAAACGAAAAAGCGTTTGAAAAAGGGTGCTTTTTCCTGAACCTGTTCTTCCAATTATTCCTACTTTCGAGCCAGCAGGAATTCTAAAACTTATTCCCTTTAAAACCAGTGGTAAATGAGGAGCATAACGAACTGTTATATCTTTTGCGACGAGATCACCTTTTGAAGGCCATTCAACAGGCAATGCTTGAATCAAAGGTTTTATCACATCCATTTCTGGTGGAATATTCGCAAAATACTTTAAGCGCTCAATTGAAGTCATACGCGTTTCAATATCAGCAAACATACGCACTCCCCAATTAAGGTATCCCCAGAAGGAAAGAGAGTACAACGTCACTAGTCCCGCAGTCCCAGCATTCATTAATCCGTAATAAGCAGACATTGTGATTCCAACTGCTGTTGCCATAGATATAATTCCCCCAATCAATGGTATGCGAGATGAAAACCATCTATTTAACATATAGTGGGAGTAAAACATTCTCTGACTTTCTTTTAACTTGTCATAAAAGCTCTCTACAAACCAAGCTTCTTTAGAAAAACTTCTAATGACGACTAAGCCTTGTAGTGTTTCTTTAAAATGCGAGTAACGTGGAGAGCGAGCGACACTATCAAAACGTTTGGCTTCTCGAGCTGGATTTCTGTAATTTTTTTGAATCACAAAATAAGCGTAGAGAACAGGGACAATAATCACGATCATCAGAGGAACTAAAGTTAAAATAAGAATTACCGAGACCGCAACTTGCAGAAGACAATTCACAACACTCACAAAACTCCATTGTAAATAAACATCTACAGATTCAACGTCTCTTGAAAACCGCTGAATAATTCGTCCCACAGGAGTTGAATCAAAAAAGCGTACAGGTGCCTTTAAAACACTTCTAAGCATTTTATCGTGCATGCTTTTTCCCGCTTTAATTCCTCGGTCAAGCCAGAAAAAATTATTTAGTAAACTTAAAATTAAAACCACGATTCCAATAATTCCATAAATACCAATGGCCGTAATCGACTTCCAACTTTCTTGATGTGATGAAAAATAAGAAAGCCACGCTCTTTGAATTAAAGGAGCAACAGCAACAAAGAGAGCACCAAAAATAAGAAGGAATAATATCCACGGACTTGTTTTGGAATTAGATCCTCCGAGTGATTTTAAATAATCAAAATAAATTGTTTTTTTAACGGCTCCAACTTCTCGATCTTCATCCTCAGTAATTCTTCCACCGTCTACAAGAGAAGCCTTTTCTTTTTCTGTATTTTCAATGATAAGAATTTCATCTTTTTTGGCATGGCCATTATTCCTAGTATGTTCGGCATAAAACTCGTTAAATTCTTTGGAAGATTTTAAAACGTCCCCAAAATTACCGAGAGCTAACACTTTCCCTTCTTGTAAAAAAAGTATTTTATCAAAAAGATGAAGATGCTCTAATCTGTGAGTAACAACGATTCTCGTTTTTTGGCTCCACCCTCCAAAAATTAATCGCTCACATAAACTTTTTTCAGTATCGTGATCAACTGCTGAAAGTGGATCATCTAATAATATGAGATCTGGGTTGCTGAGGAATGCTCTTGCTAGACCTACTCGTTGTTTTTGTCCACCAGAGAGATTTACTCCCTTTTCTCCAATTTCAGTTTTTAGTCCACCTTTAAAATTTAATAAATCTTTTTCCATGCAAGACATGAGAATGGCCTGATTGATTTCGTCAGAAGAAGCGTCTTCACCAAAAACAATATTTTCGAGCATTGTCGAATTAATGATATAGGCTTCTTGAGGAAGATAGGCCATTTTAGGTCTTTGATTAGTGCTAAATACAATACTTCCAGCTGAGAGTTTTATCTCATTCAAAATGGTATAAAGAAGTGCACTTTTTCCACTGCCCACTGGACCCACAATGGCCAATGACTCTCCAGGATTTACTTTAAAATTAATATTGGTTAATACTGGACTTTCTGGCTCCAAAAAATAAGCAGACACATTTTTGAGTTCTAATCCTGCAGATATCCCATTCTTATTAATTGGCAAATCCGTATTGTCTCTCGTTTCTTCTTTTAAGAATTTTATAAGTCTTCCCGCTCCAACATACCCATTAGTAAACCTAGAAATTAAATGGGACAAATCACCAAATGGACCTTCAATTAATCCAAAAAGCGAAACACAGGTAAAAATTAAAGCAGCGTCAATTGGTTTATGCCGAAGAGCGTGTGTTGCTAAGGCAATAAAAAGCACCACTGTCGAAACCGTCATGTAACCTAAACCGGAGAGAACTTCTGATCGGGCCAATCGTTTTCGACTTAAGAGTTCTTTATCTCTTATATCCATGACTTCTTTTTCTACACTTTTCTCCCAAGCAAAATACTTCACCAATCGAATAGCATTCAAGGCCTGAGTCATAAGAGTGATTCTTTTATCTCGGTGAGACATCATTTCTTCTTCAAGAGTTGTAAAACGTGTGGCCACATAACGAGTTAGCGGTGCTAATGAGAAAAAAGCAATTAAGGCCGCAAGGGCAGAGAGTCCTAGAAAATAAAAAAGCATACTAACAACACCAATAATCATAAATATATTGGAAGCTAGATCGCCAAAAACAAAAGTAAAATCAGCGATAGCATCACTATCACTGCTCATATAATTTACAACATCTCCAACTTGATTTCTTCCACGGGCCTTCATGCTTAATTTCAAGCTGTGGGAAAAAAGTATTTTGTTTAAAATATTGGTGACTATCTGATAAGCACCTAAAGCGTGTACAAAATAATGTTGTAAACAAAAGCCCGTCATAAAGCCGCAAAATCCAAGCAGCACACCAGTGCTAAGTGATTCAACTAAATTCACTTTTGTAATTCCATGACTAATCATTGTGACAAAACGATTAACAAGAATTGGAGTTGATAGCGAAAATAGGGCGGAGAGAAAATACCAACTATAGGCCGGATGCAATTCTGATTTTGATATTTTTATTATCGACCATAAGTGCGCACGAGGACTACTCCAGACCAACTCACTTTCTGGAAAAGTCTTAGATCGTGGGTCCAAGTGAGCAGGCAACGCGAGCATATCGCTCTCAACTATTGCTTGAGTCTTCCCTTTTTTTATAAGAGGAGAAGCCTCCATGAAGAAAAATTGTTTAAAAAAAATCATATAATCCAAGCAAATAATCAGATTGATTATTGTAAAATTAGTAAGTCATAAATGGTATAAGGGTTTAATAATCTCTAGAGCTGTTTTAAGCGTAAACGAAAGGAGAGATTGTCATTGATGATGAATTTGTAATCATGAGAACCTCCTATACTTAATGAGAAAAGTTTTTAATCTAAATAAGTTTACAGTTTTCCCCTCACAACTGTCTAGCAAAATATTGAAAAAACTGTGAACATTCTACAGCCTCTCTAGTGGAATACTCTGGACCTGCTACTATTGCTCTATGAAAAAATTAATTATTCTTCCCCTACTATTGGCTGCTCAATTCGTTATTGCTGCTGAAGCTGATAACTTTACAGCAAGGACACTCAATCTAATAGACGCGAGTTTCGCGGTAAATACTTTGGCCAATAACTATTTAAAATCAGCTGTTGATGAATCCAATAGAATATCTAATTGTAATGAAGAGACACTTTACACAGAACTAAGAAAATATTTTGCAAATCACAGTAAAGGTCAATTAGTTCAAGAAATCCTCTACAAAGAAACAATTGCAAAGAACGCTCTTCCAATTAAAGAATCAATTTATAGTGAATGGACTGTAACTAATGGGTATTTGTTAGGTAGAAAAAAAGCAGCCAATAGTCCCCTAGCTTTAAGTCCACTTATTCAAATCGGTGACCAGATCATAGGCGTTGATAAATTTGAACATATGTTTGGTATGGGCTTTACCTATTTCAAAGAACATTACTCAAAAGAAAAAGACATTAAAAAGATTTTAAAGAAAGGGATCTTTTTAGAGAAAACAGCTTTGGGTGGAAATATATTAGCAACAGGTGTCTTTTCATATGGTGACCTATCGGCCAATTTTAATGGAATGAGATTCTGGAATCATATGCTCTTAAAGTCAGACGATATTCTTGGTGCCGATCAAAATTTAGGTCCCTATGTCGCTTGTGAGAATTCTAAGTGGCAAGTTGTAGAAAAAAACCCAATCGATTTTAGAAATTACATAGACGCCTCAATGGATGAAAGTATTAATTGTAGTAAGTTTGCGAGTAAGTCAGGTGAGGCTAAGTTTAAAGCTGCCTTAGTCAAAAGAAACTTTATCGATTCGGAAGGAAACGCCCTATGCCCAGTGAACCCAGACAAGCTTATTGAACTGAAAAACAAATATAAGCCATCAAATATTCAACATTTTATAATTAATGAAGATGGAAATGACACAGTTTCTTATTTTAATGAATTTTAATTTGATTTCATCTATCATGATTAGATGAAGAATTTAATTATTTTTATGTCTTGTTTTATTTTAAGTTTCGCCACTACTACCTTTGCCGCTGAAAACGACAAAGATTGGACCTTCGATCCAAAAACATCCACCCTAATTCCTAAATACCTTGGGAAAATCAAAGCACTTACCGGTAAAGTTAATATCGGTGATCGCGAATTAAAAAAAGGTTCTAAAGTTTATAACAATGACCTCATTCAAACGTCGGAAAAAAGTTTTGTCGTTTTAGAAATGGTAGACCTTACCATTGTAACCCTGGGCCCCAATTCAGATTTTAAAGTTGAAAACTGGGAATACAGAACCAAAAACGATCGCAATGCACAGTTTAATATTATTAAAGGACAGTGGCGCGCATTTGTTAAATCGAAATCTGTCGATGCCGATCAATTAAAAATTAAAACACCACTTGTTAGTATGGGTATTAGAGGAACTGAACTTATGGTCAATGTTTTAAATATTGAAGGTAGAGATGTTACTCAAGTAGCACTTCTAGAGGGAGCTGTTCATATTGAAGGAGATCATCCACAAGATATGGTTCCAGGCGATCACGCAGTGATTGTAAAATCTGATAAAGGAATGGAGCATAAAGATAGAAAGATTAAAGATAGCGAAATGAACTCATATAAAGAGTTTATGTTACCTGATATAATTCGTTTACTTGATCCTGTAAAACTTGATGCTACTAATACTCAAGCTCAAAACGTTACTAAATTAGACACTGCATATTTGAAGTCTGATACCAATCAAAACAATTATGAAGATCTTAAAAGTGCCCCCTCTTCTAAATCGACAAAAGAACAACTTGAGATCTTAAACAAGACTCGCGAATATAATCGCAAAAATAAATAATACGTATTCATTTCAGTGATGATTTCTCTCGGTGTAATTTTATCTCCGAATTATGCAGAAGCAAAAAAATCGGTGACGTTAAAAATCGTCAATATGATACTGCTTATAAAATATTTGTTTCCTAACTGCTAGTCCCATTCAGTGGCTTAAGCCAAATTACCCCCTATTCGTGTTGGTACGTACCCTGCAATTAGAGTAATCATGAAATCAATGATTGGTTTCTTTTAAACTAAAAATTTAATAAAGGAGCTTCAGGATGAGGCAAAATACTATCACGGCGAAAGCGTCAAGCTTTCGCCTATTTCTTTTTTCAACATTATTACTCGTAAGTTTTAATCAAGCTTTCGCTTCGGGTGCGAAAATGCCGACAGTAACAGATCCTTCTGTTACTGATATACCGGCGGTAGATGGAACTTCTGGAGGTACTACTAGTTCGCCAAGCGATCCCAGCACACTGATACCACCATCTTCAAATGCTAGTTCTTATTCGCACTTGGATCCTAATCATGAAGTACCAAGTGCATTGCTTACGAAGGCCATAAATTATTTTGATGCCAATAAAGCAAGAATTAAAAATAAATCAACTTTGGGTGTGATTGATTTCTCTCAACACAACTCTAAGGAAAGATTTTATCTTATAGATATGCTATCAGGACAAGTCGATCGCTATTTAGTGGCGCACGGAAAAAACTCTGATCCAGATTATGATGGGTATGCAACTATATTTTCAAACGAACCTGGATCAGAAAAGAGCTCTCAGGGTTTTTATTTAACCGCTGAGACATATGAAGGTAGTCATGGATACTCACTTAAGCTTGACGGTCTTTCAATTACAAACTCAAATGCCAGAAGTAGAGAAATTGTTATTCACCCCGCGGATTATGTCCAGCCGGGGAGTAAAATTGGGCGGAGTTGGGGATGTCCCGCACTTGATCCTCGCTACAGTGTAGAGGTGATCAATCGAATAAAAGGCGGAATGTTAATCTACGCTCAATAAAAAAAGGCCCTGACGAGGGCCT
>CANFHC010000008.1 GCA_947446575.1 Bacteriovoracaceae bacterium | reverse complement strand
TAAAGCGTTAAAGAGAAGAGGATTTGGTTACAGAAATATGGCCTATTTTAAGCTTAAAATCTTGCAGGTCTGTGGATTTTTGAACTGTCGATACGTGGGGATTAATGATTATTAAATTATAAATACTTGCACTTATTTGATGGAGACCCAATACATTGCCCCAACCCCAAAAAACAGCTCTAAAGCCATTTAAACGATTTCTCAACAATAACATTGACTTAAAATTTAAAAGTTACATATAATAGAAATTATATGTAACTTTTAAATTGAATTTTTTCAAAGGATTGGAAAATTGCAAGAGCTCAATCTTATTCATCTAGAAATGATGGATGCGTATCTACACAACTTATCTCGCCTGAATAAATCGGAACATACTATAAGAAACTATAGGGCAGATTTGATAAAATTTTTTACGTGGATTGAATTCCACGAGCACTCAAAGCTTTCAAAAACCAATGGTGAAATGATAGGGCGTTATAAAGAATTTTTAAGCAACGGAGGTCCCATTTTTAAAGAAGCGGTTAGAAATCCGCAAATAGCCTTCTTATTTTGGTTTAAAATACTTTTTTCTAAAACTTTATTTAAAAAGCGCTCAGAGAGATCAGCACTTTTGTTTCAAACACCCATGAGCGTCTCAAGTAGGCGTAGGCATTTATCGAGTTTAAAGAATTTTTTTCAATACCTAAAAGAGGTAAACGAAGACACCTCTGAGAAGTTCAGCAAAAACCCTGTTAAAAGTAAAATTCACGCTATTTCACTCAAAGATATTGATGTCACTCCCACCAAAATGCTCTCCAAAGAGCAGTTTCAAATTATAGAACATAAGACATTTCGTACTAAAGAGCGCCTCATGCTTTATCTTTTGTACTACGGAGGTTTACGTCTAAGTGAATTGTGCTATCTAAAAATTTCAAATTTTGATCAGACAGCAAAAATTATAACTTTTACTAGAAAAGGTGGCTCAATACACACGTTAGTTATCCAAAAAGAAGATTTAATATTTAAAAATTTAAATTTTTACTTAGAAAAAAATCGATTTGTGACAGATTTTTTATTTCAAAATAAAGAGGGAAGGCCGTACTCTCTTAAAACATTTTATAATCAAATTATGAAAATAATTGAGCGCGCAGAGGTCACTCCTGGAATTTCTCCACACAGTTTTCGAAAGGCCTGTGCGACTAACCTATACATAAAGACTTTGGATCTTCTTTACGTCCGAGATTATTTAAATCATAGTGATGCAAAGGTCACGCAGACCTATATAGATAAGGCAACTTTAAGTAAAAAAACGAGAAGATATCATTAAGGAAAATTTGTTATGTTTTTAAAAATACCAAGAATAATTTTATGTACACTTTGGGTATGCTTTTCCTGTTTTATTGGAATTGTTGTAGGAATTCTTCGTCCCTTCGATACAAGAAATACAAAAGTAGCTGCCAATTATATAAGTATGGGACGCCATATCTTAGGAGTAAAAATTGAACTTCGAAATGGAGAAACTCTAGATCCAGCACGGCCATGTGTATTTATCAGCAATCATCAGGACAATATGGATATTTTTCCCGGTGGATACACACTTCCAAAAAATACCGTCACTATTGGAAAAAAATCTATTATATTCATTCCATTTTTTGGTCAATTTTTTTGGTTAGCTGGAAATATACTAATCGATAGAAAAAATAAAAAACGCGCGTTCGAGGCCATGGATGTCGCCGCAAAAACTATTCGTGAAAAAAATGTTTCCGTTTGGATTATGGCAGAAGGAACAAGATCAAAAGGTCGCGGTGTACTGCCTTTTAAAAAAGGTCCTTTTATTACGGCAATTAAAGCTCAAGTTCCTATTGTTCCCATTGCTATAAGCACTTATACAAAACATTTAGATTTAAAAAAATGGCAGGCCGGAGTTATTTTGATTGAAGTCTTACCTCCTATTCAAACTAAAGGATTGTTGGCAGAAGATGCAAATACCATTAAAGATCAGGCGTTTCATATGATTAGCAATGCTGTTAAAAAGTTAGATCTTGAAATTGAAAATAAGACATCAATATGAGTAAAAGAAGATCCACTCAAGGCAAGCGTTGTCTTCGTTGTCAAATTAATAAGATTTTATGTTTTTGTGATGAAATTCTCATGCATGAAACTCTTACTCGAGTTTCAATTATCATGCATCATCGTGAAAAGCATCTTACTTCGAATACAGCAAAGCTTGCGCCTCTTACACTTTCAAATTCCGAAATTTTTCAAAGGGGATTGCCCAATGATCCTTTTACCATTTCTAAATTAAAGATTACGCCCGACTCTCTCCCACTCTATCTCTTTCCAGATGAAGATGCTCTGGAATTAAATGCAGAATTTATATTTTCGCATCCAGGTCCATATCACTTAATTATTCCCGACGGAACTTGGAATCAGGCTAAAAAAGTAAAAAGACGCGAGCCTGGATTGTCCGAAATTTTATGTGTGAAATTATCTGACAGTGTTAAAGGCGAATATAAACTCCGAAAAGGAGTTCGCGATGACGGTGTATGTACGTTTGAAGCAATTGCTTATGCATTAGAAGTTTTAGAAAATAAAAAAGTATCAGAAGATTTATTAAGACAATTTAGAATTATGAATAATCGAGTGGCAAAAAGCAGATCAGCCTATGATAACTGACCTGCTTTTATTTTTTTATTTTACTAATTCAGTTACAAAACAATTTGATCGAAAAAGAAAATTATCTAAAGAAAAAATCTGAGAAGCGATATTCGCTTGAAAATCTAGAAGAAGATTTAGAGATTTAATATAATTTGTGTCGTTCGTAAAAAGAATTAGTTGATCAAATGAATTTTCAGAAACTGTTCCAGCATCGAAATGTTGATGAGTTCCTTGAATTTTTAATTCTTCAAAAATTTGAATAGAACCTTCGGCTTGAGCTTTTTGAGTTTGAAGAGAAATGACACCTTCAACATTATTATATTCGTCGACGCTCACAACACCTTTTGCATCAAACTTATGAATGCCTTCAACTTCAGCAGATTTACATTGAAAAGTAATAACAGTAGCAAATGAACTTAATGGAAGGGCAAGAATTAAAAGTGCAAGAAAAGTTTTCATTTATACCTCTTTAAAGTCCGGGTTGTTTAGTTTCTACAGGAGTAACACCGTTGCTGGGATCTTCTTTATAAGGAGACTCTGTCGTAATTGATTTTAAATCTGGTCCTGTTCCATGATGGTAGCGACGTGATTTGCGCGCGTGTTTGGATGGTTTATACGTGTGTGAAATTTTGTCACCCTTCTTCGATTTTCTTTTTTTCGTCTTGGCAAGCGCATTTGTAGCGAAGGCAATCGATAAAATAAGCAAACAAAATATTGCGAAATGTCTGAACATTTTTAACCCTGTAGTTTGATCAACAATTATTATGAACTACAGCCCGTGTGGCAAGAAGTTTCTTAGATAGCCTTTAAGATGCTTCACAGTAAAATCACTTTTTCGCATACTTGACGCTTTGATCACCAGAAGAAAAGCTACTGAGAAGCGCAAAAAAGAAGAAACAAGAAAAACTTGATAAAATGTATACTGAGCATCAAGAAGATAAGAACCAATTATGGCGCCCAGAACTCCGAAAAAATTAGTAAGCGCCATATGCATTCCTAAAAGTACACGAGAGCCTTCTTGCATTTTTTTATGCATAAAATTTTGTATCATTAAAATCTGATTGAGCTCAAATCCCCCCCAGGCAATTCCGGCCAAAATCTCGGTGCAAATTAGAATGTAATAAGTGCGAGTCATAATCCACACTATGGGAATAAAAGAAATATAGAGCATGGTTAATTGAATTCCAAAAAAAGCGGCGTATGACTTACCTGCTCTTCCCCACTGATTGAAAAAAAGTGCTCTTCCAAAATAAGGAATGCTGGACAGAATCACATAATGGGCCATGGAAAGTTTTAAATCATTGAGCATGTAAGGCACAAAAAAAGGTGAACTTACATAGCAGGCCAATCGAAAAATGGAAGTCCAGATAATAAATGTCCAAATGTATTTTTTTAAATCTGGTGACATTACATGATAATCGGCTTCATTAATGATTTCCTTACTCTTTGCATGAGCAATAGTAGATATGTTGATTGAGTAGTCTCCACGAATAATAAGCGTTTGAACTGTAGTGGAGAGAATTCTTGCAACGGCCCCGATGATAAAAACATAAACTAGTTTAAACCAGGTCGTGTATTGCCCTAATAGGGCCATAGAAACATAAAAAATTAAAATTAAATACCAGGTATAACTGCTCCTTCCGGCCATGTATTTTCTAAAATTTCGTTTGGGAATAATTCTCGCGGCCCAATCAATCCATAAAGGACTTGAGCTTAATCCTCCTATGAAATGAATGCAGGTATAAAACAATAAAGCATTAAAACTATAATGCACGGCCACGGTATAGAGAATTCCTAAAACACCCAAAACTTGAAAAAGCATAGTCCAGACAACACTTAATCCAAGGTGTCTATCACTTACAAATTTTGGAACAATGATTTGAGCAATAGCACCCATGAAGAGTGGAAGAGTTGACAGAAGTGCTAGTTGAAGTGAAGAGACGTTTTGTTTGACGGCAAAATAAAAAAGAAAACTCTCAGTTGAAGCAACCATGAGAGCATAGAGACCACCTTCGAAATGACTTAACTTTACAGTTTGCTTAAAGTTCACGAGACTATACTAGAATGAAAAAACATTTATACCTAGCTTTTAATAAGCCCTATGGAATTTTAAGTCAGTTTACTTCTGATAATCCCGACGAGACGTTGGCCAATTTTAATTTGCCCAAAGATGTCTATGCGGCCGGGCGTCTTGATAAAGATAGCGAAGGTCTTTTGCTTTTAACAAATGATGGAGTTTTAATTGATCGATTATTAAATCCTATTAATGACAAAGTAAAAACCTATTGGGTGCAAGTGGAGAATACACCTACGGAAGATGCGCTTAAAAAATTGGCAGCCGGAGTTCTTATTGGCGACTACAAAACTAAACCGTGCAAAGTACATGTCCTAAATCCACAACCTGAAATACCAGAAAGAGATCCTCCAATTAGAGTCCGCAAAACAATTCCAACTTATTGGTTAGAAATTGAGCTTACGGAAGGGAAAAATCGTCAAGTCAGAAGAATGACCGCTTCGGTTGGCTTACCAACGCTGAGATTAATTAGGAAAAAGATTGGAAATTTATCACTAGACAATATTGGTGTTGGAAAATTTACTGAAATAAGAAAAGAAGACATTTTATAATAAAAGTTATTTGATATTATGGTTCCTGAGAGAATTATCTTTTTATAGGAGGTACTATGTTTAATAAATTATTGACCCTCTCACTTTTTGGCTTTCTTTCATTTTCCCTTTCAGCACAAGAAGATGCAGTTGAAGCTAAAAAAGTTCCAAAACACTCTTGTAAAAAAGTTACAAAAATTTGTATAGCTGCTGGTTACACAAAAGGTAAGCATAAAGATGATCACAAAAGTTTGAAAAAAGATTGTCTAGCTCCACTAATGGAAGGAAAATCTGTCCAAGGTGTAACTATAACACCAGAAGAAGTTGAAAACTGTAAATTTGAGACGGCAAAAATTAAAAAAGCTGGTAAAAGATCTTTGAAATTAGAAATGAAAAGAGAAAATGCTGACGCTGATAAAGTCTAAGACTTGATACTTTAAAATGCTTAAGAGGGCGTCATTTCTCTTAAGCATTTTGTTTTCTGTTTTTGTGCTCTTTAGCATTGAACACTTTATCACTAACACCATATTTTTCAAGAACACCTAATTTTTTCATTAAGCCTTCATCGTATTGAGCATCGTTTCTTATTAGATGAGCATAGGCCATAATTTTTTCTTTCAACATCGCCCCACTTTCATACAAAGCTTCAAAACGAAATTCAGTAAGCCCTAATTTTTTCCAAGCTGGAATAAGTTTGGCAGCTGATTGTGAAGTTGCATTAAACATTGTGTTTCTACATTCTTGATCTGCTTTAATCTGATGAAAATTGCCAAATTGATCTTTAAGTTCAACCCGGTGTTCTTCACAAGGCTTGCCACAATCACGAAAACTAGATCCCGAACTTAAAAAAGCAGCAAACACACAATGCTCCATATGAAAGGATGGCATGTACTGATGAATTGTCACTTCGATTGCTCCGCTATCCATTTTGAAAAGAAGATCATTTAACTGGTTTGCATTTAAATCATACGAAGCACAAACAGATTTTAAATTTTTTGTTAGAAAATAATTAGCTGTTAAAGAATTGGTAACATTTAAACTAAAATCTCCACGCAACTCAAATGTG
This sequence comes from Bacteriovoracaceae bacterium, assembly GCA_947446575.1. Taxonomy (GTDB): domain Bacteria; phylum Bdellovibrionota; class Bacteriovoracia; order Bacteriovoracales; family Bacteriovoracaceae; genus Bacteriovorax. The sequence continues at coordinate 139,267 of CANFHC010000008.1, read as the reverse complement.
CTGTCTTTAAAATACTGAACTGCCCCTAAATTTCGGCATAAAATAACATCGGGATTAGCACGCTCAATAACTTTAAAATTGTAATATTCGTTGGGTTTTAAGATTCTGGTCGTGGCAATTCCAACTCTAATTCCAGCGTTTTTTAATAACATAACTGTTGCCGCGTATTCTTTTCCAAATTCGTAATCGAGATAAACTATACCTAAAATATCTTTGATTTCACTTGAAAATTCTAGCAAGTCTTTTACTTGGTTTAATTCACGCAATAAAATATTTAGTTTTTTGGGACTTGTTAATTTGGGACAAGAATTTGAGTGCAACAAATTGGAAACTTTCAATGCTGGAACATCTTTTTTTACTCGAGCATTCATTAACTCATCTGTAAAAGCACGTCGAAGAATTTTTAATTCTTTTTGATGAATAAAAATCTCTTTATCACCGTTAAGTTTTAAATCAATAAGCTTAAAACAAGTTGGGCCTAAAGCGCCTAATTCTGATGAAAGAGCGACTTCTGATACAGGGTTTTCGCGGGCCTGCTCCAGGATGGTTGTACTTTTAACTAGGACTGAATTTTCACCGTCGCTTACTTTTAATTTTAATGACTCACCTATTCTACTTTCAACTACAATTGAAATTGGAATTCTCTTTTTCAAATTTTTGTCATTAAAAGATTGCGTAAGTGTTTTTTCAACATGTGAGTCGTGATTGAAATACACTTTAAAGCCAGATTTTATTTTAGAGAGATCAAAATCGCGAGAAAAAACAAGTTCTGTTTCTTCTCCATTATTTTTTACATCGTAAAGCATTCCACCTAATTCTATTTTTTTTCCATTCACGGAGCTGGCAAAAAGAATTCCATCACCTTTTTTTAATTTTTTATAATTTTCTATTACTTTTATTAATTTTGGCAAAACACTGCGAACTTCGCCAATCTCGATACCTCTATGAGCGCCATAAGTTCCATCTACTAATTGTTGATGATCAACGCCTAAGAGCCAGCCTGAGAAAAATCCACGCGAATAAGTTAGGCCCATTTCTCGTTTTGCTTCATCAATATTTTTGTCAGTAAATTTTTTACTGTTTAACTTAGCATTTATAGCTTCTCTATAATTCTTTGCTGCAGCTGCTACGTATTCTGGTGTTTTGAGTCTGCCTTCTACTTTAAAACTATCTATACCTAAATCTAAGAGTTGAGGAATCTGGGAAATACCACAAAGATCTTTTGGTGAGACCAGGTATTTTTTGTCGCCCAATTCCTTTATCTCACCATCTACGATCAGATCGTATTCAAATCGACAGCTTTGAGCACATTGACCTCGATTTGCAGAACGTCCTCCAATGCTTTCAGAAGTAAAACACTGACCTGAATAGGCCACGCATAATGCTCCATGAACGAAGACTTCTAACTCACGATCAGTTTTTTCTTTAATAGCTTTCATTTCTGGAATACTTACTTCTCTACCTAAAACAAAACGTTTTATAGAGAGATCATCTAACAAAGTCATAGCTTCGTGATTAGTAACAGTCATCTGAGTTGAACCGTGAATAATTTGATGGGGGGCAATTTCGCGAATTAACCTAGCCAAACCCACGTCTTGCACGATAATGGCATCTGGGGCCAATGGTAAGACGAGATTGAGCAGTTCAATAACTTCAATAAACTCTTCTTCAAAGATCACAACATTAAAAGCAAGATTAACTTTCACGCCATAGAGATGGCATGTCTGGATCATTTCTTTTAGCTCATCAACTGAAAAATCAGTAGTGCGTCCACGAGCATTAAAATGAGGCATGCCTACATAAATTGCATCTGCGCCATTGTGAATGGCGGCCAGGCACATATTCATATTTCCGACAGGAAGGAGTAGTTCACTTTTTTGGATCTTTGTCATAAGCTTTATTATAGTTTAAATCCCATGGAGTTGTTTATGAAAAAATATGTTCTTCGATTATCATCAGTATTACCTTTATTGTTTATTTCTCTAATGCTCACTTCTTGTGGGATGCAAAGTATTCCTACAGCTGCTAACCAAGTGGAAGCTGATTGGGCCGAAGTGCAAAACCAATACAAAAGAAGAACTGACCTTATTCCAAACTTAGTTGAAGTCGTCAAAGGTTATGCAAAACACGAGCAAGAAACTCTTACTAAAGTCGTTGAAGCTAGAGCAAATGCGACAAAAGTTAACTTTACGGCCGATCAATTGACTCCAGAAAATATGAAAAAATTTCAACAAGCTCAAGGTGGACTATCTTCGGCCTTATCAAAATTAATGGTTGTTGTTGAAAAATACCCAGAGCTTAAGGCCAATGAAAATTTTCGCGATCTTCAATCTCAACTTGAAGGAACAGAAAACAGAATTACTGTGGCCCGCAATCGTTATATTGAAGCGATTAAAGAACTAAATAACCTTATCACTGTACCTCCAACTTCTTGGTACAACGGAATCTTTTTACACTTAGCTAAAAAACCGCAATTCCAAGTAGAAAATATTGAAGAAGCGCAAAAAGCGCCAAGCGTGAAATTTTAATTAATGAAAAAAATACTTTCTCTTTCTCTTTTTTTATTTTTGGCACTATCCAACGCATTTGTTTTTGCGATGGATGTGCCTAGTCTCACAGGTCCCGTCGTCGATCTTGCGCGCTTTTTAAGTGAGCCAGGAAGTGCAGCTATATCTGCAGCACTTTTTGATTTAAATGAAAAAACGGGAGTACAATTTCAAGTTCTCATCATAAATAAATTAAAAGATGAATCTCTTGAAGGTTATGCCATAAAGGTGGTTGATCAATGGAAACTTGGAAAAAAAGGTGATGACCGAGCAGCCCTTTTTCTCATCGTTGCTGACGAACATAAAATGCGCATCGAAGTGGCCAGAGGTCTTGAAGGCAGCATTACTGATTTAAAATCTCGACATATTTTAGATGAAGTTCGCGCACTTTTTAAAAAGGGTGACAGCGACAATGGCGTAGCACTTGGTCTTTCTCTCATGGCCCGCACAGCAGGAGTTGAATTAAAATTTTCTGGCAATGCAGTCAAACCCCGTCACGAGAGAAAAGTAAATTCTGTCTTTATTATCTTAGTACTCTTTTTACTTATCGGATTTTTGCAATACGTTTTCCCCAATGGTGGCGGCCGCGGTGGTCCTTTTATTGGCGGAGGCGGTTTTGGTGGATTCGGAGGCGGAGGATTTGGTGGAGGGGGCTCTAGTGGCGGTGGTGGCTGGTCAGGCGGCGGCGGCGGATTCGGTGGCGGTGGTGCTTCAGGTGATTGGTAAAAATTAAAATAAAAAAGTGAGACAATTATATGATGATCGTAAGTAAAAAAGATAGACTACTAATAAAAAGTTTAATCAATGAAGCCGAAGGGAAAACGAAAAGTGAAATCATGCCCATGATTGTTCACCACAGTGATCTTTACCCTGCAGCTCATTTTAGAGCGGCCATTATTGTTTCCTTTATATTTTCAATTATCCTCTACTTTTCACCACTAACGATAATCAATCCTATTTACTTTTTATGGATACAACTTCCAGGCCTTTATGTAGGTTATTTATTAGGACATATTCCGGCCATTAAAAGACTGCTTATTACTAAAGCTGAAATTAACCATGAAGTAGAGCAACGCGCTTACGAAGCTTTTTTTCACCACAACCTTCATACGACAAAAAATCATAACGGCGTTTTAATTTTGGTTTCTGTTATGGAAAAGAAAATAAAAATCGTTACTGATATTGGAATTAATAAATTAGTCCTTCCAAAAGTTTGGGATGATATCATCGAAGAATTTACTGATAAAATCCAACAAGACCAATTTATTGAGGGATTAAAAAATTCTATCAATGCAGTGGCCCTAGTTTTGGAAAAATACTTTCCAGCAGATGGGTCAACACCCGTTGAAAATGAAATCAAAAATGATCTCATTATAGAGGACTAGATACTTGACCATATTAATCCTGTTAGTTTATTTTAGTGGTCTAGTCGCTTTTAGATAACTGACACTATTAAGATGAAAAATTTAATCTTAGTATGCGTATCTCTTTTAACTATTACTTCATTTGCCTCCACGATGCCACAAACGAAGGCTGAGTTTTGTGGCCGCTTTGGTGAGCGTCCCAGTGACAAAGAAATCATCCAAGACCTCTCAAGTGAGTCCGTTAACCTAATGGCCTTTAAAAACGATGGTGGCCTCTTTAATGGTGGAGTATGTTGGTGGCACTCACGCTTTCAACGCAATATTTTATACCTCTCAATATTCAGACCTGATCTAGCTAAACCAAAAAACCCTCGAGAGATACAAAATCTCATTTACCAAGTTCGTTTAGGGGAATCAGTCGTTGTCATTCCCGGATACGCCAATTTAGAAGAGTTCTCAACTGAAAATCAAAAACTTATTCAAGCTGAATTAAATAGCTGGCAGCTTTATGATGGAGTCGTTTTAGGTGGCTGGATGGATGGATTAAAAGGCGACACAAAAATAGAGGCCAATTTGCTATCAAGTATGATGAATGAAGTTTTTAACTACGTAAGTGTTAAGAAAAAAATTGCCTACGAAAAATTGCAAATCAAAGGCATCACTAGTCACGCTTGGTTAATCGCAGGAATTGTGGCTGGTCCAAATGGTTATGAGATTGGATATATAGACAGCAATAGTCCTCGCATGTCACAAAATTATAGTTTTAAAAATGGAGACACGAGCTTTTTTATAAAAGGCTATGGTAACTTTGTTCCTTACCTGGAATTTAAGCGCGAAGAAGAACGCATAACAGATACCGCTAGAATATACTGTAATTTAAAACCTCACGGCTTAATCACATCCAAAAAACAAATCGAAAAAGACAACTTGCTAGATATTCAAGATGCTCTCTCAGCAGGACATAATTAAAGCTTATTTCCTAAAAAATTTGGGCCCTCTCTTTTGATAAATAGTAAATAACTATGCAAATCATTTTAAAATAACGCCTATTCAAATTCCTCATATTTTAATACAAGACACACCAACATCTAGGGAGAAAAGACTATGCCAAGCAAGTTTTTATTTTTATGTTTTTTAATTTCACTTTCCCATTCTGCGTTTTCCCAGCAGTTTTTGGCGTGGGATAAAATTGAGGCTAAGTTGAGTAAAGTTTCAAAAAACACAAAGGCGCTAAGCCATGTGCGCTGTTTTTTTGAAAATCACGAAAATGATAAGTTTCTCTTAAAATCATCACATTCTGAAGAATTCTTTAACCGCTGCTATGCCAATCCCACAATAGAAGTAAATGATAAAAGATATTTTGCACTCATTGATTATACAGTTCCAAGCGATCAAAAGCGTATGTATGTCATAGATAGAAAGTCTGGAGAAATACTAAAGATGGCCGTAGCACACGGACGCTACAAAGCAGGATTTTTTAATATTAAGATGAAAGAAAATAAAAATACAATTAGAGATATTAAATATTTCAGCAATACGATAAATTCCATGGCCTCATCAAGCGGATTCTTTGTAGCTGGTCAAGATTTTCCCGCTTCAGATTTTGGAAGAAGCCTTGTGATTCATGGAATTGAAGAAGACATCAATGACAATGCATGTGTACGCGATGTTGTGATTCATAAACACTACCTGATGACTAAATCTAAAGCTTATATGCTCTCGAGCGGATGCCCAATGGTCAGTCCATCCATGATTGATCAAGTTATCAATTTATTAAAAGGTGAATCCGACGAGGATATGAAACTTAAGTCGGGAGGCTCGTTAGTTTTTATCTACGGGCCTCGAGAAGCGAGTTGGGAAACATCTACTTGTCCCGGAAAATTTAGAAATTAAACCCGTTCTAAAACACGAAATTTAAAACTTTCGAATTGAGTAGATTCAAGAGTTTTCCACTCGCCTAGAAGCTCTGGAAAAAAAGCATCAGCTGGACCTGAATATTCCACTTCAGAGAGATAAATTTTTTGAACGAATGGCATATAAAGCTTAAAAACTTCTTCGCCTCCGATCACCATCAATTCACTGTCTTCTTCATCTTCATAATCCAAGGCCACTTCAAATGCCATCATAGGATCATTGATCGTAAAAACACCTGGAAGGCTAAAACTTTCATCGCGAGTTAAAACAATATTCACTCGATCTGGAAGAGGCTTACCAATGGACTCAAAAGTTTTTCGCCCCATCACTATGGCCCTACCACTCGTGATTTTTTTAAAATTTTTTAAGTCTTCTGAAATATGCCATAACAATTTATTGTTATTGCCAATTTCTCTTTTAGGTCCCATGGCCACAATCATTGAAACAATCATATTGCTACCGGCGCTTTAATATGTGGATGTGGGTCGTATCCAGTAAGTTCAAAATCAGAAAATTTAAAATCAAAAATATCTTTTATTTCAGGATTAATTTTCATCGTTGGCAGTGTTCTAAAATCTCTTCCCAGTTGTAATGTTGATTGCTCAATATGATTTGTATAAAGATGAGCGTCGCCCATCGTATGGACAAAATCGCCACATCTTAATCCACAAACTTGGGCCATCATCATTGTTAAAAGAGCATAGGAAGCAATATTAAATGGCACACCTAAAAAAATGTCTGCAGATCTTTGGTAAAGTTGGCAAGAAAGTTTTCCATCGGCCACATAGAATTGAAAAAACGCATGACATGGCGGAAGCGCCATCTTTTCAATTTCAGCGACGTTCCACGCTGAAACAATTAACCGCCTAGAATCAGGATTTTTTTTAATTTGATTAACAACCGAAGTGATCTGATCGATCGTCTCCCCGTTAGCTCCATGCCAGCTTCTCCACTGTGATCCGTAAACTGGACCTAAGTTTCCATCTTCATCAGCCCATTCATCCCAAATAGAAACACCATTGTCTTTGAGGTATTTAATATTAGTTTCGCCTTGAAGAAACCACAGGAGTTCGTGAATGATAGATTTTAAATGTAATTTTTTTGTCGTAACAAGAGGAAATCCCTCCTCTAAATTATAGCGAGCTTGATAACCAAAAACAGAAAGAGTTCCTGTTCCGGTGCGATCTTCTTTTTTAGTTCCGTGCTCTAGAACATGTTTCATCAATTCGTGATACTGCTTCATTGATTGTCCCCCTGTGATATTTGTGTGTGAGTGGGCCATTAATAGATAATTTTAACAATCGACATAGACTATTACAATGACAGTCTTCTGACACTTGGATGACTGTCAGGAATATGAGCACTTTATTTTCTATAAATATGTAGAATATTTTCGTTATTAAACTTAGAATTAGGGAATTCAAAATTTTCACTGAAAGGAATCTAGGAAGTTTTCATGACAAAAGTAATCACTGGACTTGAGCGCTTAATTACAGAAAAACCCTTACAAGACAAAATCAAAGGTAATATTGGTTACCTCTGTCATAGTGCTTCTATCGATTCACAATTCAACACAGGTGTTGTTTTACTTCAAAATCTTTTTGGAAAACGACTCATAAAATTATTCGGACCGCAACACGGCTTTGTCACTGACGTGCAAGACAATATGGTTGAAACGACTCACTACACTCATCCTTATTTTAAAATTCCCGTCTATTCACTTTATTCTGAAACGAGAACGCCAACTGATGAAATGCTAGAAGGCATAGAAACTATGATCGTCGATTTGCAAGACGTTGGAACTCGCGTTTATACATACATCTCTACACTTTCCCTATTGATGGAAAAATGTGTGGGAAAAAATATTAAAATCGTCGTTCTTGATCGCCCAAATCCAGTGGGTGGAGAAATGATTGAAGGATGTATCTTGAAACCAGATTATAAATCTTTCGTTGGCCGCTACCCGATTCCTCAACGCCATTCTCTTACCATGGGTGAAGTGGGAATGTACGGGAAAAAAATTCTAAACACCGATTGTGATTTAGAAGTAATCACCATGAAGCATTGGAGTAGATCTCATTTTTGGCAAGACACTGGACTGCCTTGGGTTTTGCCATCTCCCAATCTTCCTACTCCTGAAGGGGCCATTACTTTTGCAGGAACAGTTTTATTTGAAGGAACAAATATTTCCGAAGGAAGAGGAACAACGAGAGCACTCGAAGTTGCAGGATTCCCGGGGATTGAATCATTTTCATTCTGTGACCGTTTGAAAAAGCGCTTGCACGGAGAAGGATTAATTGAAGGATTTAATCTTCGCCCTATTATCTTTTTACCCACTTTTCAAAAACATCAAGGATTAAACTGTGGAGGAATTCATATTCATCCAACAGAAAACGCAAAATTCCAATCGTGGAGTGTCTCGCAAATGATTTGCCGAGAGTTTAAACGTGAACTAGGTGAAAAATTTGAATTTCACAATCGCCCTTATGAATATGAATTTCACAAACTGGCCATTGATTTAATCAACGGAACAGATGAAGTTCGTCATTGGGTGAACAACCTTGGATCTCTGGAGGATCTTAGAAAAATCGAAACCCAAGGTTTTGATAATTATAATAATGAAAGAGAAAAAATTCTACTTTATTAAGCAGCAATTTTCATTCCACTCAAATAGTTAATATAGTCTGGAACACGGTGCTCTAATAAGTCCCATATGACAGTCTCTTCAAGACCGTCGACTCTAGCAGCTTTAATTAGCGATCGAACTCTAAAATCCAATTCATTGTAATCAATGTGTGAACGATACACTGATTCACTTTCTACAATGATCTCTTCAATTGATTCCGAGTACTGCTTAATCAAAGTCTGTTTAAAATCGTCTTTATTCATTCAGGGTCTCCATCCGACGCAAGTTAATCGCGAGGTTTAAAATATTATAAAAGGAAAAAATGAATTCTAAATTCAAATCAATAAAAATAGTTATTTTAGCGACTTAAAAAGAAAAACAAACTCGACTAAATGACTTTACAACATGTTCTAGGATGTTACTGTTATTACGATCAATATTTTTTAAACCTAAGTTATATACTTCAATTTACTAAGGAGTGCTGAATGAAATTCTTTTCTGGATCACACAAAATGTGGGCAATTTTACTGACTTTTGCTATGTCACAATCACTATTTGCAGCTGATACTTTAAAGGTGGGCGTTGTTTCTCCTATTACGGGGGCAACTGCTACTTTCGGTCAAGAAAACGTAAATGGAATTAAACTAGCTTATGAAAAACTAAAAAAAGCTGGTGGAAAAAAGTTCGAACTAGTTATTGAAGATGATAAATCTGATGCTATCGAATCAACTGCAGCGACTAGAAAGTTAATCAACATCGATAAAATCTCTGCCATGATTGGTGAGCCAACTTCTTCTTTGGCACTAGCATCTGCACCAATTGTTCAAGAGGCAAAAATTCCTTTTATCACACCAACCGCAACAAACGCTAAAGTAACTCAAGTTGGAGATTATATTTCTCGTGCTTGTTTTACAGATGATTTCCAAGGTGTAGTTATGGCTAAATTCGCTGTAAACACTCTTAAAAAGAAAAAAGGACTAGTGCTTGTTGAAAACACATCTGATTACTCTAAAGGTTTAGCAAAATCATTTACAGATGAATTTTTAAAGCTAGGTGGAAAACTTGCTTCTACAGAAGAGCTTACTTACGTTGCTAAGGACACTGACTTCCAATCTCTTTTAAGAAAAGTAAAAAGAGCTAACGCTGATTTTATTTTTGTTCCTGGGTATTATGTTGAAGTTGGTCAAATTATCAAACAAGCTCGCGCTCTTGGAATTAACGTGCCATTCATGGGTGGTGATGGATGGGATTCACCAAAACTTTTCGAAATCGCTGGCGCTGCTGTTAAAGGTTCATACATCTCAAATCACTTTGCTCCAGATGATAAAGATCCAATCGTTCAAAACTTCGTAAAGGAATACACAAAAGTTTACGGTGTTAAACCAGGTGGATTTGCAGCTCTTGGATACGATTCAGTTGGAATCATGAATGCAGCTATTCAAAAAGCAAAATCATCTAAGCCATCTGATATCAATGCAGCCTTAGTTGCTACAAAAAATTATCAAGGTGTAACAGGTTTGATTACTTTTGATAAAGATAGAAATCCTAAAAAAGCAGCAGTTGTTTTAGAAGCAAATGAAACTGGATTTGTTTTCCACACTAAAGTTAATCCTTAGTTAAAAATATGAATCAAAATTTCACTTTCTTACTTTGGGATTGTCTTCAGTATTTAATCAACGGTATTGCTCAAGGCTCACTATACGCATTAGTGGCCTTGGGTTACACCATGGTTTACGGAATAATTCGACTCGTGAATTTTGCTCACGGTGAATTTCTCATGATAGGTGCCATGTGTGGTTTTTATGCCATACGTGCACATCTTCCAATGCCGATTGCTATCATTGTAGCAATGCTCTCTTCCGGGTTAATTGCCGTCATTGTCGAGCGATTAGTTTATCGTCCCATTAGAAAATCAGGACGTATCCCCGCTTTAATTACGGCCATTGGAACATCTCTCTTTTTTCAATATTTCGGACAACTTACTTTTGGAGCAGATCCAAAAACGATTCCTCCCTTTATTGCTGAAAAAATTTACAACTTCGGTGAAGTCAACGTCTCCAATGTCCAGCTTGCCATTCTCGCTATTGTATTGCTTGTTCTGTTTTTTCTTTGGTGGCTCACCCATTATACAAAAATTGGTAAGGCCATGCGTGCTGTAAGTTTTAACTTAGAAGCTGCTGAGCTTATGGGAATCAACACCAACCAAATTATATCTTTTACATTTTTTCTTGGTGCTGCACTTGCGGGCCTAGGCGGAATGCTTATGGGATATACCATGTCTATTGAGCCCATGATGGGAATGAATCTTGGGACAAAAGCTTTTGTTGCTGCCGTTGTCGGTGGAATTGGAATTATTCCAGGCGCGGCCCTTGGTGGATTCATTATAGGAATTGCTGAAAATCTCGTAGCCGGTTTATATAAATCCAGCTTTCGTGATGCTGTCTCATTTTTTATTTTGATCATTATTTTATTAGTTAAACCATCCGGTATACTCGGTAAAAATATTAAGGAGAAAGTTTAAGTGGATTATTATCTACAAACTCTTTTAATCGCAGGAATTTTTATCACGCTTACCTTGAGTCTAAATTTAATCAATGGTTTTTGCGGTCAATTCTCCTTAGGTCACGCAGGCTTTTGGGGAGCAGGCGCATACGCCAGTGCAGTCTATACTGTTTTTTACGCGCTTCCAGTTCCAGGACCCATCAACATGCTTATCGCTATTGTTGTGGGCTTTATTGCCGCTGCCATTTGTGGACTTATTATTGGAGTTCCCTGCCTTCGCTTAAAAGGTGACTACCTGGCAATAGCCACTTTGGGCTTTGGCGAAATCGTCAGAATTACAATTATGATGACGGAAAAAGTGGGAGGCCCGCGTGGCTTTATCAATATCCCTCACCTTGCTAATATTTTTTGGGTCTATGCAGTAGCGGCGATTATAACACTCTTCATGTTTAACTTAAAAAGATCGGCTTTTGGTCGCGCCATCATCTCAATTAGAGAAGATGAAATCGCTGCTGAAAATATGGGGGTGAATCTTTTTAAATCAAAACTTTTTTCATTCACTATTGGAGCTGGTATCGCCGGAATTGCAGGCGCTTTATTTGCTCACACACAACAATTTCTTCACCCATCGAATTTTAATTTCATGTGGAGTGTAATCATTCTCGTGATGGTGATTTTAGGTGGCCAAGGATCAGTTACTGGATCAGTTATTGGAGCAGTTGTTTTAACTCTTGTTCCAGAAATTCTGCGCTATATAGGCGGCACGATCGCTGAGTGGCGCATGACAATTTTTCCCATCCTATTAATAATCTTAATGCTCATTCGACCGCAAGGTTTGTTCGGTGCCCATGAATTGCATTTCAAAAAATCCGGAGGGGCCTAGTGAGCAATACACTTCCCTTACTTGATTTAGAACATGTCACAATGAAATTTGGTGGACTCACGGCCGTGAGTGATGTTTGTATAAAAGTTTTTCCTCATGATCTTGTAGCGGTCATTGGCCCTAATGGCGCAGGAAAAACTACGCTCTTTAATACCATCACTGGAATTTATACACCTACAACTGGATGTGTACGCTTTAATCAAAATGATTTAAAAAATACCAAATCAAGTGCCATCACTGAATTAGGAATTGCTAGAACTTTTCAAAACATTCGTCTGTTTAAAAATTTGTCAGTGCTCGATAATATTAAGCTCGCTAAACATACGCGCATTAAATACGGTTTTTGGGCCGGTATACTAAGAAGCAAAAAATTTATAGAAGAGGAAAAAAAGATTGAGCTTGAATGCATTGAACTTCTAAAACTTTTTGGCCTAGCTGAAAAAAAAGATTTTTATGCTAAAAACTTAGCCTACGGTCAACAACGAAAATTAGAAATGGCCCGAGCCCTAGCGACTGGACCAAAACTACTCTTACTAGATGAACCAGCTGCAGGAATGAATCCCACTGAGACCAAAGACTTAACAGAACTTATTCACCTTATTCGCGATCAATTCAATATTGCTATTATATTAATCGAACACGATATGAAGCTAGTGATGGAAATTGCTGAGAAAATTTTTGTTTTAGATTATGGCCATTTAATTGCCGTTGGATCGGCCAGCGAAATTCAAAATAACAAAAGAGTCATTGAAGCTTATCTAGGCGCCGACATTGAAGGTGTTCTGTGAGAAATGAAAAAATTCTTGAACTTATAAATATAAATACTCATTACGGTGCCATCCATGCCGTAAAAAATATTAATCTTGAGCTCTACAAAGGCGAGATCGTAACGTTACTAGGCTCAAACGGAGCTGGTAAAACGACAACTCTCCATACAATCTCTGGTTTATTAAAACCGAGCTCTGGGGAAATACTCTTTAACGGAGGGGCCATCCATAAATTGCCGGCCCATAAAATAACAGGCAGGGGCCTTGCTCAATCCCCAGAAGGTCGCCAAGTTTTTGCCAATCTTACGATTAGAGAAAATTTAGAGATGGGAGCCTATCTCAGATCTAATAAATCTGAAATAGAAGAGGATTTTAAATTTGTTTATTCTCTATTTCCAAAACTTTTAGAGCGTGAATCACAACTTGCTCAAACTCTCTCAGGTGGAGAACAACAAATGTTGGCCATTGCTCGAGCGTATATGAGTAAACCCGCGCTCCTACTTTTAGATGAACCGTCCTTAGGAATTGCTCCTATTCTTGTTGGTTCAATTTTTAAAGCAATCAAAGAAATTAATCAAAAAGGTATGACGATTTTACTAGTTGAACAAAATGCCTTTCTCGCTCTAAATGTATCCAATAGAGCTTATGTTTTAACCAATGGTCAAGTCTCTCTTCAAGGACCTGCGAAAGATCTTTTAAACAATCAAGAGATTAAAAAAGCCTATTTAGGCCATTAAGAAATCACAATATAACTACCTTCAAAAGGTTCCAGGAACCTTTTCCCAATAGGTTCCTGGAACCTTTTTGATTTCTTTGATGTTTTCAACTCCTGCTAATTCAACTACTATCTAATCGATTAGCTGAAATCTCATCACTTTACCACTGAAGGAATATCCGTATGACGCCAACACTTAGTTTTGATGAAGCTGTAACGTTTCTTAAAAAATTTGTAAAATACTCAGAAGTTAAAAACCAAAAACATATTGATCTCTCGCTTTGCCTTGCTGGTGACCGTATCATTGGTCAAAATGCATTATTAGTAACAAGAATGGCCGTGGTTAAAGGCGTTGTCACAGAAGATCAATTAAAAGAAAAATTAGGAATCGCATAAAGTCACATAGGAAAAAATAATGTCACAAGCACTTAACGATGCAGTTCACTGGGCAGACCTAACGGCCGATAAACTTATCCGCCAAGAAGATAAAGATATATATACCCTCGCAAGCGGAATCACTCCTTCTGGAGTTGTTCACTTCGGAAACTTTAGAGAAGTAATGACAACTGAACTTGTTGCTCGTGGATTAAAAAAGCGTGGGAAAAAAGTTCGATTTATTTTTTCTTGGGATGATTATGATACTTTTAGAAAAGTTCCTGCCAATCTTCCAAAACAAGACGAACTTGCTCAATTTTTATTTCAACCGATAGTTGACACTCCAGATCCTTTTGGTGATCACCCTTCATATGCTGCTCACCATGAAAAAAGTTTTGAAGCACAATTAAAAAAAATGGGTATCGAACTTGAGCCGATTTACCAATCGACTAAATACCGCGGTGGAGTTTACAAAGACCAAATTAAAAAGACACTAAAAGCAAAACATACAATTGCTGAAATTTTAAACAAGTGGAGATCAACTCCTCTTGAAGAAAATTGGTGGCCAGTGTCTGTTTATTGCGAAAAATGTAACCGCGATAAAACGGCCGTTACGAACTATGATGGAGATTCTCAAATTACTTATCACTGTGAGTTTGATGAATGTAAACACACGAACTCACTTGATCTCAATACAACGACAAGAGTGAAGCTTCCATGGAGAATGGATTGGCCGATGCGTTGGGCATTTGAAAAAGTAGACTTTGAGCCAGGTGGAAAAGACCACTCTTCTCAAGGTGGATCTTTTACGACGGCTAAAGAAATCGTGGCTGCAGTTTATGACTGGAAAGCTCCGATGTATCTGCAATACGACTTCGTGTCTATTAAAGGCATGGGCGGAAAAATGAGTTCATCAAAAGGAAACCTCGTTACAGTTAACGATGTTCTGGATGTATATGAACCAGAAATGGTTCGTTGGATTTTTGCTAGTTATAAAACCAATATCGACTTTGGACTATCGTTTGATTTAGATGTTATCAAAAACTACGAAGACTTCGATAGAATGGAGCGACTGGCTTATGGCCTAGAAGCTGGAAATGAGAAAAAAGTTGCGATGGCAAAAAGAGTTTACGAACTCTCTCAAATTGGCGAGCACCCAACTGAAATGCCATTCCAACCAGCTTTCCGTCACCTCTGTAACGTTCTCCAAATAAATGACCTCGACGTTAAAAGAACACGAGGATTTTATAATAATGAAATTAAAAACGATCGCGATGAAAGACGCTTTTCTGAGCGTGCTCAAAGAGCTGCCTACTGGATTGAAAATTCAGCACCTGAAGAATTTAAATTCTCACTTAATAAAGAAGTCTTTAAAATCGACATGAGTGAAAAACAAACAGCTTTTTTAAATACACTACAGGCGTTTTTAAAATCTGAATGGACTAATATCGCAGACGATAAAACACTTCATGAAAAAATGTATGAGATGATCAATGCTCTCGAACTTGAACCTATGGAAGTCTTCACACTTCTTTATAAGAAGCTTATTGGATTGGAAAAAGGTCCTAAATTAGCAGGCTTCATTCGCACAATTGGATCTGAGCGAGTTCTTAAATTACTAGTGCCATAATGATTCCATAAAGCTATCTGCTTAATAAAAATACTTACAAAGGGCCCAATAAGGGCCCTTTTTTACATGATTTACAATTCACGGTTTGCATAAATTTCACTTCTTCGATAAACCAAAGATAATAGATCTAAATTTCATGGAGAAAAAGATTATGAAAGCAATACTCGCTTTATTTATTTTATTACTAGGGACAGTTGCACAAGCTGAACTTTGTACTGTTGTGATTCGCGATCAATATAACTATGATTACGATAGCTTTACGAGCTCATCATATTCCGCTCAAGCAGCTTGTGATGATGCCTCTTGGAATTGTCGTCAAAAATTATCTGACTATCAATCATATGGAAGATATGGCAACGCAATCTGTGCTGTAAAAAACATAGGTCCTGCTTATCCAGTTCCACCAATTCCGCCTTCGTATCCACCTAGCTACCCTCCGTCTTATCCACCAAATTACCCGCCTTCGTATCCACCGTCATACCCTCCAAGCTACCCAGACCGTGACCATGAACATGACCGCGATCATAATCGCGATAGATTTCCACGTGAACCACAATATCCTCGTTACCCACGTGATCCATACCCAGCTCCACGCGATCCAAGAGAACCACCAAGAGATGCTCCAGGATCAGGACCAAGATATCCAGGACCAGGACAACCAGGAAGACCAGGACCTCGTAGATAATTTTTAAAAGTTAGAACGAACAAAAATATGGAGAGACAAGAATGAAAACGGTATTGGCGCTTATCCTTTTAGGATTATCAAGCTTAGCTTCAGCAGAAGTTTGTACTTCTGTAATTAAAGACCGCCAAGGGTATGAATGGGAGACGTATACGCGTTCTTCTTATTCACAACAAGCAGCTTGTGATCAAGCAACTTATGATTGTCGTCAAGCACTGGCTTACGCCCAGGCCTCTGGTCGCTATTACGATGCTCAATGTGAAATTAAATGGAACAGTCCAGTTCCTAATCCATATCCTAATCCATATCCAAATCCTAATCCAAACCCTTATCCAAATCCTTACCCACGTACGTTTGTTTGCCAGACAGACCTTGTTGATTACTACAGCAACGTTGTAAGAACATTTACTGCTCCAGGGGCTAACGAATACGATGCTTGCAATACTTCTGATATATTCTGCAAATCAGAACTAGCAAGAAACGACTCTTATGGAGCTCGTTGTGTAAACAGAGGATTAATCGATAGTAGAAATGATCCACGTCCTCCATCAAGAACAAAAACTGAACAATGTACTGCTAGTCGACTAGACCCAGCTGGAATGTTTATCCAATCATACATGGCGACAGCTACAGGACCCATCAATTCAGATGTAAGAGGAGAAGCTTGCAGAAATGCCTTTAATGATTGCTCACGCGACTTAAGAGGTCGCCAGACTTGCAATATTAATCGTTAAGAATTTTTGAAATTTAATAGACTATAGGCCCAAGCAATTGGGCCTTTTTATTAATGTGAACGCATTCCCATAAAGGCCACGATCAATTGCAGATGATTAATAGCACTCTCTAATTGTGCTGCTTCATTTTTATAAAGAGTGTCTGCTAAATAAATTCTCAGCTCTTCTAGTAAGTGTGTTGCGGTTTCTAAGTGGCCATGGGCCTCTTGTGAAATCTTATCAACTGAAGCTTGCATATCGACCATTAAAAGAAGGCCTGCGAGGTCTTCCCCAGCTTTAAAACGCGCCATCAAGTCTGCTCTAGCTGATAAAAGTTCAAAGACAACTGCATTGACAATTCCATTTTTTAAATCGAGCTCTTGATCTTTAAGAGACTCAGCAGAATAATCTAATGTATCGTCAATTAGCTGGAAGGCTAAACCAAGGCTAATTCCAAAATTGCGGCAAATTGTTTGAACCTCTTGAGGCATTCTAGCAAAAATGGCAGGAGACACTGTACAGTAACTCATTACTGAAGAAGTCTTCTTTCTGGCAACTTCACGAATAAGTTCACGAGTGTAATTTTTACTTTCTATGAGGTCTAATTGAAGCCACTCACCTTCTGAGAGGTCTTTTATAACCAAAGACATTTCTGAAACTAAGGCCAATTCATTGGTTGAACAAAGATCGACAATTACCGAAGACAATAAATAATCTCCGGCCAGTACAGCTTTTTTATTTGATGCTAAAATATTGATCGAAGGAGCACCACGCCTCATTGTTGCATTATCAATGACGTCATCGTGAGACAAAGATGCTGCATGTACAAGTTCAGTGGCGCGAGCAAAAGGAGTCATTTTATCGAAATCGGCCTTAAATAAATTGGCCATAAGATAGGTTAAAAGTGGTCTTAAGCGCTTCCCACCTTTAAGAACAGTGCGTGATAAAACATTGTCTATCGCCTGATGAGCGTTCACAGAACGAATGTTCAGATCTAAGTTCTTAGATCTCTCAAGTACAATCGGCGGTAAGCTTTCCAGAAAATCTGCAATCATTAAATCCCTTGGGAGTCTATTGGATGTTTTGCTTGTAAAAGTTAACAAATGCAATCATTTTTGTAAATCCAATTCTTGCTAGGAACACCTGCTTTAAGGTAAAAATAAGTAATCAAATTGAGGTAAACAAGAATGAATAACGAAATCAGCGAACGCAAAAAAGAGTCCTACAAAATTTTCAACGACATTGCAGGAACCTACGATTTACTAAATCACACACTTTCATTTGGAATAGATATCTATTGGCGCAAGAAGTTTATAAAATATCTTCCAAAAAAAGAGTCAATTAACGCCCTAGATTTAGCCACTGGCACAGGAGATGTTCCCTTAACTCTTATTGCTGATCCAAGAATAAAAAAAATAACAGGCCTTGATCTCTCAAGTGGCATGGTCGACATTGGAATAGAAAAAGTTAAAAAGAAAGGTCTCGATAAAAAAATATTTTTAATGTTAGGGGATGGTACAAATATCGCAGCAGCTGACGAAAGTTTCGATATAACAACTATCTCTTTTGGGATTAGAAATTTTTCTGATCCACAAAAATCTCTTCACGAAATTTTCCGTGTGCTAAAAAATGAAGGCAGAGTCATGATTATGGAATTTGCTATTCCTACAAATCCAATTGTTCGAGCAGTATATTTTTTCTATTTTAGACATTTTCTTCCACGCATTGGAAACCTAGTTTCTAAACATAAAGATGCCTATACTTATTTAAATCAATCAGTCGAAGACTTTCCCTTTGGCGATGAATTCTTAAAACTAATGGCCAATGCGGGTTTTACAAATTTAAAAAAAGAATCTCTCACGTTTGGAATTGCTATGATCTATATTGGTGATAAAAAATAAAAAAATGAAGACTGATCAATTTTTACATATTGAACTTCCTTTAATTCATACTGAATTGAGAAATCATTTCAACATTGACAACTCACGCATTGATCACTTCACTTTTGATTACGATTTTATTGATCTCTTAGAGCTGCTTAATCACATTTGTTGCGAAAAAATATTTTATTTCAAATCAAAATACAAAGATTTTTCTTTTTTAGGTCTAGGCGTTTCGCAAACGATAAATGGAAGTGATCTCAATCAATACCTCACCCATCATCCAGACTCTTACTTAACGACTTCTTTTTCTTTTGAAGAAAATCCAATGACGGCGGAATTCACTCTACCTGAATGGACATTTATCACTCAAAATGGAAAAACCAAATTGCATGTTCAAAAAAGTTTTGAATATAAAAACTTTTCTGCTCCAAATTTATTTTTTAATCTCAACTTTGATTTAAATCACTACGATCCTTTTATTCCCCCATGGACTTCTTATGAAGAGCTCCCTGAACATGATCAATGGACTTCCATGATCGATGAATGCAATAGCGCTCTCGAGTGTGGTGAGCTTCTAAAAATTGTCATGTCTAGAAAAAAAATATTTGAGTATAGTGAGCCTATTGAGCCTATTGCATTTTTTAAATCATTAATTGACAAAAATAGCAAAAATAATAGTTACCAAATTTTTAGCCAAACATTTTTTGGTTCAGCTTTTCTATCAATAACTCCAGAGCAACTTTTTTCAATTCAAGATAATATTTTTGAATCCATCTCTCTGGCCGGAAGTGCTGCTCGTGGAAAGACGCCGGAAGATGATCAAATTCTCGAGGACTATTTAAAAACATCAGATAAACTCATACGAGAACATAAAGTTGTTACAGATGAGATTACTAAGTTACTGACTCCTCTATCCCAAAAACTCATGGTTTATCCGCTAGAAATAATGAAGCTCCCTTACATCCAACACCGAGCTGCTCATATCAATGCATTACTTAAAGAGCATATAAAACCATTAGAATTAATACATCTACTTCACCCGACTCCAGCAGTTGGAGGCCTTCCATGGTCCATCGCCAAAAATAAAATAGCTGAATTAGAGCCCTATAAAAGAGGTTCTTATGCTGCTCCAATAGGCGTCATCAGCGCTCGCTACTCCGAATTAGCAGTAGGTATTCGATCAGCTATTATTGAAAGAGAAAAACTAACAATTTTTGGCGGAGCTGGAATCGTTAAAGGATCCACGCCCGAAGAAGAGTGGGTTGAAACTGGCGTTAAAATGAATCCTTTTTTACAAGTTGTGAATCATGAATAAATTACTAAGTGAAAATATAAATCGCGTCTGGTCATCTTTGATTATCGATGAATTTATTAAAAATAAAATTACTCATTTTTATCTCTCACCTGGAATGAGAAATGCTCCACTCATCGCGGCCTTAAGTCATTTGCAATATTTTCATCCCGAAATTAAAATAATTATGTGCATGGATGAACGTACAGGCGGATATAGAGCACTCGGTTACTCAAAGGCCACAGGTCTCCCAAGTGTTCTAATTTGTACTTCCGGTACGGCGATGGCCAATTATATGCCAGCAGTTGTTGAAGCCAAAAAATCAAACTTGCCCTTAATTGTCTTATCCGCTGACCGCCCTCCAGAATTAACATTTTGTGATGATAATCAAACTATGGATCAGACAAAATTTTTCGGAAATTATATTCAAGGTGAAATGAGTTTAGGTGCTCCCTCTGTTGAAATTTCACCTCTCGCTTTGACTTCTTCTCTTTCAAATCTTGTTCATAAATCTCTTTATCCACAAAAAGGACCTGTTCATTTTAATTGTGCTTTTAGAGAGCCATTAGAAGCAACAATCAAATCACTACCAGAAGACTACCTTAATTTAGCAAACGCACTAATTAACCGAGTGGGTCCTAGTACTCGTTATATGAGCTCCAGCACAACATTGGCGCAATCGGACCTCAAAGAGGTCGCAGGGATTCTTAAAAATACAAAATCAGGTTTACTCGTTATAGGAAGTTTAAATCCTTATGATCAAACCGATGAAGTGAAACAATTTATTAAAAAACTTAACTGGCCCGTCTACTTTGATATCTCTAGCTCGCTAAAATTCGAATTCAATTTAACTGATAATGCACTTCCTACTTTTGATCACCCAGAAGTACAAGATGCACTTCTAAAAAATCCACCAGAAACAATATTTCATGTAGGTGGAAGACTTACCTCAAAACATTATTATTCTTATTTAAAGCAAGTTCCTGCGATTAACTTAATTACTTTAAGTCGCAATATTGAAAAAGAAGATCCAAGCCATCATACAAAAATGCGCATCAACGCAGATATCAACTCAACTCTTCATGCTCTTAATGACGAATTAAAAGATAATCATTTTTCTCCGCAAATTTTCAAAATCAATTTTGAATCTTTCACAAAACAAAAAATTAAACTTATTGATGAAGGGCCACTTGCCTATCCACTAATCAGTAAAACGATTGTCGATAATATTAAGGACAATTCCATTTTATATATCGGTAACAGTACAGTTGTGCGCTCGTTTGATGCCTATTTTTCTTATAATAATAGAAAAAAAATTATGATCGCAACCAATCGTGGAGTTAGTGGTATTGAAGGCTTTATTGCCTCGAGTAATGGCTTTATAGACGGGATAAAAAAAGAAGTCTTTCTTGTCATTGGCGATGTGGCCTTTATCCACGATTTAAATTCTCTCTATTTTTTAAAAGAACAAAAAATTCCACTAAAGATTATTTTAATTAATAACGATGGTGGAGGAATTTTCACTCTCCTGCCTATTAACAAAGAAAAAAATGTCCTCGACTATATAACTAGTCCTCATGGTCAAACTTTCAAGAAGGCCGCAGAACTTGTGAGTATAGACTACTTAGAAGTTCGGAATGAACAAAGTCTTGCAACCAAGCTGAGCGAACTCCAAGAAAAAAAGCAGCATTGTTTAATGGAAATATTTGTCGATAATGAAATTAATAAAGCAGTTTACGATCAACTTCGCACAATCAAACTGTAATAACCAAGAAATAAAAATGTCCAATTGGATTTTTGCCATTCGTCCTAAAACTCTTTTCGCTTCGATTGCTCCTGTGATTTTGGGACTTACGGTGGCCTATCTTCACCAAAACTTCCTTAATCCTCTGATTGCGCTCCTCACTTTAATTTGCGCTCTTTTAATGCAAATTGCATCTAATCTCGCAAATGATTACTTAGATTCACTAAAAGGAATCGATACTGATAAACGACTTGGTCCCTTGCGTGTTACTCATGCTGGTTTAATACCAGCTAGTACCATGAGAAATGCTCTAATTATCGTTCTTGCCCTCGCATTTTTAATGGGTCTTTATTTAATGTGGGTGGGTGGAATTGTAATAGTTATTATTGGACTGCTCTCACTTTATTTTGCTTATGGATATACTGGTGGACCTTTTCCACTTTCTCATAATGGCCTTGGAGAGGTGGCAGCTTTTATCTTTTTTGGAGTGATTGCTGTAAGTGGTACGACTTATTTGCAAATTCATCAATTTTCTCCACTCGCTCTTCTTTTAGGAATGGGACCAGGTTTTATATCTGCCACTGTTTTGGCCGTTAATAATCTTCGCGATATTCAATCAGATACTGAAACAAACAAACGAACAATTGCGGTGCGCTTCGGAGAGAATTTTCAACGCAAACTTTGTTTATTTTTAATCTCTGCTTCATCTATTGTCTTATTTATGGTGGCTTACCTTTTTAATTACACATGGCTAATCCCAGCCGGATTTCTTCCTCTACTTTTTATTTCTAACTGGATTAAAATTGCCAAGGATCCCATTGATAAAAGTCTCAACAATGCCCTGGCAAAAACCGCCCAATATCTACTTTTATATTGTATAATTGCTTCACTTTGTTTACTGCAATCTAGCGGAAAGATTTTGTGAAAATCAAACTGGATTTTACAATTGTTGAATTCTCTTACGTTGCTCCCATCCAAGTTTTAAAAAATCAATTAATTCAAAATAAGGCCCTGAGAGTATCAATAAAGATCGATGAACAATATATTGGTGAATTAGCTCTTACACCACTACCCCATTTCCACCACTACACTTTAGAGGAGTGGAGATTTAGTTTAAAAGAATTTTTCGAAGAAAAAGAATTTGATTTTTATCATATTGATTTAGAAGCTCCTTTTTTCAATACGATAAAATCTACTTTTGTCTTCAGTGGTGAATTGCTTTTTGCAATAGAATCAGTTCTATTTTTAATTATCGAAAAAAAGTATTCAAAGGCACTGGCACACATTGAAAAAAAACCAATACACATCAATGCCCTTTATTCTTCAAAATTGCCCCTTAAAACTACCCCGAACTGTTTAAAAATAAAGATTAGACCAACACCAAAAAGTATTGCAGATACTATTACAATTATTAAAAAATCCCAAAGAAGTCACTTCCGCTTAGATGGAAATCGCTCATTTGATAGTTTAGAATTAAAAACATTCCTTCTTTTATTAAAAAAAGAATGTGGCGATATCTCTTCTCTAATTGAATATATAGAAGAACCTTTTAAAAATTCAAATGACTTATTTACTTTTAAATCGCAATTCACTTTGGCCCTAGACGAATCACTTATTCAATATGTAGAACAAAGTAAAATATTTCTATTTCCTAATAATTTTATGGCCATCATAAAACCCAGTCTAATCGGAATAAGTAAAAGTTTTTTTTTAATGGAGCAATTAAAAGAGCGCGCTGTTATTTCATCAACGTATGAATCAAGTTCGGCCATGCGACCACTCATGTATCTGGCGGCGATCAATCCTCGCTTGCATCACGGACTAGATACTTTCAAATTCCTACCAAAAGAGTTGTGTAACCATACCCTAAATGATCAATTCTGCCTCTTATTCTAGATTTCAGTAGCTTCTTGATATAATATAAAAAGCAGATCTTTTGTCCGGGAGAAATTATGAAAAATCTATTAAAGATATCTCTACTATCTACACTTTTTGTTCTTGCTTCGTGTGCTCACCACTCTGGTGGATGCAATAATTGTGGTGAATCTCAATGCGAAATGAAAAAAGAAGGATCAAAAGAGCAATGTAATATGAAGCATGACTCTAAACAAGAAACGCATGAAATGAATAAAGATGAGACTCCTGCTGCTGCTAAAAAATAGGCAAAAATGCTTCACTGTCCCTGCATCCAATTTTGACATATTATAGGATGCAGGAGATTAAAAATGAAAAAATTCATCAAATCGTTGTTATTTATTCTAACATTCGCACTTTTTCTGGTGTCATGTTCACACCAAACTCCTGCTGAACGTTCTATTTCATCGCAATCATGTTGGGATTCGGTTAAAGGTGAATACCAATCTTATTTTGATTCTGTTGAAAAGTGTATAGAAAAACAATCTGACAAATGATACATAGTCCCCCAAGAAGACATTTAGACATTGTCGGGGGACATAATGAGAAAGCTATATTTCGCACTTTGCTTGCTAATGCCTAATTTTGCCTATTCACTAGACGCTCAAGTGAAAGGTTTTATCGCCCTAGACATTCTTAACTACAAAAAAATCTCTCGCACAAAAGATGCAATGGACGTTGGTATTGGCGTTCTTGATTTAAAAATATTTGCCGAACAAGATAATATGTTGGCGGCCATTAAATTAAACATTGATGGTAACCTTGCTGTTCAAAATAATTTATTCGAAGAAGCCTATGCAACTTATAGAGGAATTCCAAATTTTAAATTAACTCTTGGTAAAGGTGTCGTAAAATTTCAAAACCTTCATTATGGTGTTATCGAAAATACTTATCAGGATGGTGGCACTGTTTTAGAATCTGAAAACAGTTGGAGAAAAATTAGCAATAAGGCGCTCCTTTCAGCTGCCTATGGAAATAGAGCTCTTGGCTTCACTAACACTTTTACTCTTTGGGGAGACAGCCAAGAAATTCAATTTGATGAAAAAGGAAATCCTAAATATACCGCTTCAGGAAATAACCCAAAATACATTACGGCTTACCAAACAAAAGCAGTTCCAGCTTTTACTACTCAAAAACAATTAGGACTTGCCAATAAATTTGAACTTTATAAAACACAAAATTGGACCTTCACTACAGGACAAGCCTATTACAAAAATAAACTTCAAGATAAAGCTAGTTACGCAGTAGATTTTGGGGCCGTTCTCGACAGTACGGTATGGGAATATTGGTTAGATGTCATTTATGGTTTCACTAGCAAGTCGCCCTATGAAGCTTATACGACTTACAGAAAAAATGAGTACTTTATCCAAACTGGTTTGCAATACCATATTGACACTATTTGGAGCTTAGTAACCAATATGGAATACTTACATGTAAAAGATCAGGCCCACACATACACAAATTTCACTCAAGATGGGGTCGCTTATGCTACTGACTCATCTATTGATAAAAACGGCCAAACAGTCGTTTCTACGAGCTATAAAATCGAAGCTGGAGTTCAGCATCAACTCTCAAAAAGCTCATTCATCACAACAGGTGTACTTTATGAGAAAAAAATTGCTGAGAAAAATGGCATAAAAGACCTGACCTATATTAAAGGCGTCTATAATGCTAATGCTGAAGCTTACCAATTCCTCTCTAGCGTCTCGTTTTGGTTTTAAAAGGCAAAAAATTGCCTTAAGTTACAGGTAAAAATTATAAGACACCTAGCTAAAAATCCGTCGAACTGATAATTTTCCCCCTGTCTCTTGGGGGACGTTATTTAGATACACTCGGGGGATTTCTCATGTCGTCTTTATCAGCTAAATGTCTATTGATCGTTGCAAGCATAATCGCTGCCAATCAAAGCATTTGGGCCAGATCAATTGATTTGCCAGCAACTGATCTTATTTATGGTGTTGATAATCGTTATGAAGTTGAAGACTATGCAGATTTAGATTTTATTCAAAAGGCCAGATCAGTTGCGATTCGAATTTCTTCTCGCAAATTGACAGAAAATCGCGAAGA
This sequence comes from Bacteriovoracaceae bacterium, assembly GCA_947446575.1. Lineage (GTDB taxonomy): Bacteria > Bdellovibrionota > Bacteriovoracia > Bacteriovoracales > Bacteriovoracaceae > Bacteriovorax. The sequence continues at coordinate 113,651 of CANFHC010000008.1, read as the reverse complement.
TCCAGCGAGCTATAATTTCCCAGCTAGAAAATTAAAACAACTCATTCCACAAATCTGCTTAACAGAGCGTTTTGTAGATGAAGTTAGCGTAGGAGATTGCTCAGGCTTTTTAATTGCTCCCAATAAATTAGTGACTGCCGGTCACTGTATGATAGGACCTAATGAATGCGCTTCAAATAAATGGGTTTTCGATTTTCATGAAGGTGTAAAAACTTTTAGCAAGTCTAATGTTTATAGTTGCAAGAGCATAATCGCTCAAAAATATTCATACACAGCTAAAGAAGTTAATGATTATGCTGTCATTTTACTTGATCGTAACGTGGAAGGACGTACTCCTCTGAGTTTTAGAAAATTTGGTGTCGTAGATCATGAAACTCCCCTTGTTGTTATCGGCCATCCAATGGGACTTTCACAAAAAATTACCGATGGAGCAAGAGTTACTAAAATGAATGATATAGAACTCGAAACAAGAATTCATTCATGGCTTTTGCGTCAAAATTATTTTACTGCTAATCTTGATTCATATGGTGGCAATTCTGGTTCACCAGTTTTTAATAAAGACACGGGTACTGTTGAAGGAATTTTAATTCAAGGTGCTGACGACTTTTTTTATAACGAAGAAAAGCATTGCCTAGAATCAAGACATTTTAGTGACTCTTCTAAAAATTCTTACGAAAAAGTAATGAGAATCACTAGAGTGCCGAATATCAATTAGTGATTATTTAATAAGCGTGCTGCTTCTTTGGCGAAGTAAGTTAGAATCATATCACTGCCTGCGCGTTTAAAACTCCACAGCATTTCAATCATAACTTTATCGCCATCAATCCAGCCTTTTTCTGCCGCTGCTTTAACCATGGCATACTCTCCACTAACGTTATAAGCGGCCATAGGAAGTGTAGTATTATCGCGAATTGTTTTTATCACATCGAGGTAAGGCAGACCTGGTTTAACCATTAAAATATCTGCGCCTTCAGATTCGTCTAAATAGGCCTCTCGCAGAGCTTCGCGAACATTGGCATAATCCATCTGGTAAGTTTTTTTATCACCTTTTTTGGGAGCTGATCCAAGAGCATCTCTAAAAGGCCCATAAAAAGCTGATGCGTATTTAGCTGCATAAGACATAATAGAGGTATTTACTAAATTTTCTTCATCGAGAGCATCTCTAATAAATCCAATTCGTCCATCCATCATATCAGAAGGGCCTAAAATATCTGAGCCTGATTTTGCTTGAACCAAAGACATTTTTGCTAATACTTCTAGGGTTGCATCGTTTAGAATTTCACCAGACTTTGGATCAACTAAACCATCATGGCCCTCGCTAGAATAAGGATCAAGCGCCACATCAGTCATAATCAATAATTCAGGAAGTGCACTTTTGACTTCGCGAATAGCTCTCTGATAAAGCCCTTGTGGATTATAGGCTTCAGTCGCTCTTGCATCTTTTAATTTTTCTTCTATTGCGGGAAACAAAGAAACACATGGAACACCCAATGCTTGAAGCTCACGGCATTCTTGAATTAAGAGATCAATTGAAAGCCTAGAGATCCCAGGCATTGAATGAATTGGCTCACGCAAATTCTTTCCTTCAATAACAAATAAAGGAGCAATTAAATCGTGAGACGTTAAACTTGTTTCGCGAATAAGATTTCTTATCGCTGGAGTTTTTCTGTTTCTTCTTGGTCGTGAGATATTAAGCATAACTATTTCCTTATTTAGACATTTGCAATTTTGCTTTAAACGCCATAGCGTAAAAAGATATTTGTTTAACCATAGAAGTTAATCCATTGGCCCGACTCATAGAGAGGTGTTCACGCAAACCAATGTCCTCTAAAAAAGTTGGTTTTGTTGCAAGTATTTCATCGGGTGTGGATTCAGAATAGACATAAACTAAAAGAGCGATAATTCCTTTAACAATTGAAGCATCACTATCGGCTTCAAAATGAACTTTATCACCTTCTAATTTAGCACCTAACCAAACTTGTGATTGGCATCCCTTAACTTTAAATCCTTCCGATCTAAACTCTTCACTCATCGCCGGCATTTTTTTTCCCAACTCAATGAGATGCTTATAGCGACCTTCCCACTCACTAAAACGCTCAAAATCTTCTTTTAATTTTTCAATTCGTTGATTGATCATTTTTACTATCTCTAAAAACCACTATTTCCGACTAATAAACACAACTATAACACTAAAAATACGGTAAAATAAGAGGTGAAACGGCCAATTTTGTCATAGAAGGGTCATAAATTTTCACTCGTTTCACAATAATCTAAATATGTTAGAATTTTTTCATGAACAAAAAAGTAAACATTATCACCAAAGGCAGAATTCTAGTTTATCGAGTCTATGACATCGGAGAAGAAATTGATTTGGAAAAAGCCGAACAAATTCTAGTGGAGGCCACTACTTCTAGATCAAAATTTCGGCTTAAAAAAATAAATCGTCAAGCAGTTATCGTCTCCAATGACCCACTAAGTATAATTCTCGGCCAACATGCCTATACTGACCAGGGCGTAGATTTTATTTGCGAAATTAGTGCAAAACTTTGGGACTTCGGTACACTATCACTTACTTTTGAATATATAATTCCAGAAGGCACTACCATCGAGGGCCTAAGCATTCTTTCCAATCAAATTCAAGATTACGACGATCTAGAAGAATATGCACGAACCAAAGCTCAGGAGCTTACTAACCAGTTACAAGCGGCCATTGGAAAATTAAAAGAGATAAAAGATACAGAAGTTAATGAAGACTATATTCTCTATTTCATAGAAAAATTTGTTGAAGATTTTCAAGATGCTTCACTTATTTTAACTCAAGAAGATATAGCAGCTCTTATTTTATCAGAAGACAAAAATACTTTGTCTCCGCAAATTTACGAACGTATATACGATTCAAAATTGCAATATTATAAAAACGATCTGGCCGTCATCGACTGGAACTCTGCTTTTATCATTGAACCCAGTGGATCCCTTGATATCCCTGACGTGATTGAGTTTGCACTCAACCAACTCCTTGAGATGCGCTACTATGACGATTTACTAGATAAAAAATTGCGCGAAATTTATTCTGCTATCGAATTTAAGGACTTAAGTATATTTTCCAGTCGTTATACGGATCTCGCTTTAGAAGCTGGTCAACGCTACGTTGAAATCGCCGAAATTGTTGAATCAGTTGAAAACTCGCTGAAGGTCATTGGAGATCTTTATCATTCTGTTGTTTTTAGGATGGCCTCGAAAAAATTTAGATTTACCGACTGGCAAACAAGTATTGATAAGAAACTAGAAAACCTAGCAGAGCTGTGTAAACTACTTCTGGATCAAATTAATCACAGAAGAAGTCATTTGCTCGAACTCATCGTCATTGCTCTCATAAGTATAGAGCTCATTCCGCTGTTCGAGCATTTGCAAAAATTATTTAAGTAAAAATTAAAGAACTGGAGTCACTCTCACAGTCATGCCCTTAACTGAAATTTTAGATTCTTCACCGATTTTAGCGATGATATCTTTTTTAGCAAAAGCTCGTGCTCCCGCAGTTTTGTAAAATTTCATTTCAATGGCCACTTCATTGTTATTTTTTCCACGACGTGGATTTACTTCAATAAGCACACTATTTTTACTATCAATTTTTTTCTCTAATTCCGCCGTTTGGTAGTACGGCATTGCGAGTTCTGACTTCATCGTTTTGTTGTGGGACTTAAACTGCATGTTCAGATTAATAATTTGCGAATTAGATTCCATTGATTCAGATTTCGATACTGGTGCAATAGAAGCAAATGACGAAAATGTTGAAAGTAACGAGATAACCAGAAAGGAAACTTTTAAGTTTGCCATTTTTCACCCTCATAGTAAAAAAAATACCCTAGTGAGTTAAGTATAAAGATAATCAAAACACGATGGCAAATCATTATTAAAAATAATTAGAATTTTTTTGTACTGATATTTTCTGGAAGAGAAAAACTATCGCGATTAAGTACTTTGGTAAAATCTATTTTGTAAGCACGAAGAGCGATTCCTTCAGAAAAAATTTCAGTCGATCCATAAAGTGCGTCTCCTACAATCGGCATTCCATGGCGAAAAAGTTCATAACGAAGCTGATGTGATCTGCCAGTTATCGGCTTCATTTCCCAATGAAAATATCCTGATTCCGAAATTTTTTCAAGATGGGCAACTGTGACACTCTCTTTTCCGTGAGACGATTCGTATGCTCTTTTTTTTCCGCGTAATAGTTTGCACTTCCACTCTTGTTCGACGGAGCTCCCTAAACAGTTTTTAAATTCTGGATTGGCGGATGTGATGGCACAATAAATTTTCTCCACTATTTTTTGCTCAAACCAAGCGTTCCCCGCTCGCTGGGCTACTGGAGTAAGCGCATACATAATGAGTCCTTGAACTTCATAGTCGAGGCGATGAACTGGAAAAAGAGGAACGCCTAGATCGCGCTCGAGGATTTTTCCTAAAATTGGTCGCGTTTCTTCCGTCCCTATTCGAGTTGGAACACTTAAAACATTAGGGAATTTATCAACTATGATAAAATGGGGATTCTGAAAAACTATTTTGTAAAACACAACTACTTTCCGCTTTGCCCATAATTAGGCAACACCCGAGCACTAGGGTCACTGACTTTACAATTATCCCAGGAAGAATTGGGCATCCAATAATCAGTAATTAATTTGGCGCGATTGGGGTAGAAGCTCTCAAATATTTCTCGGTATAGCAAAGACTCTTTAGTAAAAGGTGATTTATACGGATATTTTTCACTGGCGCTTTCCACGTCCTCGGAAGAATATTTGGCGTCAGCAAATGCTTTGAGTTCATCTACCATACTGTGTCCAACGGCATCAGAAAAAGCTGCTTTTTCTCTCCACAAAATTGACTCCGGTAAAAGTCCATCCGTTTTAAAGGCTTCTCGTAAAAGAAATTTGCCGATGCCAGTAGTGTTCATTTTAAGCTCTGGCCTAATTGCCATGACAAATTTTACAAACTCGCTATCTGAAAATGGAACTCGCGCCTCCAGAGAATGAGCTGAAATTGAACGATCGGCACGAAGAACATCGTAGAGATAAAGTTCACGCACACGTTTTTGCGCTTCTTTTTGAAACTCAGAAGCACTGGGAGCAAAGTCCGTATATTTATATCCAAACAGCTCGTCACTGACTTCTCCGGTGAGTAAAACTTTTATATTAGTATTCTCTTTGATGTATTTACACACCAAATACATGCCAATTGAAGCTCGAATCGTTGTAATATCCCAAGTCTCCAAATGCCAAACGACGGTGTTTAGGGCCTCGAGCACATCTTTTTCTGTCATCGTTACGTTGATGTGATTGGCACCAATAAATGTGGCCACTTCTTGAGCATATTTTGAATCAATAGCATCGTTGGGCATTCCAATTGAAAATGTCCGAATAGGTTTATTGGGATTTAGTTTTTGAGCAATTGCGCAAACTAAACTAGAGTCTAAACCTCCGCTTAATAAAAATCCTACTTCAGCATCTGATTGCAGACGTTTTTCTACAGCACTAACCAGCCTTGAATTTATTCCTTTTAAAATGTCTGGAGTGCTTAATTCATGAAATTTTTCAACCGTACCTAAATCTAAATAAGAATAAAAGTTCTCACCATCAAAGAAATGACCAGGAGGAAAGGGGGTAATCTCATCACAAAAATCTAAGAGAGCTTTTACTTCAGAAGCAAAGGCCATACTCCCCGATTTTGTTTTTCCATAAAAAAGTGGTCTGATCCCCATTGGGTCACGAGCTGCCACCAGCGTGCCTAGTTCTTGATCCCAAATCACCAGCGCATATTCGGCATCAAGACTCTCCACCATTTTCTTTAATCCCCATTTTTCATAGAGTGGTAAAAGAACTTCGCAGTCTGAAGTTGAAATAAATTTATGATCGGAGCAACTAAATTTAAGTTCACTATAATTATAAATTTCGCCGTTACAGACGAGCATATTTGAAAGACTCGATTGAAAAGGCTGTCTTCCGTGATCCGACAAATCCATAATGGCCAGGCGATGAAACCCAATTAGACCTTTTGGAAAAGCTACGAGCTGGTGATCATCAGGACCTCTGTGATCTAGTTTTCTAAAATCTTGCGCAAACATTTCGCTCGCATTTTCTGAGACATCTGAGACAACGACAAATCCACACATATCAAATCTATCCTTAAGAAAGGCCCTCATCGACGAGAGCTATAAAAAAAATACCATAAAACCAATAAATTTTTAATATAATTATTAAATAGATCGAATTATTAACGATTTCGTATAATATTACACCAAATAATAAGAATTCATTAATTAAGCAGGCTAAAAATGGACGAGAATTACCAAATTGATATTTTAGATCGGAAAATTTTGGAGTTATTGCAAAAAGATGGACGCATGGCCTACACAGATATCGCCAAAAAACTCATTGTTTCAAGTGGAACTATCCATCAAAGAGTCAATAAAATGATAGATGCCGAAATCATCAAAGGCACTCAGGTCTTAATTGATTACGAAAAAATTGGCTATGATGTAACAACACTTTTAGGAATCTACTTAAAAAGTGCTAAAGATTTAGGAAAAGTAATTGATAAATTAAAAAGTATGAAAGAGGTAGTTGAAGTTTATTATACCACTGGTGCCTACGCTCTTATTATAAAAGTTCATAATAAAAGCATTAAAGACTTCCATCATTTTCTCGTCGATAAATTACAAAATATAGCAGAGATACAATCAACAGAATCTTTCATCTGTTTAGATGAACCCATCAAGAGAAGCCTGGCATTTTAAAATTAGAATTCTGGCAAGATTTGCAAACTGAAGAAATCAGCAGCATTTCGATTTTTGTGTTCAAAAACGATTTGGCCGCGAGAGAGGATAAAATATCCACCTAATTGAAGAGCATCTCCTTCGATAGCACCAAGTCCGTGGCCTTTAAATATACCCGCCCAAAAACCTCTAAGCCAAATCGTTGGGCCAAATACTTGAGAGAGCGTACCACGCTTTAGGTTTAAACTTTTATAGAGAACGCGGGAAGGATCTGAAACATGAGAAACAGAAGGATTATAATAACGAGAGAAAAACTCATCAGCAAAATCCAAGTCACTCATATGGATAAAAACGGGGGTTAGATTTTTCCCTTTAATACTTTCATCTAATTTTGCTATTTCAGAAACGGTTTCACGACAAAATGTACATCCAAAATGGCGAACAAAAACGAGAAGAACATTCTTTTTTTCAGAAAGTTCAAAAAGAGATTCACCTTGATTCGTTTTTACCATACGGATGAGATCGTTGAATTTTTTGGGAGCACTATCTTCAATCGTGTTAGCTTCATAAGCAAAAACCAAAGCGTAATAAAAAGGAATTATCCAGATGAGGTCGTTAAAGACAACTACACTTAAAGTATTAAGCGGGAGTGATCCAGTTAGGTAACCTTTCAATATAGCTATTGAAACTAGAATTTTTGACATGAATCCAACGAGAATTATTGGCCAATGTGCCTCAGGATCGAAACTTGAAATATAATAACCAATTCCAAAGATGGCAGTTGTAGCACCAACACATTGCCAAATTTCAAGATAATTTGGAACCTCAAGTCCTAAAAAATGAAATAGTGAGCTTGGAAAAACTATCACCAAAATTCCCCACATCACATTGTAGAGGGCCGCTAATTTAAGCATTTTATGAATAGTCTCTGAATTAAAATATGTTTTCATCCATATATTGTAGTCAATAAATGCTTTTTTGGGGATAAGATGATGTTTAGACAAAAAAATTATTTTGCAAGTTTTCTAATTTTCAGGCTTCCCGCCGCCGATTTTGAGTTAATTAAAACTTGAAAATCTTCAGTTTCTCCAAGTTCATTAAATAAATCACCGGTTGCACTTTTGTGTGTGACCTTAATTTTACAATGACTTGGCAGAAGAATTTCAGCGTCGCCAGTGGCCGTAACTAAATCAATGTCAGCTCGATTTGGACAATTATTATACGATATCCGCATGTTACCAGTAGCAGTTTTTCCTTCAACATTCTTTAGCAATTCACCATTTATCTCCACTAAACCTGTTGCTGTTTTAAATACTATTTTACTGTCGATATCAATTAATTTTACGTTGGCAGTTCCAGAAGAAACATCAATATTAATTAATTTATTAGGAACTTCAATTTTCATTTTACTTACACAATTTGCTTTATCAAAAAGAGCATTTTCGTGTTCAACTCGTACTTTAACAATTCCTAATTCAGATTCAATTAATAATTTACATTTAGGATCAAATTGCATTTTTTCAACAATAACTCTAATTTTCTTAGAATTTTTCACAAAGCTCACAAGAATCTCCCCTTTAGGATTAGAGATTTCTAGTGACTTTATTCCGTTACTTTCAAAATCTTTTGTCTCGCGCCCCAGGCTTTCAGATGCACTTGCAGCAGATATCAAAAGAAGAAACGTCCAAAAAATAATCTTCATAGGGTTTACTCCAATGCCGATAGAAGCTAATCTTTATTCACTATATTCTAAACCACGCAGAAAGATTTGCCCATATGAAATCCAGAAATTTACTTTTATTTATAATTTGCTCTCTTATTTGGGGAACAACTTGGCTGGTTATTAAATTTCAAATCAATGAAACCTCACCTACCGTAGGTGTTTTTTATCGATTTTTACTAGCAGCAGTTTTAATGTTTCTTTTTAATTTTATAATCACAAAAAAATCTATTAAATATCCTTTAAAAAATCACCTCTTTTTTTTCCTGCAAGGATGCTTCAATTTTTGCTTTAACTATATTCTCACCTATGTCGCCGAAGAAAAAATGAGCTCTGGCTTAGTGGCTTTAACTTTTACATCTCTCGTCTACTTCAACATGATCGGAATGCGTTTGTGGTTTAAAAAACCAATCTCGCGCAATGTATTTGTGGGTGGACTCATGGGGGCATTTGGAATCACTCTTTTATTTTGGAAAGAAATTTTAGGATTTCAGGCCGGAGTTGGCCCCATTTTCGGAGTGATCATTGGTATTGTTGCCACACTTTTTGCATCAACTGGAAATATGTTCGCCTACAAAAATCACAGGATGAAAGTACCTGTGGTTATATTTAATTCTTATGGAATGCTTTATGGCGCTTTGATGAGTTTTTGTATCGGTTTAGTTCGACAAGAAAATTTTGCATTCCCTACCTCTCTAACTTTTATTCTTTCCCTAATTTATCTTGCCGTATTTGGTTCAGTAATCGCTTTTTGGGCCTATCAAACATTGGTCACCACTATTGGAGCTGATCGCGCGGCTTACAGCAGTATTATTGCTCCCATGATTGCGGTTGTAGTTTCCTCATTATTTGAAAATGTAAAATTCACTCCCCATATCTTGGGAGGAATAATCTTTTGCATTTTAGGGAATTTAATCTCAATTCAAAAAGATAAATTAGTAACTAGTAAAAATTAAAGATCTTCCTTTTAATTCATCTATAATTAATTGATGAAAGCGCATCTCAACGGCCGGGCATCCAAAACTTCTTCCAATTTTATCTCCAGGAGCAACGTATTGAGCTCCATGAAGAACAATTGCACGCTCACGAGCATTTGAATTTGTCGATGAAAGACCATCGAGTCGAAGAGAGTATCCATGATCACCATTATAAGTTTCTGCAGTCAGGTAAAAACCAAGGGAGCTCATTTTTGAATCGTTGATATTAGAGAACTTTGTAGCGTATCCATCAAAATCGGTATCAGAATTTTTTCCATGAGCAACTAGGTATTTTTCAACTTTTCCGCTGACCATATCGATAATATAAAATCGCTCTTTAGAATTGTGTAATTTAAAATCAATAATTCCCATATACTGTTTATTTTTTATTAGATCTTGATGAGATTCAAAATAATTCAATGCTGTTTTCAATTGAGTTGCTGGAATTAAATGTTCCGGATCGAGATAAGAATAGTCTGATCCAAACGCCGAATTGAGCAGGCAAAGAAATAAAAAATATAGCACTCTAATCATTCATCTATTGTAATAGACAAAACAACAGAGAATCTTAAGAGAACTTTTTTGCCCCAAAATTAATTGAGCAAAAAGATCACTACTCTTTGAAAAATAAGTGGTGCTATCCGATGACCGTTATTTAAGACTGGAGGATATAGAACTACAGAATTAATTGGCTATCATTAGCTGAAAAAATCCATATAATTACTTAATATCAGAAAAGATTACGAATATAATAGAGGAAACAGGCATTAACACTTATCCTCGAAGAGTCTTAATTTTAGAGAAGGTAGGTAATTATGCGATTTATTGTAATAATTTTATTTATGATTTCACTTCAGCTCTTTGGAGCTGCGACTACCACTCAAAAAGCTGATACAACTAAAAAAGCTGACACTCCCAAAATAGAACTAGATGATGCAAAAATAGAAAAAAATGCATCAATGAAGCCAGCATTCTCTCGCAGTTCTGCTGATCAAGCACAGATCGATGCTTCTCTAGATCAAAAGCAAGAAGAGTTTGATGAGCAAGTCTTTAAACACATGGAAAGTTTTGAAGAATGCCGCAAACTCGGATCAATTAATGAAATACAAAAATGTAATAACGATTCGGTAAAAATAAAAAAAAATAAACAATAGTACACATAAGGAAATTTTTTATGAGTTCTTTTAAAATCATATTAATTCTATCATTCTTAGCCTCAAACTCCCAGCATGCTCAAGCTCAAGCGGTTATAGGACCAACAGTTGGACCAGTCTTTGGTCCTGTTGCAGTTGAATTCGATGCTTCAGGTTTAACATTAGATAATTTAAAATCTAAATATAATTTAAAAAGTAAAACGTCAGAGGAATCGGCCATTGAAAGCAAAATCTATTCCCTCGAATCGCTTTATGGAAAACAAAGTTGTAATAACGACACAACTGCTAATAAAGCGCTTAGTATGGCCACAGGAGCTGCTCGTCTTGATTTAATGGAAACTTCAATTTCTATGCTGGATAATCCAAACCGTGCTAAACCGATTCTCGGTTCGGCCCAATCTGAATCTTCTAGTATGACAACTGCATCTGAAACTTTAAATACAGCAAAGTTAACATATAATGAATCGGCGGTTAATTTAAGAACTAAAGATTATATAAAATCTTGTCAAACTTTAAATGGACCAATAACTAATTCATCTTCAAGTCTAGATGGTAGTCAAAATCAATTAAATTATTATGCATGTACGATGTATCAAATTATGAGTAATTTATCGGCATTATTTTCTGACAGCGATACATTATATCAAAAAGCAACTGAACTAGAAACGATTGTCAATAAAGCAATGGAAGAGCAAACATCTAGAGTTGCAGGAATTCAAACTCAAGAAAATAAAATCAAAGAGGTCAATAAAGAACTAACATCTGCATTAGCTAAATTAAAAAAGGCCAAAGAAGATTTAAAAAAATCAAAAGAAGCACTTACCAAAGCAAACTCATCTCTTAGTGCTGCGAACGCTATTGTTTGTGATACAAGTGCCAGTGATAGTAATTCGTGTGAATCAGGGAAAACGGCAGCTATAGCAGCTGCTGCTAAAGAAGTAGATAAAGCGACGAAAGATGTAGAAAAGGCAACTAAAGATGTCGAGAATGCGACTAAGGAGTTACTAGAATTATTAAAAACAAAAATGAATTTTGAATCACGAACAGTTCTCGCACTTTTATCAGGAACTATCTACGGCGATGCAAACGGACAAGATGTTCATTTTAAAGTTAATGGAAATGAATTTACTATGATTGATACTGATCAAGCACTCTCGAGCATGTTGGGTTTGAAACTTCAAGAGCCGCATTGGGGAAGATATCAATTAGAACATCCAGAAATTAAAAGAAATGAGGGAATTACTGTCTGTGGTGGAGATTCAGTATCAGCTGAATGTCAAATTGATCCTGGCTATGCCGATCAAATTTCTAAATATTATGTTGATACATACTTTAAAAGTGCAGCAGACCACCTTTCTTCTTCAAAAACCGATGCTCCTGATAAAAAATACTATACTCTTCTTGGAGGAACAACGACGAGAGAAGAAAATAATTTGATGACTGCTCGACCTGCAGATGATGATAAGTCCACGGCTGCTATTTTAGATAAATTTTATAACATGGGTTCTGGTGGAGATAATATCGAAACACTTGGTAATGCTCTTGCTGATTATCAAGCCAAATCAACAGCTAAACAAATTGCAACTCTAGAGGCCATGAAGACACCAGATTCAAGAGCGAAATACAATGCTGCTGCTCTGGATAAGACAAACGAACTTAATCGCAATATAAGAGCGATGATCGTTAATAATATTTGCTACCTTGATTCAATGTTAGTTCTGTTTCATAAAACACATGATCAAACAAAGAATACTCTTAACGAAGCAGATAAAAAGAAGATAGATCCTCTCATTGAATATTTAAAGAATTTCAGTACTGCTCGATACAAAAAGAAGCTAGAAGAAGGTTATAAATCATCTGTAAAAATTGATGATATTTTAAAAGAATTTGATACAGCACTCGCTAAAAAATTAAAGTAAGAAAAGGAATTTTAAAAAATGACTATGGTTAGAATTGTCGTATTACTAATTGTTTCTAATTTTGCAATGGCCAGTGAACCAAATGGATGTTTATCGCCTGGTGGTGCAGGTAAAATGTTAGTTGACAAGAATTGTGAATGTTTAAAGTCGAATTCTTGTATAAATTTTAAGCCTAAAACATTCAAATCAAATTACTATGACATCACTGATAAAAATGGGAATAAAGTTTTTAAAACCGAAGAAAAAACAAAACTTAAAGAATCCTATGATGTCTTTTACAAAATTATGGATCTAAAGGCTAAAGGCCTCTCAGATAGTGATGAAATCAAAGAGCTCTATATCAAATTGGATAAATTAAATCTTGATGTCAGAAAATCACTCTTAAAAAATCACGCTGCCGATTATACTGAAATAAAAAAAGGTTATCAAAAAGGGCAAGAAGATAGAAAAAAAGCGAAAAAAATACTAGCTGAAAAAATCAGCAATATGATTAAGAACACCAAAAAAAATCTTGAAAAAAGTCCTGAAAGTGAAAAAATAAAATCCAAAGAAATATCAGTCAACACAACATTAGGAATTGTGAATGAAAAAGCTCATTATGTTCCCACAGAGCACAATATTTCTGAGAAATCGGAAGAGAAAGCACAGATTTTAAAAAGTCTTAATCCAGAGAAACTAAATCGCAATGAAAATGACTCTCTCTTTGATATAATCACTAAGTCATACATGCGATCGGGATATCCTAGGTTGCTGAATCCTTAAATGAGATCCAAATCAATGAATAAGAATCTAGCATGAATTATTTAAATTTAAAAATTCTCACAATTTTTACAATTCTTCTTCATCTGAATCTTTATTTTTTTGCAGACAACGCTACTTCAAATGATCTTATCAGGTATGGTCAGGAAGTTGGTGGAGTAGAATTTAAATTAAGAGGAGATGATTTAACAACTCCAGATGATGTTTTTGGCAGAATCCCACAACCCAATTCTAAATCTGATATAGAAAAATATAAAAACGGAAAATTAATCTATAAAGCTCTTTATACTATAGATCAATATGGATTGCGAATAAGTTCAGCCTCTCACTTGCCAGGTAAAACCAAACATTTTTTCCTCATTGACGGCTCCGTCGCTTTCGGTGAAGGGTTATCAGATGACAGCACAATTGCCCATCTTATAAACACTCGAAGTAAAATATATGAAGCCTATTCTCTGGGATTTTTGGGTTATGGACCAAATGACAACTGGTTGCTTTTTAAACAAGATCAATTATCTAAAAAAATTAAGCAGAAAAAAGGTTCTGCAATCATCATTACAGGTGATCAAGATATTCGACGTTTTCTAGGAACATACGATCATTTACTTTATGCATCCACTTCTCCCTATTTAGTAGAAAAATCTCCTGGTGAATTTGAGTACAGAGGAAACTTTAAGAAAAATGGGAGTTTAATGCAAAGACTTATCTCAAATATCTGTGCTCCTTTAATTTTTTGCGGTCAACACTTAAGTTATTTTTACAAAAAGACTGACCAATCCCAGATCGCACTGGCCGCAAGAGTCTTTGCTTCAATTGAAAAAATGTATCGGGAACAATTTGATGTAGAGGATTTTACAATATTATGGACAGGGCCAGATGAATATATTCCTATTTGGGAAAGGAACACAAAAACCAAAATAATAAAATTTGATTTTGATAAATTTGACTCGAGTCATCCAAGTGTGCTTGGAGCAAAACAAATAGTCGATTCATTATTTTTAAATAAAATCTTACACTAAAATCTAGTGTAAATGAATTGCGTGTGATCTTCAATCATGCCAAAAATTAAAATCGAAAACAGTAATGCGGTTATGATAAAAATTAATAATGATTTAGGTTTGGAATAAATATATTCAGCAAGATCAAATTGAGTTTTTTGAATCCAGTCCATTAATTCTAACAAGAAAATTCCGACCAAGGCAATTATCAAACTTTCCAAAAGGTATTCACTCTTAAATAAAAATGCTAAATCAATTCGCGACCATGATTGATTCGTTAGATTGCTTAAAAGTATTTTAGTATCAGAGAAATGCGTTGCCCGAAAAAGTAAGGTAGGAGGGACAACTAAGAAAAAAAAGGTGAAGGATATAGCGGTAGCATTTAAAATTTTTGGAAAATTATTCAATCCCATTTTATGATAAAATCGTGTGCGTAAGCTTTTAGTTTTGCTGTCGATAATAATAAGTATACCCTGAGTGAGCCCATAAAATAAAAAGTTAATAGTTCCACCGTGCCATAATCCCAAGATAAAAAAAGTTAGTAAAACTAAGCCGTTTGCTCCCAAAATTGAAAATGGTGTTGAGAGTAAGGGATAAAAAACATAATCTCGAATCCATTGGGAAAGGGATATATGCCATCTTCTCCAATACTCTGAAATAGATTTTGCAAAAAAAGGTCGATTAAAATTTAAGGTTAATTTATAACCAAACATCATAGCAGATCCCAGGGCAATATCAGTATAGCCAGAAAAATCACAATAGATTTGATAACGCGCCAAAATTGTAGCCATTACAATCGCTAAACCGTGATGATCTTTTGGTGCATCAAAAACAAGATTAACTACTGGGCCTAATCGATCAGCAATAACTAATTTTTTGAATAGGCCGACAAGAATAAGTAAAATCGCAAATGCCAACCGTTTATACTCAAATTTCATCGTTTCTGAAAGCTGGGGTAGAAAATGTTGAGCTGGCTCAATAGGTCCGGCCAATAGATGAGGAAAAAAACTTAAAAACATAGCATACTTAGGAAATGATAATTCAGCTTTTAAATTTTCTCGATAAACATCAAATAAATAACCAATTGTTTGAAAGGTATAAAAAGATATTCCCAGAGGGATAAGTATTTTAATTGGCGAAAGCCATCCTGTAGACTCCATTATGGGATTCCAGTACTTGGTCATTCCTAAAAGTATTAACTCGACGACTAAAGCAAACACAAGTGCACACTTTTTCACTTTTTCACTTTGAGTAAAATTCATAATATAAGCTGATGAATAACTCACGATTGTTGTCGTTAGAATAAAAATAATATAGCGAGGATTAAAAGAGAGATAGAAAATATAGTTAGCAATTAAAAGAAGGTAAATACGCCAGCGGACTGGAATATTGAAATAGATTACCATAGCGGAGGCTAAAAAAAGATAATAAATGGAAGATGTAAAAGACATCTTATAAATTTTGTGAAAAATGGTTCATAGGATCAATTAGAACATTATTTACAAAAAATTAAAATACTAAATCTTTACTCGTACCCGTTTAAAGTTAACTATTCAGTGATATCTTTAATTTCCATCATCGGCATTGTCGCAATAATTTTAACTTTCTTTTGCTCTTTTTTATGAACTTCAAGTTTAGCTTTTAGTTCGAGAAAACGTGGGTTGGTTTTTTGCATTTTATAAAGAGCGGCATGGCGAGAAAATTCTACAATTATTTCTTTCTCTTCTTCGTTGATGCTTTTAATTTTATCTGTAAATGAGTCGGTGATTTCATTTTTCATTTTTGTCTCTGCTATTAAATTTGATGAGATAAGCAGGGCAGTTAGCACTAAAAATAATTTTTTCATAATGTATCCTCTATTTGCAATTTTTTTTATTTTTTATTCAAGGAAGCTGTATAGATTGCTAGAATCCTCGAATAATTATTATTGGTTTTGTCCATATCATCAATAGTCTCTTCAACATAATTAGAACGTATTGCAGTTCTATCATCAGGATCATAAGCAAATCTGTTTGTATAGTATTCACGAGATAACATGGCCTTTGGTTTGGTCATCATTTTTGCTTTCCAGGTATCAAATGGCACTGCTTTATCAAAAAGAGAGGGATCAAATATATAAGGAATAACACTGCCACCTTTTCTAACCATGACAACAGGGGCAACGTGATAACTCCAACCAATTTCACCAAATTTTGTATCTACAAATAATTTACCTTCTACAAAAGCTTTTCCTGAAATAATACCTTCATCCTCTAAGATCCTAGACATTTTATGGGCGCGAGCGTAACAGCCGTCAATCGGATAGCCAAAAGGAATATCATCCCTAGTTGCAATCTTTTTAAAAAGTTTATTGGCTTCATCTTCGCTTAAAATCGAAAGTTCAATTTTTTGATCGTTGTCCTTTGAATAAAGGGAATAATTTTTAACATTTTGATAATTTTGCGCACAGGTTGCACATCCACCTTTGTAATCAACTGTTCCAGCTGCAGAGACCGCAGGGGATATTTTATTTAGAGTCTTGCTAAAAGCATCTGTATCTAGAGCAAAGGATAAATTTTGGAATATCAAATTTAGTAAAAACAAGAATAAAAAGAAAATGCTACGATACATACTCACCTTTGGTTGATCGAGAAAACATACTAAAATTGTAATTCAGAAAAGCAATTATCAAACTATGTATTTTATTCCTATTGTCTTCAATATCTGACTAAATCAGAGCGTTTTAATTCAAACAAATCAACATACTTATTTAAGAGCACTCAATCCAACAAAAGGATTAGCCTGCCAAGGAAAGATGAAAACTTTAGACGAAAGTCCCTTTTTGATTCGCTCAACTTGCTTAAGTTCACCTATCATTCGAGTTTCTAGAAGAGGATCGTGAGTTCCAGAAGAAAGAATACTTTTATTAATTACCCATGCATATGGTTCAATCTTCGCTCGTCTTAAATCTTCTTGAAGAGCACAGGCTTGAGATACGGGAGTTGTCTCAGGTAAACTCACTATTACAATTTGAGTGTATTTTGGATCTTGAAGTCGCATAAGTGGGGTGATTATTCTTGTCGTATTAATACCGGTCTTAGATAAATCACGCATCGATTGACGATGATAAGCACCAGTTGCATCCATCAGAAGAAGCGAATGTCCCGTTGGTGCTGTATCGATCACAACGAATGAACTGTGAGCTTCGCTAACCACTTTCGAAAAGGCATGGAAAACTGCAACTTCTTCCGTGCAAGGTGACTTAAGGTCTTCTAACATTAATGCCTTTTCTTCAGAATTAAGTTTTGCCCCTTTCCTTTCCATAATTTTATCGATGTATTTTTGAGTTTCGATCTTAGGGTCTATTCGATCAACAATCAAACCTCCTACAGATCCATTGATTGTAGTTTCAAGACTAGAGGCAGGGTCTGTAGTCGTAAGATGAACTTTATTTCCTCTTTTAACTAAACCAAGTGCGATTGCAACCGCAATTGTTGTTTTACCAACACCACCTTTTCCCATCACCATAATTAATCCATGCCCATTTTTTGCAATCTCATCAATAAGCCTGTCAATTCCCAAAAAATCGCTGCTCGTATTCAAATTTTTTTCAACTTTATCAACATGAAGCAAGTCAGTGTCAGTAAGGAGTGCCCTTAACGCCGTTAATCCAACATTATCAAAAGATTTTAATGGTATCTGATCTGTTGGTAATTTTTTTATAGATTCTGGCATTTCGTTAATAGCTTTTAATCCAAGATTTTGAATTGAAACTGCTACTGAATCATTTATATTAGAAGCTTTGAAGACTCCATTGATTATTAATTTCTGATTAGTTAAACCTAAATTTATTAATTCTTCCGCGCTTCTTGCAACTTCTTGGATAGAGCTTTTCTCTGGTCTTGTTACTAGTACTACTGTTGTGAGAGCTTTATTACTTAAATTGCTCAACGCTTTTTGAAATCTTGCCTCTTGCATTTTAAGTCCTGAATGAGGACCTAGACATGAAGCTCCTCGATCATTGCCTTCAAGAAAACCAGTCCATGCTTTTGGTAAACTTAAAAGCCTAAGTGTATGGCCTGTTGGTGCTGTATCAAAAACAACATGGTCGTAACTTATATTTTCATCAGTTAGCAAAGTCGCAAATTCATCAAAGGCTGCAATTTCTGTAGTACATGCCCCTGAGAGTTCTTCACGAACTTTTGCTCGATCCTCCTCACTAGAATCTAGTGACATTTGTTCAATGACTCGTTTACGATATGAATCAGCGGCATTATTAGGATCGATATTTAAGACAAATAATCCTTCTGCATTTGGAACTGGTACTGGTGTATTCTTTAATTCGACCCCTAACATTTCATCCAAATTGGAAGCAGCATCCGTACTTACAAGAAGAACTTTTTTTCCTGAATCAACAAGTGATAAAGCCACTGCAGCTGATATTGATGTCTTACCTACTCCACCTTTTCCCGTAAAAAAAAGAAATCTAGTTGGTTGAATAAAAATTTCAAATGATGACATAAGATAACCTTGAAAAGAAAAATGCATCAACTAATTTATCATAATTACTTTATTCATATTAAGAGCTCAAGTATAACTATTTGTGAAATTCGTGTACCCGGTCCAGGTAGGCTGAGACTTTATCAAAATCAGAATCTGCAAAAAAATAATAAAAGATAAAAAAATTAATATAGAACCCATCCGTCAATTTAACAATACAATGAGAGCATCTAATAAGCGCATACAAAAAAATGAGGAAACACATAAGAAAAAAATTAACTATCTACTAAAGTCTCAGGTTTTGTATTGTGTGCATGTTGGTATGGTAAAAAGTAAATTACTCGTTATTCAAAAGTTGGATCACAGGGAACTTCTTCAACCGCTTGCATAAAACATTTAAGTTCTCGTGCTGTATTGGTAAGATAAAAAACAACCAAATCACGTTTCGGATAAATTTTAATTAGCGTATAAAATCCACCAGTCTGTCCGTTATGCCAAATGCTTCCATTCTTTTTTACAAACCAGGCATATCCTATTGCCGTGTCTTTTGTTTCAAAACTAACTTGAGTCACTCGGCGTACAGAATTTTCAAAAAATGACTGCTTTGGATGTAAATAAATTTGAGCATATTTCATTATGTCCCTAGCAGAACTTTTAACTGCACCTTGGCCTTGTAAAATTTGGTTTTTCCATTGCGATTTAACAAAACTAGTATTGTATCCTGTTGCGAATCGCTTTTCTTGATCAGGGGTAAAGGTTAGTGCAGTATCAGTTAATTTTAATGGATCTAAGACTAATTCATGCAACAGGGCTTCATATGAAGTTCTTTGCTTAGAAGCTAAGACGTAGCCCAAGACGGCGAGAGCCCAATTGGAGTAATTAATGGTTGATGTTGGATGGGGCTGAAGCTCACAATTTGAATTGAATACAGAGTCTTTTAGGCCTTCAATGAGATCGTTCTCGGTGTATTCTTGATACGGTTGATTTCGATCTGATGGATGCAAATTACAGGGCAGCCTTGGCAAGCCTGAACGATGTGTAATAAGTTCAGTTAAATTAATTGATCCTACTTTTTGCCCTCTCCATTCTTCTTTGAATTGATCCAAAGTATCAGTGGGAGTTACTCGATCTAAGTCAATAGATCTCGCAAGCATTAAACCTGTGAATGTTTTTGTGACTGAGCCGATTTCAAAAATTGTATCGGCTGTAGGCAACGTTTTATTTCCACGGACTGTTTCACCGAAAGGTAAAAAACTTAACTTGCCTTTATTGTAGATAGCGACAATTGCTCCAACATTTTTTATACCTATCTGAGGAGTAACAACCGCGGTTATACGTTCTGCCATTTTATCATTTTGAAAATCTTCTAAAGGTACAACAGAAGGCTGTCTGGCTGAAGGAATAGAGGCACATGAAAATAGTAATAAGAGAAAAAGTTTTTGTAGGAAAATTATTTTTTTCATAGACCAAACGCCCATGGGACTTTGCAAATATGGCCGCATTATTTTATAGTAAAAGTAAAAACGTTAAAAAAAAACACAAAAGAGTGTACTTTTAATTGCAGCACCGAAACGTATATTAAAGAAATCAAAAACCTTTTTTATCCAATCTTACAAATTCCATTGTATCAATTCATATAATCTTGACTTGTTACAATGGAATATAAATATAATTTACTACTTAGACTTTGCAATGCTCCCATCAACTGGATTAAAATAAATTTCTATATTTTTTCCTTCTTTATTTTTTCCATAGATTTCATAACAAGCCCCTGAGATTTTAAATTTCTTAATAGTATATCCTTGTTCTTCTGCCATTTTTTTAAAGTTTGATTCTGTCATCCATTTTTCTTTTGGCTCAGTAGTACAATTGGTTTTAGCCTGAACGGCAGCAATACTTAATAGTACTCCTAAAACAACAAACACACTTTTTTTCATATTAGCTCCATTTAATTTAAGGAAGTTATTTTCCTTTTAAATAAAGTATCGTATTTTTTGTAAGTGTTGCAAATAGGATTAGTTCCTGAAATTCGATAGATTATTATTATACGGCAAATGCATTTTGGATTAAATAACCCAAATCACACATAAAAAGTAAAGCTTCGTTTGGAGACCAAAATGAAAAAGATTCTAATTTATGATTTACCAACCAGAATTTTCCATTGGCTTTTTGCCGGTCTTTTCGTAAGTGTCTTTTTAATTACTAAATTATTCGATGACGAATCTCAGGTTTATCCCTATCACATGCTTTTAGGCTTTATTCTCTCTGCTGCTGTAATTATGAGAATTTTTTGGGGAATCTTTGGAAGTACTTATGCAAAGTTTTCTTCCTTTAACTTGAGTCCCACAAAACTTTTTAATTATCTTAAAATGACATTTTCTTCAAAATCATTAAAATTCATTGGTCATAATCCCGCTTCAAGCTATGCGGCCGTTCTCATGATGATTTCATCTTTAGTCTTAGCATTTACCGGTTATCAAATGACGATAAAAAATAACAAAGATTTTTATGAAGAAATTCACGAATCATTTTCATATATCTTTTTATTTGTTGCCATATTGCATGTTGCTGGCATTGTTCTTCATACCATAAAGCATAAAGATCCTATTGGTTTAAGTATGCTTAACGGTAAAAAAACAGTTAACAAAGAACAATTGGGAATATCAAATCAATATCCATTTATCGCTGTCATTTTTTTTCTTCTCATTTTTAGTTTTAGTTTTAATCTCTTCAGAAATTATAACGGCAAAAATGGAACTCTAAATTTTTTAGGAATTTCGCTGGTGCTTGGAGATGGTTCAGAAAACAAATAATTTCAAAAATAATTTCTGCCTCCTAATCAATATAATTCTTTGCTTTTTGTTAAGAGGCAGATTAGAGCCTTGAACTTCTTTTTTATAAAAAAATCGCGGTAATTATTACGGATGATCTGATCGAGGTCTTATTTTTTTGAGATTCTCGTCATACATCTCATGAGCAGATGCATGACGAGAATTATTTTTCAAAATTTTAAGTAAAAAAGCTCAAACTACGCTTTAATCTTTTTATTTTCTGGATCAAAAAGCGGCTTGATTGAAATCATGCAAGGATAATTTGTCCCGGCAATTTCAATTTCCCACTTTCCATCATTGATATAGGCCGGATTAATTGGCTCCCCTGCCTCAATCATCACTAGCCCCACAGCGCCACCTAAAGTGTGTCCGTAAGAGCCAGCGCGAACGTATCCCACTGCTACACCGTTACGTCTGACAACTTCAGCGTGGTATAAAAAAACTGATGGATCGAGAACTTTAACCTGAAGTAAACGACGCGAATAAGGAGCGGCTGCTTTTTGTTTTACTGCAAACTCTTTCCCTATAAAGCCATCTGGTTTATTAAGATCAACTGCAAATCCTAATCCAGTTTCAAAAGCATTATCAGTATTGTCAATATCGTGACCGTAGTCTTTATAACCTTTTTCTAAACGTAGACTTGCCAGAGCTTTAAGACCTGCGTGTTTTAAATCAAACTTAACTCCGCTAGCAACGATTCTATCGTAAACGTGTGTGGCCTGCTCAGAAGGAATATAAAGCTCATATCCCAACTCTCCTAAATAAGTTATTCTCACACATAAAACGCGCGCAAATCCGATATCAATTTCGCGTGCATGCCTAAAAGGAAATGCAACATTACTCATATCTGTATTTGTCAGAGTTTGAAGAAGTTCACGCGACTTTGGTCCTTGAAGATTTAATTGTCCGTAAGCTCCAGTCATATCGCTGACGAAACAATGAGCATCATTTGGTGTGTGTTTTTTAATCCACGTTTCTGCATGACGAAGTTGCGTGTCTGTAACAACGACAAAATATTTTTCGTCATTTAATTTTGTGACAGTTAAATCAGCTTCCAAAGTTCCATGAGGATTTAGCCACTGAGTATAAGTAATCATGCCAGGCTCGCCATCAACATTGTTGGCAGAGATAGTATTTAAAACTTTTCCCGCATCTCTTCCTTGCACTATAAATTTACACATGAAAGACATATCCATCAGAATAACGTTTTCACGAGCGGCCTTATGTTCAGCTTCCCAATAAGGAAACCAATGCATTTTTCCAAATGACAGCTCTCCTGTTTCAGCTTTCACTCCCTTCGGAGCATACCAATCTGGAGCTTCCCATCCACTGACGTCTCTCATATAAGCACCAGCAGCGACTAAGCGATCATGGAAAGGAGATTTTTTAGCTCCTCTTGCTGTTTCTGGAGATTTCGTTGGGTAATGGCATTTATAAACCATACCAAGAGATTCAACTGTTCTCGTTGCTCTATATTCAGGATTGTTTTGATAAACTTGTAATCGATCAATATTAAAACCTGTGACATCCACATCGGGATTTCCTGTCATGATCCAATGAGCGAGCACGCGTCCTAATCCACCACCAGTTAAAATACCAATTGAATTTAATCCAGCAGCGACGAAATAATTTTTTAATTCTGGAGCTTCACCGACAATTGGACGGAGATCTGGGGTAAAACTCTCTGGTCCGCAGAAGAATTTTTTCACACCAACATTTAGGGACATTGGTACACGAGACATTGCCTTTTCTAAGTATGGGGCCATACGATCCCAATCAGGATTGATTTCACCGAAAGAGAAATCCTGAGGAATTTTTTTCACATTCCATGGAGCACAGACTGGTTCAAATAAACCAATCATAAGACCTCCGACTTCTTCTCTAAAATAACCATATGAAGATGGATCTTCTAAAATCGGAAGATCTGGCGTCATCTCTTTCATGTCTTCTGTGATTAAATAATAATGCTCAGCTGCTTGATTGGGAATATTAACGCCGGCCATTTCACCAAATTGTCTTGCCCACATTCCGGCCGTATTAACTACGAATTCTGCTTGAATATCACCTAAGTTTGTTTTTACACCAGTAACTGCACCATTTTTTTTCAAAATTCCAGTGGCACTTACTTCTTCAAACATTTTTACACCCATCATGCGGGCCCCTTTGGCCATCGACATGGTGACGTCTACTGGATTAACTCTTCCGTCTTCTTTTACATAAAAGCCCGCGAGCACATCATCAACTTTAGCAATGGGAAAAAGTTTTTTTACTTCGGCCGGGCTTATTTCATGAACATCGACACCGCAGTATCTATTGAAAGCTGAAACTCTTCTGTATTCTTCTAGACGATCTTTGTCTGTTGCCACTTCAATGAAGCCTACTGGTTTAAATCCAGTCGCGAGTCCCGTTTCTGCTTCAAGACTATTGTATAAATTGCGAGTGTATTTCCTCATTTCAGTCGAAGTTTCAGAAGTCGAACCGAAAGTGACCATTAGACCTGCTGCGTGCCAAGTAGTTCCGGAAGTTAGCCTATCGCGTTCAATGAGGACAATATCATTCCAACCCATCTTTGCTAAATGGTAAGCTACCGAAGTTCCGATAATACCACCACCAACGATAACTACGCGGGCATGTTTTGGTAAAGTTTGTGCGTTCATAACGTTCGATCTCCCAATGAAAATAGGCGTAAAATTAAATATGCAAAACTCTATTATCTCTCTTAGTAAGAGTCAATAAAGTCTGTTCAATCTCAAATCTCCTTTTGTATTTTCAACGTGATATTGGTAATCTTCACTCCTATGACAACCGAATTAAATCCCAATCAATCCATCGAACTCTTAAAAGAGCTGCACATCCTCACGCGCGATGGAAAAATGAATCAAGACAGCAGAAGAAAACTTAAGCAGGTCACTCACTTGTGTCAGTTTATTGAACCTCTCATTAAAGAATCTGGTCCCGATGTAACTATTGCCGATCATGGAGCTGGTAAATCTTATCTAGGATTTATTCTTTATGATCTTTATCTCAAAAGTCTTGAAGGAAAAAATCACATTTATGGAATTGAAACACGCGATGATCTGATAAAAAAATCAAAAGAGCTTGCCATGAAATGTAAATTTCCACGCATGTCTTTTCTTAATATTTCTGTTCACGACTCAATATCATCAAAAGATCTTCCAACTAATATTGATATAGTCACGGCGTTACATGCTTGTAACACGGCAACGGATGACGCCATCGAATTTGCGCTGCTAAAAAAAGCAAAACATATTGTTATAGTCCCTTGTTGCCAAGCCGAGATGGCAAGCATTCTCAGAAAAAACAAAGGGCGCGATTTAGGAAGAACATCTCTCGCTGAAATTTGGAGACATCCCATTCATACGCGAGAATTTGGAAGTCACTTAACCAATGTGCTTCGCTGTTTGCAACTTGAGGCCCATGGTTATCAAGTCACAGTGACGGAATTAGTGGGGTGGGAGCATTCCATGAAAAACGAACTTATGATTGCAAGCTTCAAAGATCTTCCACGAAAAAAAGCGGCCGATAGATTAGAGAGCATTCTTGTTGAAATGGGTCTTGAAGAAATGCGCGAGCGCTTTTTTACGACGCCCAAATAATTATTTTAAAATTTTTTTATAAATTTCACTGCCAGAAGAATTTGGTACAACTGAATAACCTTTAAAGACATCATCATTATTTGTGCTGGCAACTGCGATAGCAATTTTATCAACAGGACACATATTTAAACATGAAGTAGTGATCACACGTATCTTTGCACCCAGTTCTGATTTTGCCACCGATTTTAATTCACTTTTTATTCTCTCTGGTGAATTTTGAGATTCGGAATTATCAAATTGTTTACCGCATTTCGAACAAATCATTACGACTGTTTCAGTCCAACCGACGGGGAATTTTTCTATTTCGGCACTCATTTTATATTCCTTTATTTAAAAAAATAAACTCTGTGAATATTAATACAAGTGAGCGTTTAATAAAAGGGCAGTAGAGTTAATAAATATAGAAATTGAAAAAAAAGCTCAAGACGAAACGGCACAAATTTTTATATATATGAAAAGTTCAGCACATTTACTAAATCTATCAAGCTTTGCAAAATTGCCTTGAATTCCTGACAAATCTCTTAAATTCTATGTCCTCTTATTCAACCACTTAGATCAAGGTTGACAATTATCCATCACTTAGTAAAATTTCAGCATGAGTAAAATTATTGTTCTTATGTTTTTATTGTTTTGTGTATCGTGTTCAGATATGAGCAAAAAATTTAGTGATTTTAAAGCAAACCCTCTTCAGGCCAAAACAAAAAAAATTGCAACAAAAAAAAATAATCATGAAACGGGTATTGTAAATAAAGATATCTCCGGAACACTTTCAAACGGAACTTTGTACGAAGCTTCTTTTGAAAATGATGGATACAATATTTACTTTGATCCATTTCTTGCTAAAAAAGATGAAATATTTTCGAGTGCATCAGCGCAAATCATCGCAAAACTCTACAACGATCAACTAAAAGATCAATCACATATATCGATCGAAACCGATATTGATTACGCAATTTTCACAGGTATTAAGGCCCGCTATAAAATTATTCCTATTAAAGAAAGCCATGGTGAAATAAGCTCAATCAGCATCTCTCCTATTTAATAAGGGGCCATCACCTTTGTTGGTTGAAAAAGTTCATAGATATAAATACTGAATATTCCAATGACTTGAGAAAGTGTTAAAGCAATTAATATCAAAATCAATAATGGGGGGCTTGAGTGAACTTTAGTGACCCTTTCCATTTCAAGAATTTCAACTTTATTTTTAGCGTATGTTTTTTGTAATCCAATCCGAGCGAGTGAATCGTTTAATGAAGCATAAATCTTATATTCAAAATCATGGCCAGCGTTCATTTTTTCAATTTCATATTGAAATGGAACTAAATTGTTTTTTTGTACTTCAAAATCTTTTAAATAACTCTGAGATGTTTTTAATTCTAGATTCAAGTCACTATTTTGATCTTCTAGAGATTTAATTTGTGAAGCCTCATTAAATTTACTCAAGGCCGTATTTGTAGCTGGTGTCGTTTTTAACTTTTCTTTTAACTCAAATATTTTTTGATTATTATTTGTAATCGCCATATTAGTATCATTAATATTTTTTTTCAGTTCACTTATATATTTAGTATTCTCTCCTTTTTCCATGTCCACCGAAAAAACTTGATTTTTTTGCATCTTTCTCACTGTCGTCGTTTCGATTGAATCTAAACGAGAGCGAACACCTTCTATTTCAACTTTAAAATAATTTTCAGCGCGATTTAAATCATCTAATTCTCGTTCTGTTAAAATATGCTGAGCTTCCAGCAATGTTTCATTAACTAACATAACGGTGAATTCTTTGTTATTACTTTTTCCCTCAATTACTAAAATATCGCCTTTGGTAGAATTAAAGGTTATCAGTGTTGATAATTTATTTGCCACTACGTGAATAAACTCTGGATCATTTTCAGAACGATTAAAAGAATTAAAAAAACTCACAAGAGCAGGATTGTTAACATCATGTTTTATTTCTAATAAACGTTTTGTTACTGCCACATAAAAGTCGTGAATATCTAAGAGCGCTTCAGCACGCGAAACGGCATCATCACCTTTTGATTCTGGTGTACTCAAATCAGCACCAACACCTGCGGCCCGACCTATGATTGACTGCAATTGACTATTTCGAACATCTTTAATAATAAGTTTACCACTACCTGGATAACTGGGAAAATATTTGTGTTTAGTAAGAGCACCTAAAGAGAAAATCAAACTTAACATAAGAAGATATTTCCAGCGCCTTGTAAATATTTGTAAAATTTGGTGCAGACTTATTTCATCACTGGTATTCATAAGTTTTCTTCTCTCCATTATTTTATTTTATTTTCTAAACGTTCTTTGAATTTATATACGATAGGAGTCTCTTCATGCGAAGATCAATGGCGATAGTCATACTTTACAGTGTTCTACTTAGTCAAAGTTTTGCGGTTACAAATGAATTTCAAAAAGGATCAAAATATAATGTAAATTCATCGTCTGAATTCATATTCGAATCCTATCCAAACCAAGAGCTTATTCCTATACGTTTATTAGGTGCCATCAAAAATGCAGGGCTTTATCACATTCCGGCGAATATGAAATTGACAACTCTCTTGGCCCTCGCGGGAGGAACAAGTGCTGATGCAGATTTAGAAAAAATCGTGATTGGTAACGATCAACAAATGATTCAGGGAAGTAATGGCGAAGAAACAAAAAGTTTAACTATAGATCTCGAAGAAACATTAAAAAAAGGAGCAAAGAATGATTATACTCTTGTCTCCAATGATATTGTTTTGATAAAAAACAAAAGTCCAATTGTAAGCAACGACGCATTCAGAACGATCTCTATTGTTTCTGTAATTTTAACTTCAATACTAACTGCGATTGTTATTAAAGATAGATATAAAAAATGATACCAAAATTATCGCTCAACAAACTTATTGATATTTGCTGCATAACTTTGATCGCACTCATTTTTCTATGCAAAATTTCACTCAAGTGGACTAAGGTTATTCCGTATTCTATTACACCATTTATTTTTCAATATGGACTCCATCCGTATATAAATTTTGGATTACAATTTTTGATCTCCCTGATTTTAATTACGGCCTGGATAAAAAAAGAACATACCGTTAAACTCTCTCCCATTTATAAAACTTATATCTATTCTTTAATTGCAGTTCTCACGATTCAAACCTTATTTCAAATTACATTAGTCAATATTGGAAATTCTGTGCTAATTCAAATCGCAGGCCTTGGAATGGCCATATTATTGATTCTTTTATACGGAATAGTCATTCCTACACTTTTTGATTTGAAAAAATTTGTTTCTTACACAACTCAAATAAGCGTCTTTTTAGTTATTACCAGTTTTCTCTGTTTGCCACTTTTTTTGGGAGAGATGTTTCGAGGGGGAAGATTTACGGGATTTTTTAAACATATCCCTCATATGGTTTCTGCAACAACCGCCGCTTTTATTTTCTTTTTTCCTAATCTTTTTAATGATAAAAAATGGACACTTAAAAACAATACTCCACTTAAATTAATTGCGATCCTTGTTCTGGGATTATCAGTTTTACTAACTTCAACAAAAGCTGCTTTTGGAACAATCGCTATTACAACATTTGTTGGTATTTTTTTATTCGGTTCAAAAAAAAGGGCTGTGCGATTATTCAAATTTTCATTTCTTTCCTGTTTTTTAGTTTCAACACTTTTAATAGGCGCTCCTACAACTGAGTTTATGTATAATGTAACAACAGGTAAAACGAGCTTTGGACTAAGAAAGGCCCAGGATGGAGTTGAAACTCGAATGGAAGAAGTCACCAGAGGCTGGAGCATGTTTGAAAAAAGTCCTTACTTTGGATTGGGACTACTTTATAAATTTTTAAATAACAAAGAAGAAGGAATAGAGGTAGAAAGTTATAACTCATTCAAAGATCCGCATAATCTTTTTGTTTCAGCGGCAGTTATTGGTGGTTACCCGCTTTTTGTCTACGCAATTTTTGGCTATGTGATGATGATTTTTGGCGCCATTAAAGGATTGAATCAAGATGATCCTAACATTCAAGTTTTGGGTTTATTTTTATTATCTCACTTACCTGTATTTGTTATCTATCATGCCCATTTTTCATTAGGAGGAATGGCCGACAGAATCTATTGGTTAGTCTTCGGATATTTAGGAATACAATTTCCACAAAGGTATCCTGTAAAATCAGTTTTTTTAGAAAATAACACTTTGACCCTATCAAAAGAATCATTCTAGCTTTAAAAATAAATGTTGCTATCCCTTAAGGAGGAAATGATGAATACTAGCAGAACTCTTAAAATGATCAAAAATCACATCAGTAAAATTGATATTATAATATTTTTCCTCGCTATTTTAGTCATTGCTGTCGGCATGAGTCCTCAACTTTAATCAATAAAGCTTTAAAGATTTTAGTTTTTGCATTATTGTTAAAAGATGGAAAAAATAGAAACAAAAATTGGACTGCATCCTCGCAATAAGCACAAAACCTCTTATGACTTTAAGGAATTGATAAAGAGTCATCCGCCTCTTTCAGTTTTTGTAAAATTAAACCAGTATAATAATGAATCAGTCGATTTCTCTGATTCTCAAGCCGTTATTGCATTAAACACAGCTTTGCTTAAATATTTTTATCATATTAAGTTTTGGGAAATTCCTAAAAATTATCTCTGTCCACCGATTCCAGGACGAGCAGATTATATTCATCATGTAGCCGATTTGTTGACTCCTGCCAATGGCAAGATACCAACTGGTGAAAAAATAAAAGTGCTCGACATTGGAATGGGTGCCAATTGTATTTATCCCTTGATTGCCCATCAAGAATATGGCTGGAAGGTCATAGGCAGCGATATTGACAGCGTTGCAATTACAAACGCAAAATTGATCGTCGAAAATAATAAATTAACTAAAGAAATTGAAATACGTCAGCAAAAAGATAAAACTAAATTTTTTGAATATATCATTGAACCTTCAGAATTTTTTCATTTAACCATATGCAACCCTCCTTTTCACACATCGCTTGAAGAAGCTCGCGCCGGATCGGAAAAGAAAAATCGTAACCTAGGCTTGAAAAAAAATTCACAAAATTTTGGCGGTCAAAATACAGAACTTTGGTATGAAGGTGGTGAAGTTTCCTTTATAAAAGGAATGATCGCAGAAAGTATGAATTATAAAAAGAACTGTTTATGGTTTACAACTTTAGTCTCTAAAGCAACAACACTTCCCTTTTTATATGAAGAAATCAAAAAAATGGGTGTTGCCAGTTTTAAAACAATCGACATGGCACAAGGACAAAAGAAAACTAGAATTTTTGCTTGGACTTTTACTCCATTACAATAGTTTTAATTCCCACTGTACCTAAAATAATAACTTTATTTACTTTAACGTGAAACTTAGAGACAGCTTTTTTATCCTTAAAAAGTTTCCAGCTGTTTTTATCTTTTGAAAGATCTAAATCGACTGTTCGTCTATCTCCAGTGACACCATTATATAGTGTATCAATGATAATCTTTCCACCGCGATCAAAGTCTAAGTTGTCACTTTTTAAATTAAGAATATTATAGTTGTCACGCTTCTCTAGTATGACTCCATCTTTAGTTTTTAAATTGTCTGGATTAAGAACATCGCGACGGATTTTTTTTCCATCAATGAAAGTATCTTTATAGAGATTTTTAAGAGACTGAGTGGCATCATCAACATTTACAACGAGGTTATATACTTCATTGTTATCATCATTATCTGTTATCGATAAAGTTTCTTCTTTTGCAAAAAGATTACCAAGTGAAAAAAATATTGAAAGTAACGCTAGCAAAATTAATTTTTTCATAGGGACTCCTTAGTTATTTCATTGATAACATTCAGAGTCTAAAAAGTATAGACTGTGTAAGTTTTATAGGAGCCAATGGTGCATCTAGTTCTTAATCCATAACAAAAAACTTCGGCAATGGCCTCGAAAAATATATTTTTTAATGCTTCTGACTCTCCCTATCATCAAAGTAAGAGAACTGGGACATGCTTGCGCATTCCTTGATAACAGGAGCTCTTCAATGAAATTATTAATTGGTCTCTCTATAATAGCATCTACTTCTACAAACGCTGCCATCAACACGATAGGTCCCTCAAGAGACGATATTTATAAAAGGCAAAAGGATGGCACAACTGAAGTAACACCTGCCGGGGAAACAACTTCAGAAAAATGTGAAGAAATAAGTGGAAAATTTTTTTGCAAGAAATCAGAAGAATTAAAAAAAACTCAACTTGAAAACAAAGAAAATCAATCTGCAAAAAACTTATTAGATGATTCAGACCAAGATTATGATGATGAAGTTGAATAACTAAAACTTATCAAAATTTACTTGGGAGAATTATATGTGGATGAAAAAAAGTTTTTCAATAGTTATCTTATTTTTTCTTTTTAATTTTTCAGTCAATGCCAATGATCTAAAAATTTCTAACATAAGGTGGCCAGTCCCTGATTGGGAAATGGCAAATTCAACCAACCGAATGGAGAGCGCTCAATGTCAAGAATTTAAACATTTTGCAACTGATAATAAGAATTTTTTAACGGAAGGATTAATTATAATTAAAGATGGTCAGATTCTTTATGAATATTATGATGATCATTATGGAATTGATGTCTCTCACCCACTTTGGTCCATCAGTAAAACATTCACAGGGATACTTTTAGGAACAGCTGTACGTGATGGAAGAATAAATTTAGATATGCCGTTAAGTGCATATTACCCTCATGGAAACAATACTTCTAATTATCAAAAAATTTTAATTAAAAATTTACTTTATTTAGATGCCGGATATAACTGGAATGAAACAGAACTTGATGTTATCGATAATCCTGTTGTGAGTATGCTTTATGGTGCAGGCCATGAAGACATGACAAATTTTGTTTTAGGTAAAAGAATAATTAAACAAGGTCCAGCTTATAAGTGGAACTACTCAACTGGTCTTCCAACAGTAACAATGGGTGTACTTAAGAAAGTATACGCAACCGAATATGAAGAAATGCCTTGGAGAAATTTATTTAATCCGTTAGGCATGAAAAATGTCACATTTGAACGTGATATAACAGGAACCTATATAGGCGGGGCAAGTGTATTTTCAACCCCAAGGGATCTTGCAAAACTAGGCTATTTATTACTAAATAATGGCCAGTGGAATGGAGATATCATCCTACCTCCTGAATGGATAAAAGTTATGCTTACTCCCTCTCCTGGTTATGTTTCATCTGGAACCATCGTTACAGACATCAAAGATACTGGTGTTTATGGAGGATCACTCTGGCTTAATCGTCCAATAAAAAACGGACTGGGTAAACCATATCCTAATTCTCCAGAAGATATGTTTTTGGCAATTGGTCATTTAGGACAGTTTCTCATAATGCTTCCAACACAAAATATGATCATTGTCAGGACAGGTTCAGATCAAGAATTTCATTCAAAAACAGATCATTTTGTCTCGGGAGCTCTGGCATGTTTCGCAACCCCGAACTCAACTGTAGGAAAAGTTCAAAAAACAAATCCTCTATCTATTGGATTAGGAAATATAATTCGTAATATAAGAAATGCGCTACAAGCAACCACATTACAATCGGCCATTGCTAAAAACGTTTGCTCTTGTCATTTAATTTCAGGAGTTGATATTTCAACTTGCTTAAAAAGAAATAAATTTTCCTTTGCCAAATTTTTCAGTAAAATCGTGGTAAAAAAAGTTGAAGAAAAAGATGGACGAATTTCGGTGCAAGTGTGGCTGGCAAAACTTTCAAGGCTCTTTAGAAGACACTCTGAGAATTCTGCTAAAGCATATTTTACGCCGGCCAAACCAGAATTTGGATGTACTTTAAATTAACAAGTGTCAATTCGATGACACGAACTAGATTTGATTTTTTATTGGCAAAACATTCGTCAAGGTCTAACGTTTAAAGTATTGGAGGATTTTATGAAAAATTTAAAAATATTAATGCTTGGGCTTTTTTTAGGTTCATCTCACGTTATAGCAGCAGGACTTTCAGGTGGAGAGCAATTCTCAACAATGCAACTCTCTGGACACTTAACAGTTCAGTGTAACACTCCACAAGGAACATCATCGGCCTATACTAATTGCAATAGCGAAATTTTAAATCCAGGTGAATATTCATATTTTTCTGGTCCTCAAACTAATGCTGACGCTGTCTCATTACAAGCAACTCGTGAAGACGGAAGTGTAAGTAAAATTAAATCTGAAAAATACGATGGGGTTTTAGGAAAAAGCAAAAAATCTTTCAACCTCTGGATCAGTACATTATTTCAACATCCACTTTTAGGAATGGGCAAAAATAATGTAAAGTACATTTTATCAAAAGATGGAAAATCTGTTGAAGAAGGTACATTTATTGTCACTGTAATTGATGGTGGAAGATCTGTTTGCCAACGTTCAGGATTTTATTTTTCTTCAGTAGCAAATGATTGCAATATGCCATCAACTTACTGCTCAAGATACTTTAACGAGAATAATTATTGCCAATAAAAAATTAATGGCCCCATTTTTGGGGCCATTAATTATTAAAACTTTTTAAGATTTTTCAAAATAATTCTATAAACACTCATTTCTTCATCATATTTCAAGATATAATTTTGTGGATAATATCCAGATATAGCAAATTTATCAGGCATTGGAATTTCAGCATTAACAGTTCCATGATCTAATAAAAATTCTCTAGTAATCATGGGTTCAACAAAAATGACTTTGGCATTGTAATACCCGTATATAAACGTGGATGTAAAACGTGCGCCATGCAATTCAGGAGAACGAGAATCAAGCCAATGCCATCCCATCATAGAAACTCCCGCTGGGGTCGGGACATAATACGCCGGAAGATATTCAGATCCAGGTTGTTTTAAACAAAGAGCATTGTCTTGATCCATACACATTATAGAGTTGCGTTCAGTCTCAGATATGGCATAAAAATGAAAATCAAAATGTGGTATTCCATAGATATCAGTTGGTTCATGTCCATGCGCATTCCAATTAATGACAACATCTTTATAAGGTGGAAGTTTTATAATGCCCGGTAACTTTAAAGTATAACTAGAATCTGTCTCAGGCAGAGCTTTAAGTGCTGATTTAGAAAGAGCGACTCCAAGTGAGCGCGGGCAATTTTTCTCATCATAAATCACATAAGTATAGGCGGTGCCATTGCCTATCGCTACACTTTCACCTTTGATGATTTTTTCAAACGCCATAATTTTAAAAGACAAAAGTAGCATCATTAAAAAAAGTAAAGAGTATCTCATAATATCCTCCCGTATTTATTTTATCAAAAAAAAGATTTCATCATCAGTGGGGATATAACAAATACAAAATAAAAAATTATTTTATAAGAAATCTCTTGGTGCAGGGATCTCCCCTTTAATCCTAAACTTTTCTAAGCCAATTCTGCAGCATCGCCAACAAACATTAAAGATTCTCCAGCGATAAAAGAATTTTCATTGGTTAAAGGCGCAGTAACGGGAGTTGGCAATCCTAGAGGTATCTATTATTTTACATGTCCAAGCACTTTTGTGATGCTATCAAGATAATTGTTCAAATTTTGTATTACTAAATAATAGTGCCTATATTTTAATAATAAATAATATCGCAATTGTTTAATGAATTATAGAGTTAAATAATCGATGAATTATTCATCACTTAATGAGCAGGAGAAATAAATGAAATTTTTAGCAATGATTCTTTTAATATCATCACTAACTGCACAAGCGCAATCGTTACGCCCACTAAAAGATGTTATGTCAGACCTAGGAGCTAGTTTCAAAGTTGTTACATTAGGATTACAAGCTGGATCTATTACACCAAAAATGGTGACAGAATCAGATGGTATCGTAAAGTTTATTGTTGAGTCAGAAACAATTACCCCTGACACTGTATTAGCATTACCGAATATTGAACAAGCTCCTGCACTAGCTAAATATGTTCAAGAATTAAAAGATTTAGAAGTTGTAGCAAACGACTTCAATGCAGCTATTAAAGCTGGAAATCTTGACTCAGCAAAAAATCTACTCCTCCAAATGGGTAACTTGAAAAAGCAAGGTCACAAGGATTTCAAATAATGAAATATTTAATTTTATTATCACTTTTATCTCTCGAAAGTTATGCGGCCACATCTTCAATTAAATTTACAGCAAAAACAAATGGACCTGGAATTGAAGTTGAAGGTGAAGTACAAAACCCAATTGTCTCAATGGACTTTAACAAAATGGAAGGGACAAATTTTTCTGCGGACGTTATGAATCTTTCTACTGGTATGGAAAAAAGAGACAAACACCTCCACGAAAAAGTTTTTAGTGCGACTAATAATGGAATGGCAAAAATAGATTTTACCATCTTAAAAATGTCTTGCCCTACTTCTGCAAATTCTGAAGTTGAATGTGATTGCATCGGAAATCTCAAAATAAAAGACTTGAGCAATGAAATAAAATTTAAGGCATTGGTCAACAAAACCAATAAAGTCGTCTCAGGAAAAGCACTTGTCTCGTTGAATCAGTTTAAATTAACTGCCCCAACATTTATGGGTATTAGTGTTTTAGATAATGTTGAAGTTACTTTTAATGTGAGCGCAAAGTGATCAATGAAATCTAGTTTTGCCCTCATAGTATTTGCTTGGATAAGCATAAGTTTTAATAGTCAGGACGCTTATGCTTATCCAACTTATATTCGTTTGGGATACAATTCATGTATCGGATGCCACTATAATCCGGCCGGTGGGGGTATGCTTACTCCCTACGGGAAAGGAATCTCTTCAACTCAAAGTTTGAAATCGTCTGAACTTAGTGATGAAGAAGAAGAAAAACTCTCACACGCAAAATACTTACAGGCTTTTCAGGCCAGAATTCTCGATTATAAAACTCCGACAAAAAATAGAATTTTCCCCATGGAAGCTGAATACTTGGCCCGCATGGATTTTAGTAAAGAATGGAAAGTAAACTTAAGCGTGGACGTTGCTCCACGGCCTGATAATGTCGATCCTAAAGATGCTCCAAAAGATTATCAAAGAGTTTATGCTAGAATTGCCGAAGTAAATTATTATCAAAATAATAATCATTCCTACTTTTTGGGCATATCACCTCTGCCATTAGGTTTGGGCCTTGTTGATCACACTGATTTTGTTCGGGCAAATAATCGATTGCAGATAACTGACATTCCCATAAATTTTAGGTCATTTGGATTCTTTGAAAAATACACATTAAATTATTTCCTCTACCTTCCTCATTACTTAGAACTAAAAGGAAATCAAGAAAAAGGACTGGGTGGCCAGTTTTGGTATTTATGGAATAAAAATATAAGCTTTGGCCCACAAGTTCTTGTTGGAAAAACAGACACTATAAAAAGAGAATTAGTTGGTGTTCTCTTGAAGGCCGGTCTCAATGAGTATTCCTATCTTGGAGAAGCTAACTACACTCACAGAAAAATAAATCCAGATCACAATCAATTTGGCCAGTGGACATATTATAATCAATTTACCTATCACCCTAACGATTGGTTTAATATTGCCTATGCTTTTCAAGGGATAAAAAAAGATCGTGATTTCGAGTCTAGTGAAACTAGGCATAGTTTAATGTTTCAAGGAAAACTATTTCGCGCGTTTACTTTAATGTACGAAAGCAGACTAAGACATGTTAATTCTAGCAATGAAGTATCTCATTTACTGCAAGGATTTATTCAATGGTGGTAAAATGAAAATGTTCCCAATCCTTTCAATTCTACTTTTAGTCTTTAGCTGTAAAGTTAATATTGGTACCAATGAAAGTGAACAATTTAAAGTTGTTCCGATCACTGGAAATATTGATTTTAGCGCACTGAAATCATACGTCCTTTCTCCCAGCTGTATCCGTTGTCACTCGTGGGCCAGCGATGAAGCTTCTGTTCAACAAAGAATGATTTCGGGTGATGCTGAAAATTCTATTCTTTACCAGAAAATAAAATCAGGAACGATGCCGCCATCAGGAGCACTGCCAAGTCGTCAACTACAATTAGTTGAGCGTTACATAATGACAACTAAGAGAGCTCCAACGATTGCCTTAAATTCAACATTCCAATCTATTCAATTTCATTTAATTGGAAAAAGTTGTTTGTCTTGTCACAACAATGCTGGAAAAGAAATGTCTTTTGAAGGCTACGCTAACGTAAAAAGGCGAGCTAGCGAGATTATAGATATATTAGATATTGGCGATATGGAAGGAACACCTATGCCACCAATCGATGCTAATGGAAATCGTAAAGCACCAGTGCCAACAGCTCAAACTGTAGAGGCCTTCAGAAGCTGGATGTCCGAAGGCATGCTTAATAACTAATTACCAATTTTTTAATTCGTCGATAACTTCTAATTGAAGTGAAATTGCATCTTCATCAGAAAGACCAGCAACTTCGCTAAACTCATGTAAAACTAAAGCTGTTGCTTGAACTGGCACTTCGAACATATCAACTTTTTTGGCGATGGTAAAAGCACTGATACAAACAGTATTTGTTTTTGTATTAAAAGTGCTTCCATCATACTCTCTTCCTTTTTGATCAAAACAAGCTTGATCTATAGGAATGTCTAATTTAATTTCTTCCATAACTTCATGGAGGTTCATTTCATTATCGGCAAATAAAACTGAATACATACGAAGGTCATCTGCATCCATACTGCCAGTTTTAAAAAGTGCATATTTGGCAGAAATAAATTTGTACAATAACTCTTTAGAACCTTTGATAATAGATCTTATCTCTCTTGGGTCTTGAAGCGCTGTGGGGGCGGTTGGACTTACAACATTCCCACCACCACCACTGATACCACCACTTGCTGCGTAGGCAATGTTTATCATAGAAGCTAAAACAATTATTAATTTCATAGGTATGACTCCACCATATTAAGACTTAAGTATTTTTAGCAATATTCATCGCCGACTTCAATTAAAATTAGCTAAATTACTAGTGACTAATTTAGCAATACTAAATATCATTAAGATCCGGGGTTTATATGAAAAAATCGTCTCTTTATGAGTATAAAAATTACAAGCAGTATATTTTGGATTGGATGGAAAAAACACCACTCCAGGGCAGAGGTCAAAGAAAACTCCTCTCAGAGGCGATAGGCTGCCAAACTCCATTCATTACTCACGTTTTAGCTGGGGACTATCATTTTAGCCCAGAGCAGGCTGAAGCAACAGCACGCTACCTTGCTTTAAATGAAAACGAGACGGAGTTTTTTATCTTACTAGTGCTTAAGCAAAGAGCAGGGACAAAGACTCTCGAGAATTTTTTCGCCAAACAAATATCAAAGCAATGCGAGCAACACGCAGTCTTAAAAAAGCGATTAAATATTAGCGATACAATGTCGATTGAAAATCAGATGATTTATTACAGTAGTTGGCATTATGCAGGAATTCACATGGCGATTTTAATTCCTGAATTACAAAATGTTCAAAGTCTCACCAAATATTTTAATCTACCGACCAATCGCATACTTGCTGTTTTACAATTTCTGACCGATCACCAGCTTATTGAAAAAAAAGGAACTGCCTACAAAGTTAAAAAATCTATTTTACACTTAGAAAAAGACTCTCCATTTCTTACTCAGCACCATTCACATTGGCGTTTGCGCGCCATTGAATCAGTGCAAATGAACCGCTCTGAAAATTTACATTATTCTGGGATTATGAGTCTTTCAAAAGATGATTACGAATGGGTTCGAGAAAAACTTGGCATTTTACTAGAGCAGGTGGTTGAGAGAATCGGCTCATCAAAAGATGAGAAACTTGCTTCTATTTGTTTTGATTTATTTCAATTATAGGATCAAGGTTAGAAGTGCCCCCCTAATTGGGAACAACTTTTTACTCAAACTACCAATAGATTCTAGAAAAAAATCTAACTAAAATATAAATAAAATGTCATAATAAAGTAATCTTTTATATGGATGTTTTATGAAATCAATTTTTCACGTTTTTGCCAGTTATAAAATGCTGATTGTTTTAATTCTTGGTTTTGCTTCAGGGCTTCCATTAGCTTTGACGGCATCAGTATTACAGGCATGGATGAAAACTGAAAATATTGATATTGGTACAATTGGTTTATTCTCACTTGTAGGACTACCCTATTCTTTAAAATTTATCTGGTCTCCAATTATGGACCGTTATGTTCCGCCATTATTAGGACGACGCAGAGGATGGATCCTGCTCACGCAAATTGGTTTGATCATTACAATTATAGCTTTGGGATATTCTGATCCTAAACTGACTCCGCAATATATAGCATTTTTTGCTGTGTGCGTGGCCTTCTTTAGCGCCAGTCAAGATATTGCTATCGATGCTTATAGAATTGAAGTGCTTGATGAAAACGAATTAGGAGCAGGGGCAAGTGTTAATGTTATGGGGTATCGAATTGCAATGATTGTCTCAGGATCCCTTGCTCTGATATTGTCTGATCATATCCCCATGTCTAGCGTTTACCTTCTAATGGCCGCTTGTATGTTCTTAGGTGTAATCGCAAGTCTTTTTGGACCAGAACCAAAAGATCAAGTGGCCGCTCCAAAAACTTTAGCTGAGGCCGTATACAAAC
This sequence comes from Bacteriovoracaceae bacterium, assembly GCA_947446575.1. Taxonomy (GTDB): domain Bacteria; phylum Bdellovibrionota; class Bacteriovoracia; order Bacteriovoracales; family Bacteriovoracaceae; genus Bacteriovorax. Next base: position 73,871 of record CANFHC010000008.1, on the reverse strand, counting down.
CATTTACAGAATTTTTTAGTAGAGCAGGTGCAGTTGAGATGCTGATATTTATTCTTATCTATAAACTTGATGTTGCTTTTGCCATGGCCCTTACAACCCCATTTATGATGGATTTGGGCTTTACAAAAAGTGATATTGGATATGTCTTAAAAGGTGCGGGAATATTTGCAACAATTGGTGGAACTCTTTTAGGAGGAGCTCTGCTATCTAAATGGGGAATCAAAAAATCTTTATGGATATTTGGGATTATTCAAGCCGTATCTGGATTTACTTTTTTTCTTCTAGCAAAAATCGGTCACAACTATCCAATGATGATCACCGCCGTTTGTGTTGAAAATATTTGTAGTGGACTAGCAACCGCTGCTTTTACAGCGTTTATGATGAATTTGTGTGATAAACGTTTTACCGCCACTCAGTTTGCGCTTCTAACAAGCTTCATGGCCATAACTAGAACTTTAGTTCAAACCCCCTCAGGTTTTATTATGAAAAGTTTAGGATGGGAGATGTACTTCATTGTCTCAATTCTCATTTCTATTCCAGGACTCTTGCTTTTGACTCGTTATAATAAGTGGGAAAGTCATCATCAAGAGAAGGCAAAAACCTAATTAAGATCACAGAAAAAAACATTTTCCTGAGTTAGGATTTAAGCTATGAAAAAAATCTACTTCGCTCCAATACTACTTATTCCATTGGGATTATTTTTTTATTTAAAAAAATCTCCCAATGAAATTGTTCATCCTAAGATTGGACGAATTACTGAGAGTGTTTACGCCATCTCTACTGTAAAATCAGAATGGTATTATTCACTAAGATTGGGCGTCATGAGTTCGGTGACTAAATACTATGTTAAAGAAGGTGACTTGGTTAATCCTGGAGATCCTCTGCTTCAAGTTGAAGAAGGACGAGCTCTTTTTCGGGCCCCTCACCAAGGAATAGTGACTGAGAAACCTTTTGGAATAAAAGAATCTGTTTCTGCCAATACTCCTCTATTAAAAATAGTCGATTTAAAAAATATTTATCTCGAGGCTTCTATTGAACAAATGGGAGCTCTCAAAGTTGCTAAAGGAATGAGAGTCATCATCTCATTTGAAGACTTTCGATTTAAAAATTTTGAAGGGGTGGTTCGCTCAGTCCTTCCGAGAGATCAAGATTTTTTAATTCAAGTCGATTCAAAAAACCTACCTGCTAATATATTGCCGGGAATGTCGGCTGATCTCTCTATTGAAATTGGAACTAAAGCAAAAGCACAATTAATTCCAACTAAAGCGATCTCAAATGGATTTATCATACTAAAAAAGAATAATAAGCCTCAGAAGATAAAAGTTGAAATAGGAATAAGTGATGTTGAAAATTCTGAAATAATCTCTCCTGTTCTAAATGCAGAAGATGAAATCATCATGCCAGCAGTAGAGAAATCTTAAATGCTTTTTTTAAGCTTAAAACACCTTTTCTCCAGAAAAAAACAAACTATCCTTATCCTCATGGGAATTGTATTAGGAACAGGTGCATACGTCGTTATTTCTGGAATGATGCTTGGATTTCAAAATTATATTTTGGAACGCTTAATTAACAATCAAGCTCATATTAGAATTTCTGCTCGCGAAGAATACGTCACACGCGAGTCAATGCAAAAAATATTTTATCCCAATAATGAAACTATCATTTGGAAAGTTAGCCCTTCAGGAAGAAGAGACTCAACTGAATTGCAGAACCCCAAATACTGGTTTAATAAACTAGACCAGACTCCAGAAGTTTTCGCCTACTCGCCGGAGCTTGTCTCTCAAGTAATTTTCCGCAGAAATAAGACAGAAATCAGTGGGAGAATTACGGGATCAAAGCCAGGATTAGAGCAAAGAGTAAGCAATTTATCTGACTATCTTTCAAAAGATTTAAAATTTACCGACTTAGGAGATAGTGGAAATAGGATAATCATCGGCGCAGGCCTTATGAAAACACTCGGGGCCAGAAACGGAGAAGTTATCACAATCGCCACGGGAAAGGGCAAATCTACACCCTTTAAAATTATTGGAAGCTTCTCCCTAGGAATTCAAAACATCGATGATACAACGGCGTTTGCTGCATTATTAGACGTGCAAAAATTATTGTCCATGCCTAATCGCATAACGAATATTGGAGTTAAGCTCATTGATCCAACTATAGCAACACAGATAACAGAAAATTGGAAACAGTTTACAACTGACAAAGTAGAGAGTTGGGAAGAAACGTCGGCCGCCATTTTATCCGTTTTTAAAACACAAGATATAGTTCGCAATTTTATGACTATTTCAATTTTAGTTGTCGCCTCATTTGGTATTTATAATATCCTTTCCATTTTAGTTAATCAAAAAAGAAAAGAAATTGCTATTTTACGTGCTATCGGTTTTGATGCTAAACAAATCATTGAACTCTTTATGTACCAAGGAATTATTTTAGGTATCGCGGGCGGACTCATTGGGATTTTATTAGGATTTATCGCTTGTTTATATATTCAGACTATAAAAGTTGCTCCTGGCAGATTAGGGGGCGCCAATAACACCATGATCATTTCATTTGCAACAATGATTTACGTTAAAGCATTAGCACTTGCCTTTTTCTCTTCACTTATATCTTCTTTTTTACCAAGTTATGCTGCAGGAAAATTATCCCCCATCGAAATCATCAGGTCGGAAAGTTAATCATGGGAATAAAAGTTGTCAATTTATTTAAATCTTTTGGAACTCCGAGCGTGGAAGTTTTAAAGGGAATCAATTTTTCAATAAATGATGGGGACCTGGTTTCCATTATAGGTCGCTCAGGTTCAGGGAAATCGACATTATTGTATATAATTTCAAGTCTTGATACTGTAACTAGTGGTGAAATCCTCTACGATCAAAAAAATATAACTCAATTAACCAGCCAAGAAATTCATCTTTTTAGAAATAAAAATATTGGTTTTGTTTTTCAATTTCATTACCTACTTCCAGAACTAAATGTTTTGGAAAATGTTTTATTACCTGCTTATAAGTTAAATACTCAAGTGGCTAAAAGAGAATATGCTCTCTCTTTGATATCTGAAGTTGGAATGAGTGGAAAAGAAAATCGTAAACCCGGGCAGCTCTCTGGCGGGGAACAACAGCGAGTGGCCATAGCAAGATCTCTTTTAATGGAGCCCAAATACCTTTTTGCCGATGAACCAACTGGAAATTTAGATACCGCTAACGGCGATAAGATCATGGCGCTTTTTCATAAAATTAACCAAACCAAAAAGACAACTGTTGTCTATGTTACCCATGATCTTGATTATGCTAAAGAAGCCCGTACTAAGGTCGAGCTTGTCGACGGACAAATTAAATTATAATTATCGATCATTGACGATGTAATCTGGCATAATGGTTGAAGCGCGTTTAGATCGTAAATTCTTACCTTAGTTGAGCATTTAAGTATTTGGTCTAATGTCCGACAAATATTCAACAGGTAGGATATGAAAAAATTAATTAAACTATTTCTTTTTCTTTTTAGTTTTATTTCTATACAAGTAATGGGAGAAGACACAGTCCTTGAAACAAATTTAAAAACAACTGTTCTGCCGAATCTTCCAAAAATAAAACAAGGACCTAATTTAAACTATAATCACAACTGTCCGAATTGCACTCCCACTGAATCAAACTATAAAATTACTGAAGCTAATGAAAAAACTGCTAAATTAGATTCTCCAACCAATAAACAAACTATAGAACTCTCTATTCTAAGTCTTGAAAAAGCATCTGTCTTATTTGATAAACTCGCGGCCCAAAAAGATATCCCTTTTGCCTATGCAAAAGATGGGTGTTTTGCCAGGGCCCATAAAATGGCCATGGTACTAGATGACGAAAAAATTATTACGGGAAAAGCTTTTATGCAGGGTAGATTCTACGCCCAAACAAATTCTGGTCCGGTCTTTTGGACTTATCATGTGGCACCAATTGTTTTGATAAAAATCGGAGAAGATATCAACCCTTATGTTTTTGATCCATCAATGTTTAAGATGCCTGTACCTTTAGCACAATGGAAGCAAGGCCTAAGGAAGTCACCAAAATCTATTTTTCTAGCTGAATATTTCACCAATAGATTCTCTTATGATTTGTTTGATAAAGATAAAAACTTAGAGTCTTACACTGACGCAAGTATTAATTCAATGAATACAGAAAATGCAAAGTTTTTAGAATATTTACCACACTAATTAAATTAACTTATTCACGCGGACGCACTTCTAATAATTCAATATGAAATAATAAATTAGAATTGGGTTTAATAAATTGTCCAATCTGGCGATCTCCATAGGCTAAATGCGATGGAACAAAAAGAGTTCTCTTCCCTCCAACCTTCATTCCAACTAAACCTTGATCCCAGCCCTTAATAACTCGACCAGTACCGAATACAAATTGAAAAGGTGTTCCTCGGTCAAACGAAGAATCAAATTTTGTTCCATCATCTAAAAAACCTTCATAGTGAGCTAGTACTAATGCACCCTTTATAGGCTCCATCCCTGATCCTAAAACAGTATCTGTGATTTTCAATATTGGTTCTTGCATCGTTAATCCTTAAAAATAAAAACGCAAAGATGAGTACAAAATTTTAGGATAAATTCCAAATTCTGATTTTTGAACTATTTGTGTTTTTTCACCAAAAGGTAAGTAGGTACCTAAATCAATAAAAATATCTTGTGCTATGTTGTGTTCAACTGACAAATTATTAAAAAGGGAAGCATCGTTTACATTATACAAAAATTGTTCACTCACTTTCCAAAGTGAAGTTAATTCATAAGTCATTCCTGGTATAATATAGTGGACACCTAATAAAGAGACTCCACCTTCACTGAAAGCTGTTTTCGAAGAAAGTAATAAGTATCTTTTAGGATCGCTCTCACCTGCTCCATTGAAATGGTATTCAACATAACTATAGACTTCGTTAGTTAATTTATAATCCATTCCTAGAGTTGATCTAAAATATTTTTTAGTATTATAGCGCTCATTAATTTTAAAATATTTAGGAAAGACAATTGCACTTTCCCACCATGCACTCGCCTTACCAATCGATCTGGCCAGGTCGAGACCTGTTAAAAGATTTTCTTGAAAATCCATCAGCATTGCTGAAATATCAGTTTCAAATAAATTTACTTTTAAGCGAGTAAAAGCAGCACTTTTTGATTTTTTTAATTTATCACCAAAAACAACACCAACATCTACTAAACTCAAAGCACCAAGCGAGTAATTAAAGCGCAACGTATCGATTCCTATGCGCTCTTCTTTATCAAGTGTCTGATAAGAAATCGGAGTTAACACATCCGTAGGATTAATTATTTTTGAAGATCCAAAGGCTACAGGGGCACGACCCAAATTAATGTTTAGTTTATTAAATGTTGAACTCATATAAAAGCGGTCTAGATTTTGAGTCGCCTCAACGCTATAAGCATGCTGACGGTTTGAAGATGTTATTTCAAAATTTAAATCATAAGCTCGGTACGCTTGCTTTTGTGTTAAACTATTTGTAAATGCCGATTTTTTAAGCGCATTAACAGACACTGCGTATGCCAAATAAAACGTATAATGCTCATCAGGTGACCACGAGAACTTAGGACGAAAAGTATTTGTTAACTCGCCTTCCCATGTACCTGTTGATGGATTTTTAGATTCTGATAAAAATGTTTTATATGAACCATTTAAGGCAAATGAGGAATTTATGAAAAATAAATTTATTACTAAAAATATTAATTTTTTATTTATCACTATCAATAACTCCATCTTTTAGAATAATTAACCGTTTTGAATGATCCATAATTCTCTGGTCGTGAGTCGAAAATAAAAACGTAATCCCTTTAGTTTCATTTAGAGATTTCATCATATCAATAAGATTATTCGCCGTGACAGAATCTAAATTTGCCGTAGGTTCATCTGCTAAAATAATTGCCGGACGTGAGACAACGGCGCGAGCAATGGCCACTCGTTGTTGTTGTCCGCCTGAGAGCTGGGCAGGTCTGCGGTTGCCCATAGTAGTTAGCCCCACATCTTTAAGAACATCATTGACTCGTTCTGTACGCTCAGCTTCCGGAATGCCTTGAATAAGCATGATGTATTCAATATTTTCTCTAACAGTTAAAACAGGAATTAAATTGTATGATTGAAAAATAAACCCAATATGGTCACGTCTAAAATCAGAAAGCTGATTCCCACTCATATCGCTAATGGGTAATTCGTTGATAAAAACAGTTCCACTGCTTGGTTTATCAAGTCCACTTAATAAATTGAGCAAAGTCGATTTTCCAGATCCAGAAGGACCTGCAATAGCAGTAAACTCACCTTTTTTTATCGAAATATTTATTTTATTTAAAGCGATAACTTCAATCTCACCACTCATATAGGTTTTAATAACATCTTCTGTTTTCAAAATATATTTTGAATTAGTCTCAAAATTTTGTAGATGTTGACTCATATTTATATCTCCGTGCAAACTAAATAACTTTTTCTTATTTTTTTCTAAGTGCAACTGCTGGAATAATCCTTGCAGCATAAGTCGCTGGATAAATACCAACCAAGGTCGCAAAAACAATCAGGCAAGGTGGATAAAGCACAAATTGAATTAATCTAAAATGGGGGTAAATCTTATCTTTGAAAACCAAATGGGCGTATTCTACTCCACGATAATCAATTCCATATTTTGAGAAAAAAAGAATCAATAAATAACCCATAATAATACCGGCAATAGAACTTATAAAAGCCAGCATAAAAGCTTCAAAGAGAATCATGCGGGCAACCACACTTGGTCTCGTTCCTACCGCTCTTAATACACCAAACTCAAACATTCTTTCATACAAAGACATGAACAATGTGTTCATGATTCCAAAAGCAATAATGCCGAATAAAATGAACGCCAATACCCCCAATGAAAATTGAGTGAGTTGCAAAATGGCCGCTAATTCTTTAAACATTTTATTCCAACCACTCACTTCATTGCCATTGATGAAATATTTTTGAGCAAATGGGAAAACTTTGTTAGCTGGAAGATTGAGATCTTTAAAATTGAGTGCAATTTCATGAATGTCTAAACCAAGATTAAGAATATTTTGAGCAACGCTAAGATTTAAAAAAGCAACGTTTTCATCTAACTCACGCATGCCAAAAGAAAAAATTCCACCCACGCGAAACATCTCTTGAGAAAGATCACCTAAATGAGATTTTGCAACTGTAACTACGACTCTATCCCCAACATCAATATTGAGATTGTCCGCAAGTTTTTTTCCCACTATTATTTTCCGATCGTCACTAGCTGTGAAATATTCACCTTTAATTATAACTTGATATATTTTAGAAACACTTTTTTCCTTTTCTGGATCAATCCCATAGATGACAATATTATTGGCATCAGTGGTTGAAGTAAGCATGCCGTAACTTAAAACTCGGGGTGAAAAGCTTAGTAAGTCTTTTTCAAGAGCTAGGTTATTAAGTAATTTATTATTTTCATTCCCTGTAATGACTTTTTCAACTTCTAAGTTTTTAACAAAACCCATTTGATGAATTTGAGCATTCCCTGAAAAATCTTCGGTCGCTGATCGAACCATCGTCTCACCGAGACTTACGATTAAAGCATCAGCAAGCATCATTGCCGCAAGACCAACCCCAATCGCCATAACTGAAAGGATTGTCCTTCTTTTATTTCTAAATATATTTCGCCACGCAAGCTTTAGTATCAACCACATTTTAATTCATCCTCATAGCTTCTACCGGGCTAATTTTCATGGCCCTAAAAGCGGGAGCAACACTGACAAACAATGCTGTAAAAAATGTAACGATCGCAGGCCCAGTGAACGCTCCAACATAAACTAATCCATACATAGTCGTTATAGTGAACCCACCAATATCAATAGGTGACGGATAATCAATTCCATGAATTGAAACCCAATAATTTAAAATGAGGCTTAAAATAAATCCGATGATTATTGAAATAATAGCTAGTCCCGCACTCTCAAGCACAATCATCCAAAAAAGAGTCATTGGACGTGTTCCTAAAGCTCGTAATACTCCATACTCAGTCGTGCGCTCTAAAATTGTCATGAGGACAGTATTGAGAACTCCAATTGCGACGATAATCACAATAACAATTAAACAAATGCGCATACCTCGCTTTTCAAAAACCATTGTGTTGTAGAATTGTTTTTCAACTTGAGGCCATGGCAAAACTTCTAGATCAGTGATATTAGATTTAATTAAATTAGCATTTAGAATCTTAGCGGCTAAGTCAGCATTTTTATAATCATCAACCGTAATGGAAATTTCTTGAAAGTTTTTATCTAACGATAAAAATTTCTGTGCCATTTTAAGGTCCATATAACAATAGTTTCTATCTTTGGAGTAAACATCTCCTTTTAAAATCCCACGGACTTTAAAAAGATCGTTGGAAATCGAACCATCCGCTCCTTGGCCGACAAGAACGAGTTCATCACCTAATTTAAGCTTTAATGTTTCTGCAAGGCCTGCTCCAACGAGAACATCGTTAGTTAAATCAGATGATATTTTTAAGAATTCTCCTGATTTAATTTTGTTTTTTACAGATGTAGTTTTTGCTTCGGAGTCGGGGTTGATGCCAATAATTCGCACCATCCCCGTTTTTTTATCTTTTGAAGCGAGAGCTCCTGAATAAACTCTAGGCGTCCATGATTTCACTCCAGGAATTTTTTCGATTTCACGGCTTAACGAATCATAATCATCTAATGATTTATAAAGAGAAGGTTTATCTAAATAACCTTTTTTGTGAATTTGCAAATGACCGGTATATGACTTCGTGAATTTTTCAATAACTGTTCCATAAGTTCCTTCCGAAATAGAAAGCGCCAATGAAAAGAGGACAAACCCTCCAACCATGGTCAAGATGGTGAACGTCGAACGACGTCTCTGTCGAAATATATTACGAAAAGCAATTTTTAAAATCAGCATAAATTAGTCGTGATAAAATTTATTAAATGCGCTTTTGAAGATTGATCTGAGAAAAAATACTTTCTTCTACATGATCAAACTTTAATTCTTTGTATTCAATGACAGTTTTATGTCCCGCTTTATTAAAAGGAGTTAACTCCATAATCGCTGGCAAACTTTTATTTCCAAATTTGCGAATGTCTTTGAAGACGATCTCGCGAATTTTTACACCTTTTTCGTCATAGTATTCTTGGCGAATAGGAATTGAATTGTCTTTATTAACGACTAAAACAATTTTATCCCAAACTGTTGCCGTTTGGGCCTTAGGCTTTAATTCTATATAATAATGGGTTGTATCGGGATTTTTTGGATCAGCTGCACCTAATTTTGAATCATAGTCTTTTAGAAAAGTACTTTCTTTAACTAAATCATCGTTGGTAAAATCAGATCCCATCCATGAGCCCATCATCATTGATGGTGGAACTTTCATAACTTTATCAATTTTTGGAAAAAAATTCCACATATCGTTTTGAATTCTAAGAGTCGCAACCCCTTTATCTTTTTGGGGTGATAAAATTCTGATAAATGTTTTATCTAAACCAGATGCCCAGACATTAATATCAAGAGTGCGTTTCCAATCTGGAGTTTCGATACGCATTTCAAGAGTTCCAAAGCTGTGCTCTGATCGATAGAGTCTATCTACATTATCTAAAATTTTCCTAATATCTGGTTTAGATTCAGCAGAAAAAACGTTAGTGGAAAAATACATCGAAAGAATACAAAAGATACTGAATAGTTTTTTTTTGAAATTAAATTGCATTATGATTCCTTTTTTCTAGCAATAGATCTTCATACAGGGCCAGAACTTTAAGTGACATAATCTCACTTCCCCACTTTTTTGCTTCTTGGAGGGCTTCAGCAGATTTCAACTTATAGAGCTGAGAATCGTTTAATAATAGTTCGACTTTCTCAATAAATAAATCTAAATCATCATCGACCATATAACCGCCGCCGCCACTGCCCATCAAAGCTCTCGTTCCCATTTCTCCTATAGCAACTACTGGAGTTCCACAAGTCATAGACTCTAAAATAACAAGTCCTTGGCTTTCAACTTTTGAGGCAAAAATAAAAATATGGGCCATAGAATAAAAATCATTAAGCATATTCCTTTGCACAAATCCGGTAAAAATGATTCGCCCTTCTAATCCCAAGTGCCTTGAATAACTTTCTAAATCTTCCTTAGCTGGACCGTCGCCGACAATAACTAATTTAATATTGTTATCATTTTCAGCAATCTTAGAAAATGCGTCTATGAGAAACTTAATGTTTTTCTCTCTACCAAGTCTTCCAACATAAAGCAGAGTTTTATGATCTTTAATACGTTCAGATAAACTAAGTAATATTTCATTGGGACAAATTTTCTCTTCTTCAATTGTTCTTGAAAATTGATCTACATTTATTCCAGTTGGAATGACTTGAATAGGACTTCTTACATAATACTCTAAAAGTCTTGTTTCCATCAGAGATGTTGGAACAATAACAACATCCATCTTATTAAACATTCGTCTTAAAATAGATCTGCAATAAAACCGTGCTAATCTAAGAGGAATAAATTTAATATACTCATTGATCAACTCTTCCCAATTCGTGTGAGCAGTTAAGACTAAGGGAATATTTTTTCTCTTCGCATATTTAATGACTATTTTTGCCATTGTGAATTCTGTATGGATATGAATAATATCTGGTTTAATGGCATCAAGTCTGTCGTGAATTTTTTTCTTTTCTGATCTATGTACCAGACGATTTTCTTTGTTAAAAAAAATCGAACGTGACTTAAACCGAAAAAGATTTTTGGGATTGTGATCTCTATCCCATTCTGCGGCTTCTGGATAATCTGGAACTAATAATGAAATCCGATGTCCTTTATTCGTAAAACTTTCTCTGAAAGAATCCATGGAAACAGGAACGCCACTAACAGATGGCCAATATTGATCTGAAACATAAACGATATTCACAAAATCTCCTTGGCAAAACATATAACGAAAATATGATTTTGAATTCATATCATTTCGCTACAAATCCTATAAAACATAATGCTAGAAAGAAATTACAAAAAGATTAAAAATGAGTATATATTTTGTTGAACTGGTGTCACTATGAAACTATGCTCCCTTCTTATAAAGACTTAGAAAATTGACAATTGCTCTCCTAATTAATAAAAAATAAATGAATCTATCACTGAGGAAATTGCTATGTTTTTTTGATCAATACATAAATTTAGTGTCTAATATATATAAGAGGTATGTATGAAATTAGATAATGGCTACTCAATTAAAACAATGACTGCAAAAGAATTTTTTCCTCTTTTTGGTAAAAACTATGATGCTATTTTTGGCAATGATCACACTTTTTTTCCCGATTCATATTTCAGTGTTAGAGAAAATGAGAAAATTCAATTACTCAAAGAAAGAATGGGAAATTTATATACTCTACATTTGGGATTATTTTCTCCGAAAAATGAGTTCGTAGGTTTTTCTTTTGGTTCTCAAGAAAATGAAGAAACATTTTATATGATGGCATCAGCTGTTATGCCAGAACATCGACAACTTGGTCTTTATAGTGCTCTGGTAAAAGAAGTAATCAAGCACTGTAGCGAAGAAGGTTTTCAAAAAATTTACGGCACTCATTGCGCGACTAATAATGCTGTTTTAATTCCAAAGCTAAGGTTAGGATTTATTTTTTCTAAAGTTGAGCTCTCCGATATGTTTGGTACCATCTTACACCTTCAATACTACACGAATCCATTAAGGAGAAAAGTTCTGGATTATCGTTCTGGTTTAAAGGTGCCAGATAGTGAAATTAAATCAGTAATGAAATTTGATCCGAAGTTTTTGTGAACATATTAATTGTAGATCAACCCGATTAGTTTATTTAGGACCCGTAGGCTACATTGATTAAGTTAATTGGATGCCAATTCGTTTAAAAGATACTACAGCAGAAGCTGTTATTGAATTGTTAAATTAAACTGAGTAGCTTCTCATCATCTACAGTTACAATTATAATAAACACACTTTCGAAGAAATCCTAAGCGCCCTGAATTCAATTCACTTAGCAAAAACCTCCGGTTAAATTCACTAGACACCAACTTAAGCCTGTAAGTTTTATCCAGCATGATTGCCAAATTATTACTTTTTAACTAAAAAATCTAAAAACAAGTATTTGGAGTCATTATGAAATATTTACTAATCTTAGGAACACTTTTTATTTCTTCAATTTTCGCATCGGATTCATGTTATCAAACATGCAATAGCGATGCTAATCAGATTGGATTAATGTGCCAGAAAATAAGACAAACTTGCTTCAAGTTAGGCAATCCTGAATCTGTTCAATATGAACTTTGTATGGACGATGTAGCGAATTGTCTCCAAGAAGGACAGGCGCGTTTCGAATCTTGTGTAAAAAATTGTTCAGAAGAATAGAATGAGTAGCAAAGCAATCCTAATATTTTTTTTAGCTATATCTACTAAATGGGCAAATGGATCCATTGTTAATAAAGTTATTTATGGAACTGATGATAGAAGCGATCTTTATCAGAATTCAGATCAATTATTAAATCGACTGGCGCTCTCTAGCGCCGCCTTGATACCAAACGAATTACTAATTCAAAAAGGTCAGAATTTTCTTCTAACAGGAAAGACTTTAAGAGAAACTGGAGTATGTGCAAAAGAGAGATTTGCTAGTCAGCTTACCTCGGCAGACTGTTCTGGATTTTTAATTGGAGCAGACATACTCGCAACTGCAGGTCATTGCGTGCAAGAGCTCAATGATTGCAAAATAAATTATTGGGTTTTTGATTATGCCAATATAACAAAAGAGCAATCAAGTTTTTCATTTTCAAAAGATCAAATTTATCATTGTACAGAAATTCTGGCTCACTCTTTTGGGGCCCAAGATAAAAGTGATTTTTCGATTGTTAAACTCGACCGACCAGTTACTAACAGAGCCCCACTTTTATACCGTACTAATGGAAAGTTAACTAATGAAGACATCTTAGCTGTAATAGGACACCCGTCTGGCGTTCCAACAAAAATTACAACACCAGTAGAAATTAGAGATAATAGTAACACAATCTATTTCACTACTGACTCAGATACTTTTACTGGCAATTCAGGTGGGGCAGTAATCAATATCAAATCTGGGCTAGTAGAAGGAATTTTAATTAGAGGTGATATCGATTATGTTCAATTTCAGGGGGAATCGTGTCGAGTTACAAAAGTCAACGCTGCTAATTCTGGCAGAGGTGAAGATGTAATGCGAATTAATTCAATTCCCTATTTACGAAAGTAAACGATTAATTAAATTTATCATGTCCTTCTTTTTTTATTTGATTAAGTTTTTGAATTGTACTCAATGCTTCTTTATTATCATTATTTTGAAAGGCTTTTTGTAAATTAGTAAATTCAGCAATACACTGATCTATTAGGGACTGGTACTCTGAAAACGAACCAACACCTGGAGTTTGATTTCGAGCTGTCTTAAAAAGCTCTATCATTTTTGCTGCATTATCAGCGTTGGCTGCATTTTTTGTGGAATCATTCACAGACTGTGTTACTTGTTTTAACAGAGCTGATGTTTGCTTCATATTCGCCTTTAAACTTAAAAGCTCAGCTCCAAATCCTAAAGTTGCAATTAGCATTGTCGCGAATATCACTTTCCTTACATTTTTCATTTTTTCTCCTAATTAGATTGTTGAACATTCAGGCTCACACTATCTGAACAGTTTTAATGAATTGAATCAATTTATTCTTACAAAATTACAACATCAATTTTTTAGTATTACTAAACGAATAAATTCTTACAAGATTGACTGTTTACTCACTGAATTATAAGATAATCAAATATGAAAGCTTCAATATTTTTAAAACCACTTGAATACAATATCGAAATTTTAGGGGAAAAATGGCAGCAAGGTGCTCTTGTTAAAGGCGTTGTTAAAGTCAAAAACAATGGTTCAGAAAAAACATCGATCTCGAATCTAAAAATTGCTCTTTGTTCTGGGTCTTATAAAAAATTAAAAACAAAGGATGCAAAAACATTTGAAGTTATTGCAGAAAGCATTTTTGGCAAAGATACCCATTTCAAAAACATGGAAGAAAAAGAATTCCCTTGGGAATTTAAATTAGATGAAAATGCAAGAATAACGGATAAAGATGGAAGCTTATATATTATTTTAAAAGACCAAAGCGATGCTTCTGTTTGGCCTATTGGAATTTTAGAATTAACTATAATTCCCAAAATTATTATCACTCAGTTCTTAGAAATTTTTGAAAATTTTATTCGCTTTAAAATTGCTCAAATAAAATATGTCAAAGGGATGATAGAAGTAAAAATGACTCCTCCTAAAACCCGCGAACTTGCTCACGTTGAATCTTTAATTTTAAGAATTAAAGAAGTTGAAAAAACATTAAGCCTCGATTATCAATTTAACGTAAGTGCAATCGATATGACTACACCAACGATTACCACTCAAAAAAAATGTAAACAATTTGCTCGTATTCACCCTGCCAAAGAGTATCTCATTTATGGAGATTCGATTAATCAAGACCTCTTGATCTCATCAATCAATGCTGTTGTCTCCGAAGTGAAGAATAAATTGCTGTGATCTGTTGGCTAATTAGACAACATATTGGAGTCATAACCATGAAAGGATTGTTATTTTCTCTTCAATAAATTATTAACTTACTCGCCTCTACCTGGTTTGTACCAACATAGTGGGCGAGTCATTTTTTTATCATATCCTTCGCTTTTCACGCAGGCCCCGACGCGTGGATCTTTTTTTCCATTTTCCTGATTAAAATCTTTTTGACATAGATCCCCTGCTAGGTATGTATCTAAACGACATTGAGCTTTCGGGTGGGTTTTATTAGTTTTTTTCACAATGGACGCATCTGGAGTTTTAAAATCAACAACGGCATTATCACCTAAACTTGAAAGCAGCATCGCCAAACTTTTACCGGCCATTCCAATTCGTTTACAAAGTGCTATTTCACTTTCATTTTGATAGGCACTGCTGCATTGAACGCTTAATTCTGCATCAATTATCATCTTAGAAACTATAGAAGTGTTATCAACATTAGATAAAACTTTCCGCATACATTTTAAAGTTCCAAAATAATCGGCCTGTCCTTCAGTTGCGGCCCAAAATCCATTAATGCCACCTTTAGTTGGGGCGCCCCCTAAGTGGTGACCAAGTTCGTGGCAAACGACTAATAAAAATCCATCATCAGTAACTAACGGGTGGCGAGCAAGACCTCCGTACATATTGACAAACCAAGACGATCCGCCAAATCGACTTGCTGAGGCATTGACTGTTTCGTCTTTCCAGTTACGAGAAAAAATTAAGTCGGCTTTCTTTTCTTTAACAATCGGAGCGTAAGCAGTTTCTGCGAGATTAATAATTTCGTTAAAACGCTCTTCAGTCATATCGTTACGAAGAAGTGCAGTGACTGGGATTTTTAAATTATTTTTGGGAAAGTTGGCGAAGGTATTAAGTGAAAAAATAAGTGAAGATAATATTACGAGTGACTTCATTTGAAACTCCAAATTAATTTCGCCATAGGCTTTAGACTATAATTAATTAAAGGATGTCACACATACAAATTTAGGCCATAAAAAAAGAGTAAAATGAATAGATTTTGATTTTTTAATGGTGCCTGCGATGCAAAGATCGACGAACCACTATTGTCGGTTGATTTATCATACCTGATAGAGTGGCAAGAACCGAGAGTCGATTTGCGTGAGTTGGCAAAGTTACGCTTTATAGATGGATGGTCTCGGAAACAATTATCTGAACATTACGGACGGACTGAAGACGCTATCCAAAATTATTTTCAGAAGATTAAGAAAAAAAGCATTACGCCGCTTTAGCACTTCTGAAAGTAAAAGAAACACCGAGAACTAAGGCTACTTTTGCGAGAAAATCTAGGCTGATTTCACTAACAAGCCCCGATTCCATTCTGGCGATCGCTGGTTGCTTAGTTTGAACCATCTTTGCAAGTTCCGCTTGAGATATTTCTTGATCGTTTCTGGCCTTCTTTAATTTTTCAATAAGCTTCTTCTTTTGGCCGACTAACTCCATATCAAGGTCAGATAACCCTAAGAATGCACCAAACTCTTTTGAAGATTTAAATGATTTGTTTTTTTCTTTCATAAGTCTATGCTCCTAATTCTATTTTTAAGTAGGTCTGTGGTCTTCTTATCAATTGCCTGCTTCTTTTTAGTGCAGGCATGAACTATATAAATCGCATCGCCAACTTTAATCAGATAAAAGACTCTGAATTCACCGGCCTTTCCAGAGAGTCTTAATTCATGAAGTCCACGAGCAATCGAAGGGAGAGGCCTTGATATTGGCATCCCAAGGGATTTCCCTTGAGAGAGATCATCAAACAGAGAATAAATATCCTCCATTAGTTCCTTTGGGCCATCTTTTAGTTCTTTTTCTGCTTGTTTAAGGACAACTATTTCCATAGAAAGACATTATAACGAATTCGTTATAATGTCAATTAGCTGATTTTATGGCTTGTAAAATCAGAGATTTAATATGATTTTGGCATTTGGGCGTGATTGGCAAAGCGAAGATAAACGAAATATTGAGAAGTTATAAATCATTAGTCGTGATTACAAAATCTGGTGTTAATTTTTTAGACAACAAAGATTGTAAATTTTTCAATCGAATATTTTAATTAATATTCTCAAGTATTATTCATTAAATAATTAAAAGATTGGAGAGTAAAGATGAAGTTATTTACCGTTATGTCCCTAGCTATCTTATCAATTTGTTCAGTAAATGCTCAAGAGTGTGGTGAATTGACCACTCACATTTATCTTTGTAATCGTGGGGAATTATCAGTAAAAACAATTCCACAACAGCAAGATCAATCTCAACAAGGATTTGATATTGCCTTAAATTTATCAAGTGAAGAGTGTATTAAAAACGTAAAGATATTAAATGCGCTTGCAGCTGGTAAGAAAGGGCCTTATATGGTTTATTCAGGCTCGTACGGTGGAGTTACGTTAAAGAATTTTCCGTCAGTAAGTAGTCAAAGCCAGGGCGGAGATACCGTATTTTATTCAAAAGATAGTGAAAGAGAAGCAATCAAATTGCAAATTGAACTAGAAAAAAAATAGTTAATTGAGAGAGAATACAAATGAAAATTTCAATGTTGTTCATTATATTAGTTTTAATTTCTTCATGCGGGAGTAAAGGTAATAGTAATAGCGCTTCTCCAACTGCTAATGTTAATCAAGTTGAAGTTCAAAAAACTCCTCTAAAGGTTATTGATACAGACGCATCTGACATCCTCAGGACTCAATTTTCTAGCGATAACAAAATACGAGTACCTGGTTTATCAGATGCGTGGTTTAAGGATAAAATCGAATTGCAGATGTTTTGTTTTACAGGTGAATTAAAAAAGACAGAAGGTCTTTCAAAAATTATTTACCAAATTGATTCAAAATTTAATCAGGTTGAAAAGTATTGGAGTTACAATATTTCATCTTACAGAATACAGTCTGTTGATGAATTAATTAATGTCCAGGTAGATCAGGGGACATTAAAAAAATTAGGCCGAGTAAAATTTGAACAATTTTGTGGTCATAATTTTGTTAATAAAGTTTACTATGGACAACAGGCTTTTTTAGCTGCAAATATTGCTCAAATTAATAAAAATATTCAACCATCAAATTTTACATTTTCTGGAACAACTAATGACAATGACAGGCTGGTCTTTGTAAGCAATTATCAAGAAAATTTTCCTTATTTTACTACGTCGGGAATTTTAACATTAAGTTCGGGTTTTTCAGGAGGTCTTAAGATTAATATGCCGAATCCTAGATTAAAGGATATGGCCGAAGTTTTAATAAATTATTCTGAAGAATATTCAGAGCGAGATGATTTAAAGCAAGAGAAATTAAAAATCTATGGAATTGATACTATACAATATTAGTTCTATTTTTGAAGTGTCACAATTAAGAAAGTTTAGATATTTTTAGTATGTGCACTAGTCATCGGTTTGAAAAACTACATTCAAGAAGTACAACAAAGGGACCTTTATTCTGGCTCCTTTCATTTTTATCAAAACAAATTCAACATCAAATATTTTTTTAAAATAATCTAATTTAATTATTTGAATTTATTCAAAAAACAAAAATGACTTGCGGGGGCAATGCATCTCGGAGTTATTTTTTATATTTATTGTGATTTTCTTTTGAATTCGTCTGCAATTTTTCAGACAAATAAGAGGAGGATTATGAGAAAAATTTAAAACTAGAGAGTGTAAGGTTGGACGCCTTTCCACTCATACTAAAGCAGAGAAAATGCTTTAGCAATCAAAAACAGAACTCCATTAGCTATTTTAGCGAATCACAAGATTTGCGGAAACTTATTTTATTTTTAGGAGGCCAGTATGCTTGAAACATTTATTTTAATGGGTTCAGGGATTTTTGCTTTGTACTGCTACTACCAAAAAGAAGAATTTAAATCTTCATTGCGAAAACAAGCAAAGAGTTATTGTGAAGAAGAGATTTTAAAAATTGAACGTAGTCATGAATTTAAAATCAGCGTGCTTAAAGATGAATTACATGAGGCTAAGGAAATGATTACAAAGTTAAGAGCATTCAAAAAAAAAGCAGAGGTCGTAAAAAAAGAAAATGGTATCGAGAAAGCGTTAGCAAGTTTTATTTAAGGAGAGCGATTAATGTATTTCACAAATAGAGACCAGCACCTTTTATCTAACTTAGGAAATTATGGATTATTATCAACGACAGTGATCGTCGAAAAACATTTTAACAATGTCGACTATTCAACAGTCCTTCGGCGCCTTCGCATTCTTGAGAAGGAGGGATTTATTAGAAGAGCAGGGTTATTAATGACGACAGAAAATCTTTGGGCAATTGCACCTAAAGGGGCAAAAAAGATGAGCTTGGAGAATTTTAAATGTTACTGGAATCAAGCAAGTATTGATCATGATTTTAAATTAATCAAGCTGAGAATGTTTTTAGAGGAGCTAGGTGTAATAAAAAAATGGGTAGCTGAACATGTAATTCGATCAATGATTTATAAAAAATATTCATTAAGGGATGCGAAAAATAAATTAATCCCAGATGGAATTTTTGAAACAAAGATTGATAATTCATCTCATAGTATGGCGATTGAATTGGAGTTGAACCTAAAAAGTCAAAGTAGGTATAAGAAAATTCTGGGTCAGTATCAATGGAATAAAGATTTACTTGGCGTTTGGTATATCGTTCCGAATCTTGCAATTTTAAATAAGCTTAAAGATTATTGGAACAGTACCGTATCGAGTTATACCGAAGGGAAAATTTATTTTTCTCTTTTAGATGACATCTTAACTTTTAAAGGAGAGTCCTTGGTGTATTCAACAAATGAAAAATATATTTTAAAAGAATTCTTTAAAATGCCTGCCCATCAGGCCGCCCAAGAGGTGGTCACAAATTTTGAGAGGCCGCTACAAAATGCGAATCAATTAACTTCTTTAGATCACACACCTTTGATAGGACATCCCAATTAAATATATCATCGCCTAATTCCCTGACCTCACCCCCACAACATATGTTTTAGTGGATGAGGTCAGGGAATGGCGAATGATGAATTGGGATCTAGGTAAAAGGATGTGTGAATGAGGTTGGAGTTATGTAGTAGTTAAGTTGCTGGTTTGAATTAGGTGATATTAGGGGCGGTAATTAAGGAGTTTGGTAGTGGGAAAAATAATAAAAAAGGTGTTGAGTAAAAAAAATGATGAGGGATTAGCGAAAAATAAAAAAAATAAATATGAATTTAAGTTCGTGGAAAATTTGATTTACGGTGAAATTAAGTCGGGTGAGTTTGAACAAATGCTTGATGAAGTGGCAAAGATTTTTTATAGTCATATTTGCCAACTCACAAAAATTCAAATCGCCTCGGGTTCTTTTAATAATAACTTATTAACAGGAGCGAGCATCAATGGTTAAGAATTCTAATTACAAGATCGGTTTATACATTCGAGTTTCCTCTGAAGAGCAGGCAGAAAATCCTGAAGGTTCCATAAAAAGTCAGGAGCAACGACTTCGCGAAGCTATTAATTTCAGAAATCGCCAATATGGTTTTGGTGAGATTGTTGACGTTTATATTGATGCCGGAATTTCAGCAAAAAATATGAAGCGTCCGAAGCTTCAAGAAATGCTCATGGACATTAAGATGAAGCGAATCAATCTCGTCATGATGACTGAGCTGTCTCGTCTCTCTCGTAGCATGAGTGACTTCATTCAGATTTGGGAAATTTTAAATACTAACAAATGTAGCTTTATGTCGCTTCGAGAAGATTTCGATACAACAACGTCGGCCGGAGAAATGTTGCTTTTTAATATTGTAAATTTTAACCAGTTTGAGAGAAAGCAAACAAGTGAGCGCGTTTCAGCTAACCTTTTAGCAAGAGCAAAGCGTGGTCTTTATAATGGTGGATGCGTTCCTCTTGGGTTTAAGTTGATTCAAGATCGACCGGGCTTTTTAGATATTGATGAAGAAACAGCTCCAACAGTGAAGAAAGCTTTTGAGAAATTCTTAGAGATTGGGACTTTGTCCCGAACGGCAAAATGGCTTAATGACCATGGATATAAACCGAGACTTTCGAGGGAAGGTGGCGGGAGCAAGATGCGTGTTGGCCATTTTACCATTGATAATTTGTATCATCTCTTAAAGAACAAGGCCTATATTGGAGTGAAAGTTTTTTCAGTCAAAAATAAAGTTGAAGTTGAAGAATCTCCGGCCGTTTGGGAAGCGATTATTGATGAGGTGACTTTTAAAAGAGCTAATGAGGAGCTAGTTAAAAATAGGTCTAGGCTCAAGCCAATTTCAGAAAATAGGCATCCCTATATTTTATCAGGAGTTTCTTTTTGTATGACTTGCGGCGACCATATGCCTGGCAAGTCAGCTACTGGCCGAAGTGGTAAGGTTGCTTATTACGAGCATTCTTGGGCGACGAAAAGAGATTCATGCTTAACGAAGAAAACTTTTAAGTGCAATCCACATAGAGTTTTAGCTAAGAAAGTTGAACCGCTGGTCTGGAATGAATTTACGAAACTTCTTACCAATGAATTGTTCATTAAGAACCTTTTAGAAAAAGTGACTGCGATTCATAAGCAAAATGACGAGCACAAAGAAAGAGAGCGTTTAAAGGCCAAGCAGTATGGTTTAAACTCACAGATTGATGCCCTCGCTGAAAGAATTGGGATTTTGCCTCGGGAGATTTCGCCGACACCTCTATTTAAACAATTAGAGAAGATTCAAAGCGCTAAAAAAGAAGTGGATGAAAAATTAAACTCTCTAAAAGATGTGAACATTGACCAGAGGCTTGTGCCTCTTAAAACTTTTCAGAAATTTGCGGAATATTCAAAATTCATCTTGAATGAGAATCCAGATTTTAATGTTCGCCGAAAGATTTTACAGAAGTTTGTGAGACGAGTAGAAATTGGGCTTGACAGTGTTAAGATTTATTGGAATGTGGATAAAGAGTTTTATTCGAATGAAGTTATTATTGGATCAAATATGGAGAAATCGCAGGCAAATGCCTGCGATTCTTTTAAAGATCAAAATAAATTAAAAAATGTTGGGTATGTTGGTTCGAATAGCTTTACAAATGGTGCGCGGAACAGGACTTGAACCTGCACACCCTTGCGAGCTCTACCACCTCAAGGTAGCGTGTCTGCCATTTCACCACCCGCGCATAGGGAAATAATAAGGGCCTAAAAATTTCTTGGCAAGAAAAATCTATTTTCTTTTACTAGGAAGAAACAAATCTATTTCATCTAGGTAGAATTTGATGCGCTCTTTAGCCTCTTTGATGGCCAATATACGCTCGTTGATGAGTTTTATAAGTTTGTCATCAGGCGAGAGGATCTCACCGCGTTGATGACGATTCATGAAAGCTTCAAGGCTATCAAAAGCATCCCCTTCAAGATCGAACTCAGCTTCTAAGAGCTGCATCTCAAAACGTTCATCAAGATGGGAGGGAATATCTTCTTCTGTTATGTGGGAATATTCATGTAATAAGTCATGAAGAGGGTCAGGCCCTAAATCTACATTTATGAGATCAGGTCTAAAATTTTTGGCGGATGGAAACATCACCAAGTTTTGCTTCATTGATTCGGTCTCTTCGTGAGAGTTCGTTTTCATAAAATAGACCCTTTAAATAGCGACATTTTTAAACTGTTCATATTCATCCGCTTTAGTAATCTGCACAATAGATGCCTAAATAGCTCTTCTATATTAAAGCTCTTACCCCACCCATTACTAGTAACCCTGTCAAATCACTCTAGGTGTGTTTAAAGTTTAGACAGTTTTCCTCGATGGGTTATACTACTCTTAGGAGAAAACATATGGAAAATGCCAGAATCCCCTGCATGAGATGTATTCATTATCATGTCACCTTTGATCCGCTCGCCCCTAGAGGATGTAAGCTCTACCAATTTAAATCAGCTACAATGCCCTCGGTGCTCGTCAAACAATCAACTGGTCATGAGTGCACATCGTTTGAAGAGAGAGTAAAAAAAAATAGTGATGATGAAGGTGGTAGCGGGAAAAAAGATTTTAATGATCCAAAATATTGGGGATAGATTTTGTTAGCTCGAAATAAGTAGGCCCTGACTTTTCAATCATCGCTCCACCTAAACAGATATTTCCGTCGTAAAAAACCACTGACTGACGAGGTGTAATCGCTCTTTGTGGATTATCAAATTCCACATAAATTTTCCCATCGATAATATCCACAATCGTGCAATTCTGATCTTTTTGACGATAACGAATTTTAGCTGTGCATTTAAAAGGGAGCGATCTCTTAAGTGTTCCAGATGTAAATTCTAAATCTGTCGCAATGAGTGAGTCTGAATACATCGCAGGGTGATATTCTCCGCGCTCGACGATAACAACGTTTCGCTTTATGTCTTTACCAATGACAAACCAAGGTTCCCCTTGCCCACCTAGACCCAGACCTTTTCTTTGACCGATTGTATAATAAGTCGCACCTGTGTGGCGTCCAACTATCTCACCTTCAAGCGTTTCAAAATTTCCATCCTCGAACGTTACATAGTTGGAAAGAAAATTTTTAAAGTTTCTCTCGCCAATAAAACAAATCCCAGTGGAATCTTTTTTATCTTTAGTAATGAGATCATATTTTGCTGCTATTTTTCTAACTTCTGTTTTTGGCAGATGACCAATGGGAAAAAGAACATGCTCTAATATTTCACTTTTAATTGTATAGAGAAAATAAGATTGATCTTTAAGAGGGTCTGCACCTTTTTTTAAAGCAGGAATTCCATCGACTAGTTCATTTTGGCAGTAATGCCCTGTCGCTAAATAATCAGCTCCTAATTCTCGGGCCTTTTCAAAAAATACTTTGAATTTTATTTCACGATTGCAAAGAACATCAGGATTTGGCGTGAAACCTAATTTATATTCTTCAACAAAATGAGAAAAAACTTGGTCTCTGTATTCTTTGATAAAATCAACTGAGTAGTATGGGATATCTAATTTTTCACATACAGAGATAACGTCAGCGTATTCTTTAGAAGACTGACAAACCCCGTGCTCGTCTAACTCTTCCCAATTTTTCATGAATAGACCAACGACGTTATAGCCTTCTTCTTTTAAGATAGCGGCACAGACCGAAGAATCCACCCCACCGGACATTCCGACGATCACCATAGTTTCAGATTTTGTTTTTGGGTTTCCCCTTAGAGTTTTCATAGGGGTGATTTATAACAAAATTTTGGCTATTTGACTACGTCATAGTTCCAAGCAAGCACTGACCCTGTAATATATCTAAAGGCATTGGTGTAAGTATTCATATTCAAAGTCTCCACAAAGTCATTGGGAGTGTGAAAACGAGGGTTAAAATCGCTCTCCCAGTTCTGGCTAAAGCATAAAGCCGGAATTCCTGCTTCCCAAAAACTAATATGAGAGCTGGAATTCATCCCGTTTGCCTCTGGAGTAAAGTCAATTGTGCTATAGAGCCTTTTTCCATTATTGGTCATCATCGTCACAAATTTTAAATCTTCTTCGCTGCCTTTTTCAGTAGGAGCTCGCAAATAAACTTTCATATTGTTTAATTTTTTTTCTTTATCGTCACGTTTTGAATCGTTACCAAGCATGACTAGATCAACGAAGCCTACAATTTTTTGAGCTCCCAAATTGACCTTCAATTTTTCAACATAATCACGAGATCCAGAAAATCCCAATTCTTCAAAATCAAAAAAGACTATCCGAACGGTTTTGGGTAAATCTAATTTATCCAAAATTTCAATCATCGATAAGAGGGCCGCTACACCTGTACCATTATTATCTGCACCCGGCATTGCTCCTTTTGAGTTAACGATCATGGTTTTCGGATCATTTAAAAGTGTGTCGTAGTTAGCTCCAAGAATAATTACTTCTTCTGGTTTTTGTATTCCCTTTTTTTCCCATACTAAATTGTAACCTTTGAGCCCTTTAAGTGAATCAAGAGTTTTTAACATGGACATAGTGAAGCCTTTCCAATGATCGTAATTTGGATCGGTCTTTGGAATTTTGGCGACTACTTCTTTTTTAAAATCTTCAGCGTAAAAATCACCTGCGTGAGCGATATTAGGAGTGAATTCGATTTTTTCAAAACTAGCTCCTTGAGATTTGGCAGCTTTCAACCTTGTTTCGATAAATTCCATTGCTTTTTGATGTCCTGGACTTCCAACAAATCGACTTGGCCTGCCGCTAGCTACAAAATCTCGTAAGTTTTTTTCAATCGCATCTCGCGAGAGTTTTTCAGTTACAGAAGTAATATTATAACTTGTTTTTATTTTTTTATCGTAATTTGAAATTTCAATAGCTCTTAGCGGAGCAGAAAGCATTAAAATAGAAAAACTAAAAATGCAATTTTTCATCAGTTTGTTTGGTGTTGTCTTCTTCATCTGAATCCCTTTTATTTATAGGTAGAGTATTAAATTCTCCGTTTTCAAAAACTCCCCCAAGCTCAACGATCCCACTACCTACAACTTTTCCTTTTTCTGCTTTTCTTGAGTAAAAAGTAAAAAATTGTCCTGGAACTAAAAGTCCAGGATGAATCTCTTCAAAATCCACCAAACAAGTTTGATTATTTTTAAAATAAATTCGGCACGGAATCTTTTCTCCTTTAAGCGACATTTTTACATAGGCAGAAATGGGGACGGTAATGTCTAAATTAGCTGCTGGAACGAAGCGGGAAATAAGAGCATGGGAGTATTGCAAGCGTTCTGGGTAATCGATAAAAATATTTCCTTTGAAAGGAATAATCGATACAACTTCTTTGAGAGGATCGATTTGTACTTCAGGTTTTGAGGGAAGATTTTTTTGTCCAACATAATAACGATGAATTCCTAAATGTTCACACAAAGAGCTTTCTTGGCGATAATCATAAATTGTTCCCGTTCTTCTTAAATCTTTTGGAGAGCGCTCTTCCACTAACTCAATCATGCGCGGATCGTGCATAATGTGGGCGTAGTTCGTTTTAGGTCTGGTAGAAAAATCCACTTTAATTAACTCACCAATTTTTTGTACTTCTTTTTTTCTAATTTCAGATAGAGGTAAAACTAAATTGGCCAGATGTTTTTGAGGGAGTCTCGATAGTAAATAAGATTGATCATGCTCCAAATCGTTGGCCACCATGAGTTCAAACGATCCAGTTTTTTGATTTTTTAAAACTTTTGCATAATGACCAGTGGCCACCAAATTTGTATTAAATTTAGCAGCTTTCTCTGATAATAATTCCATTAAAACGCAGCTTAAGAACACTAATGGTTCGAAAGTATTCCCACTTAGAATTCTTCCCACTACTGGATCGAGAACCGTGTCCGCGAAAATTTCGGCAGCATTCACGGCATAAAATGAAATATCTAAATAGGTACAAATGGATTTAACTTTATTAAGATCACTGACAATGACATCAGCAAAGGGCCCCGCATTTTCACCGGGCTCAAAAAACTGCACGCCGATTCCAATGCATCGATAGCCTTGCTTTTTTAATAAATAAGCCGCAACGGTAGATTCTAGTCCCCCGGTCATGGCAATTAAAACTGTTTGATTACTGGCTTTTTCAATCATGAGATTATTATATCTCACAATTTATTTTTGCCGAGTATTTTAAAGAGTGGAAAATAGATATAGCCAACCAAATCCATCGGAAATTGTTTTTCTTAAGATAAGGACATCTCAGCCGATAAAGAAATGATGACAAAGGTAAACTTCGAAGAAACATTCGAAATCTATTTATTCACTAAAAAGCTTGAAGGAGAAAACTACTCTAAGCTTAGTGAATTTTTATCATTTCTCAAATTTAATAAGGTGAATATGCCTTATATGTTTTCGTATGTCGCAAAATCTGGTGAAGGTCTGATTCCTGATATGAGTTTAAATGAGAATATTTTGATGAATTTCTCACCAAATTCCCTGACAGCATCAAAAGAAATTCAATTTCAAGACTTTTTAAAAGAAAATTCCAATATTCATCTTGATAAGCTTTATAGAAAAATTTTACATCCGAATGACCTCCCTGAACATTCAGATGCGCAGATGAAAAAGCTTACGTCTCTTATTAAGTCGGTCATCTTCGAAGGACAGTTTATTTTTCTCGAAGAACCCGAACACGACCTTGATTCAGATTCAATCGAGCTCTTTATTCATGTCCTAAAAGAACATATGACCCGTAATAAACAAAACGTTTTCATCTTCTCTCACAATATGAATTTATGGATGCCCTATGTGAATTTACATGTAAAGAGAGAGAAAGATTTCAGCTTCAGCACTGATAGAATCTACAAAAACTGGAAATGGAAAAAAGAAAAAGAGATTTTTTACAATCCGAAAAAGATTGAAAAGGCTGCTAGCGGAGAGCTTCTCTTTCATATTCCAGCTAAAAAATCAGATAAAAAAACCGCAGCTTAGTTTATTAGTTGACACATTTCCTAAGTTTTCGAGATAATGGTCATACAACATATGACAAAATCAAACACAGCTCTTAATTTCATCGACGTTTTCTCAGGTGCAGGCGGGCTTTCTTGCGGGCTTGAATTAGCAGGAATGCGCTGCCTTTTGGGAGTCGACATGGATAAAAATGCCATTGAAACTTTTAAAGCAAACCACCTCCACGCTAATACCTATTGTGGATCTGTATTAGATCTAACTGAAAAAAAGTTAAAAGAATTAATCAATAATCAAACTGTTCATGCAGTTGTTGGTGGACCTCCTTGTCAGGGGTTTTCAACTGTAGGTCTTGGGAATCCCAATGATCTAAGAAATTCACTTTTTAGAGAATTTGTTCGTTTAGTGAAAATAACAAATCCTTATTACGTCATAATTGAAAATGTCACAGGTCTTTTAGCTAAAAAAAACGAAAAGACTCTAGCAAATATTTTTAAGCTCTTTCATAAAATGGGCTATAACTTAGACGTTCAAGTAATGTCGGCTGAAAATTACGGTGTTCCAGAGCGCAGAAGACGGACAATTATCATTGGCTCTAGAATAAATGAATCAATCATTTTTCCTAAACCCAATACAAAAATTATGACAGTTGGAGATGCTCTTAAAAATTTAAAAGCACCAAATGGAAAATTTTTTAATCATGATATTGAATTGGCAGCTATCAAAAAGAAAATAGAACTAGAGCGTATTAAATGCATCCCTGAAGGATGTGGTATCCGTTACGAAAAAGACGAAAAAGCTTATTTCAAAAAAAGCAGCTTAAAATTAGGTGTTGATTGGAAAAATCTTCGCGAAAATAGATTTAGACAAACAAAGTACCAGCGCTTAGATACTAAAAAACCAAGCCCAACAATTATGACCCACAGACATAATTATTTTCATCCATTAGAGCCACGTTACCTCACGCAACGTGAAGCAGCTGCCCTTCAAAGTTTTCCCAATGACTTTAAATTCATGGGACCTCTATCGGCTCAATGGCGACAAATTGGCAATGCCGTTCCTCCAAAGTTAGGTTTAGCTCTAGGGAAGGCCATACTTTCAATGTATGCAGAGAAAAAAATGAAAATAATTAAAAAAACCAATAACAAATCTTCATCAGAAGAATTAGTCACGACAATCAGAAAGCGTGCTTTTAATTATAGTAATTCAAAATAAACTAATGAACACTTTGAGCATTATGTAGACGATAGAAGTAATTTCCTTCCGTCAATAATTTAGAGAGTGGTCCCTCTTCTACTAACTCTCCTTGATCAAAAACAAATACGCGATCGCATTGTTTTAATGTGTCCAAACGGTGAGCGATAATCAGGCAAGTTCTTTTAGACATCATTGTCATCACGGCTTCATGTATGATCTCTTCGTAATAAGGGTCTATATTTGCAGTGGCCTCATCTAAAATAAGTATAGAAGGGTTTTTTAATAAAACGCGAGTGAGGCTTACGAGCTGTCGTTGTCCGACACTCATATTACTTCCACCTTCGAGCACTTCCATATCTAAATTAAATCCTTCTTTGGCAAAAGCTTTTACAAGACCCGTCGAGCGGGCAGCATCGATGAGCTCTTGATCTGTTTGAGCTAAATTGCAAGAGAGATTCTCACGCAATGATCCCTTGAAAATTATGGCATCCTGAGCGACAAAACCAATTTGTTCTCGAAGTGAATTGCGATTAAAGTTGCGAATAGGAATATCATCAATTTTTATTTCGCCTTTTTGAAATTCATAAAGTCTAGAAAGAAGAGAAACCGTTGAACTTTTTCCGCAGCCAGTTTTTCCAACGAGTCCAATTTTTTCTCCGGCCTTAATGTGAAAGTTTAAATTTTTTAAGACCCAATCTCCACCCAGGTATTGCATTGAGAGGTCTTCAAATTTAATATCCCCTGATAAATGAGTCAAAACCATTTTACCATTATTTTTCAGAATCTTTTCTTCGTCATCTTCATTTAAAAAACTCATTACTCGCTCAGTACTTGTGAAGGCCTGTTGAACCACATGAATCTCGCGTGATAATAGCATCATGGGGTTAAAAAAACGTTCGTAGTAGCGCACGAAGGAGACAAAGAGTCCCACACTCACCGCCCCCTTAAGCACCCCTAATCCCCCGTACCAAACAAGGCCGATCAAAGGGATGGTGGCGCAAAAAGAAACAAGAGGCATACTCCACGCAAAAAGAAGATTTCCGCGCAATTGAGCATAGAGATAGTCATCAACTGTTTGAGAAAATTTGTCCATCGTCCATTTCTCTAATCCAAAACTTCGAATTACATCCATCCCATTAATATATTCAGAAAGTTTAGCATTAATCGCAGATGAAAATTTAGAAACTCGACGGTTTGAATTTTTTAAAAAATCTTTGGTTTTATACATGATAAAAAGAGATGGCAATATTGAGGCAGTCATTACTAGACCCAACTTTGTATCGGAGACAATCATGGCGGCAATCGCGAGTATCGTCATCATGCTAGCTGAGATTAAATTTCCTAAACTAGAAGTAAAAAATTCATCAATTCCTTCAACATCGTGAGTGACACGAGTAACTATTCGCCCTTGTGGTTGACGGTCATAATATTGCAATGGCAATTGCTGAAGTTTCTCAAACAAGTGTTGTCTGACACTAAAAATAACTTGAGAAGCAGACTCTGCGAGAATTTTCCTTCCAGTCCAGATGAAAAAAATACTTCCTATTTCTAATCCCATAATACTAAGAGCAAAAGAAATTGATCGATTCATATTTCTAGCGATCAGTCCCTTTTCTAATAAATCTCCCATTAGTTTGGAAGAATAAATTGCAAAAAAGGAGCTTACAAAAATTAGTGAAAGAGCAAAACAAATTTTCATTCGAAATGGTTTAGCGTAATTTAATAAAATGCTAAATGATTTAAAATCACCAAGACCTTTTTCATTAATGCGTGATTCATCTTGGTCATCGGCCATTAAATAAGAACTTATCGTTTGTTCAGACTTAAGACCTGGAGGACGATGATCCTTTAAAATTTTTCTTCCAATTTTTTTGATTTGTAATTTTGTCATTGTATTGCACCCATCATAGCTTTTAATTCAAAAGTTTGATTGCAATATTTAAGTGTCGATTTTCGATGGGCAACCCAAACGAGAGTGACATCTTTTAAATGCTGATCTAAGTTTTTTAAAATACGCTCTTCTGTGATGGTATCAACCGCAGACAAACAATCATCTAGGAATAAAACTTTTGGATTACTTGCTAATGCACGTGCGAGAGTCAGGCGTTGCTTTTGTCCGCCTGATAGATTAATTCCCCACTCCCCTAATTGAGTTCCAAGACCATTTGGGAAAAGCTCAATGTCTTCTTTTAAACCTGCTAGGTCCAAATATTTCCAAATTAAATCATCACTCATTTCGTGGTTCATCGAGACGTTTACGCGAATTGAATCAGCAAATAAAAAAGGTTTCTGAGAAACGAATCCAATCATCGCTCGCAAGTTTTCATGAGAATAATCCGAAAATGGTTTTCCATAGAATTCCACTTTTCCCGATTCTACATCTCGATTTAATCCTGTGAGTATTGAAAGTAATGTACTTTTGCCAGCACCAATAGGTCCTGTTATGCCAAGTCGTTCTCCTTTTTTCAACTTAAAAGATAGATTCGAAAAAAGTGGAGTTCCTGGACCGAAAGAAAAAGTTAAATTTTCAACTTCAAGAACTGGTGAATCTTCAGGCTTATCGAAATTAATTGGAATACCTTCAGTTGTTAGGCTTTGATCTTTTTCTTGCAGAAAAATTTCTGATAACCTCTCAAGAGCAGTAAAACCTTTTTTCCATTCAGAGACGATAAACCCCATCGACATTAATGGATCATGCAAAAGAAAAATGAGACCTTGCATGGAAATAAAATCTCCCACACTCATGCGTGAGCTAAAAGTAAAATAGATCCCCATCACAAACAACACGACATATGAAATAATGGAAGCGGCTCCCATGACCGGAATATAAAGTAAATTTAAATTTATTCCTTTAAGCTTTTGAGAGCGGTGATTTTCCGCAACCGTCATTAAACGCCTCTCCCAAAAAGGTCCCGTTTGGGTCAAACGTTGAAGTTTGATTGTAGAGACTGCTTGAGAAGAAAGATCGTTGAAATTGGAGAGCACATCTTGAGTTTTTTTATATTGCTCAACTTCTCTTTGAGAAAGTTTTCTAACGAATATTGGAACAAAAAGTAAAACAACGAACGATAAAATTGCCATTCCTAAATGAATCATCGCCATCGCAATAAAAGTAAATATTCCT
This sequence comes from Bacteriovoracaceae bacterium, assembly GCA_947446575.1. Lineage (GTDB taxonomy): Bacteria > Bdellovibrionota > Bacteriovoracia > Bacteriovoracales > Bacteriovoracaceae > Bacteriovorax. The sequence continues at coordinate 42,649 of CANFHC010000008.1, read as the reverse complement.
AAAAAAAGAACATCCGTAATGGCGACTAAAGTGAAACCAAAAACAAAGCGAGCACTATTGGTGTCTGATGCCTGAGCATTCATTAACACGCCTTTTGTAAACTTTCGATCAAGGTCTTGCCTTTTAAAAAAGCGCACATGATCCCAAACATCACGTCTAAGCATCCCACATGCATAATGAGTTTGCCTACCAAGCGTGATTCTCCACATAAATCGGAAAATATTAATGAGCACTCTAGAGCTTGCAAGAACTAAAAAGAGAATAACAAATGTTTGATGATCATCACTGCCGGTTAAAAATTTTGGAATAGGTTTTCTCGTCATGAAATCGACGATCCATCCAATATTTTTTGGTGCCAGTACTTGCATTAAATTGGTCAGAAGAACTGAAAAAGCTCCCCATGAGTAAATCACCCAGCGATCAGCTAGATAATTTTTCCAAATTGATTTTGCGTGAGTTTGAAACTTCATGTTTCTCTTCGTTTAGTTTTTCATGGTTTGCAGAGGACCTTATCTAATTTCTTTAAGGATCCAATCAAGGAATTCCATTAAATAATCTTCTATCATTGGCAATTCTGCACTAACTTTGGCGATAGCGCCGCTGAAAGCGTCCTTAGTATAAGAAATATTCTCTAAAGAGGCCATGAGTTGTTCGATCATTTCGGGGTGAAGTGAATCAGAAAAAATCTGCGCTTTTTCTACAACTGCTTTATGGACATCTAGATAAACATCGACTGTCCCCCAAGTAAAACGCTCGGACATTTGCTGATTAAACTTTGGAGCTTCGCCGAAACGCCAATTCCAATCACTCATTTTTAGAAAATGTTCATTTAATCTCGGGATAGTTAATAAATATTGATGATCGAGTACTTCAATTTCGCAGCTACTTTTATAATAATCAAAAAATTCTTGAATTATTTTAGAACAAAGGGATTCATGCGTGATCTCAATATTTAATTCTGCAAGATTCAAGACTCGCGCTCTCACAGAAGTTATTCCTTTAGACTCTAATTTCTTTTTGTTAGGATTTAAGTATTGCTCAAGCTTGGTCATATCCGCATTGATAAGAACTGTACCATGATGAAATGAGCGATCTTTTGTTTCTTTAAAAGCACTTCCTGAGATTTTTTTATCTCCTTCGGAGGTAGATACCAATAAATCATTTCTTCCTGAGGCAAAACTATTAAGACCAAAAGAATTAATAGCATTTGTTATAATTTTATTATTTGCGGCCTTATCAAAATTCTTTTTTCCTGATAAAAAAGTATAATTTGTATTACCTAAATCGTGAAAGACTGCTCCACCGCCACTTTGCCTACGAGCAAGCTTAATTGAGTCGGCTTCCATTTTTTCGGTATTACATTCCGTCCAGGGATTTTGAAATCGACCGATGATAACTGCATTGTCATTTCTCCAAAGAAAAAGAATTTTAGTATCTTCTAATTCAGAATCAGAAAGCATATCGCGAAATATCCAGTCTTCTGTGGCGATATTAAACCATGGATCAAAAGTGTCAGATAAGAGTACGCGCAACTTTGTCATATAGAGATCCTATTCGTTTTCACTAAATTCATCTTCAATGTTTTGATCAGATGCATCTTCTGTCAGTTGAGGTTTCTCCCAGGCAAAATGAGAATTAAGCTCTGTTGCATATTCCTCTTCTCCGATATATCCACCTTGCTTCATTTTAAGCAAGATCGATGCAATCATACGATTGGCAAAACTAGTGAGAGTTTTCGTTTTGAAAGATTTTGAGTATTTTGCGGGACTTGGTAAAAGCATTGCCAAAAAAGCAGCTTCTCGAGCTGTTAGTTTATCTGGATTTTTTTTAAAATAAAATTGTGTAGCTGCTTGAATACCATAAAGGCCTTTTCCATATTCAATGATATTTAAATATGTTTCTAATATTTTTTTCTTATCCGCGTGCTTTTCTATCATAAGTGACATAATAAGCTCTTTTCCTTTACGTCCAAAAGAGCGGTCTTTATTCAAAAAAAGATTTTTTACTAACTGTTGAGTTATAGTCGAAGCTCCACGCATTTTCTTTTTTCGAACAAATGTGTCGTTAATGGCGTCTTGAAATTGCTCTAGATCATATCCTGGGTGCAGAAAAAATTTTCCATCTTCACTTGAAATGATTGCGCCTTGAATACGTTTAGAAATTTTATTTAAGGGAGTCCACTCTTTAGGGGGCGTTTCAACCCGCGCGTACTCAGCGAGATTTTCTTTTAGAGTAATGGTGTAAAAACTTGTTTGCGCTTTTTTAATCGAATAAATTGAAGCAAGTGTTGGCAGAGTACTTTTTATAATAACTATCACTACAATTAACCAAAAGATGATGAGAAATCTCATTTTGATTTTACTGAAGCGGTCAGCGAATGAGAGCGTTCTAGATTCCATATGTCTTCCTCTACCAAAAAAAATACCAATTGGCTTAAAACTTATATTGTTAGTTGATAATTTTTACAGGGAAGCTTCTATCATTTTTTAGGTGTGCTAAACTCTGCAACGATTATATAGGACTAACCACTTCGGAGAAACTTATGAAAAAGCTATTAATTTTAGTGATTGCTTCAATTTTATCGACTAATAACTCTTACGCCTTAGAGGTAGGGACGAATGCCCTCGCTTATACATTGGCGCAAACTATTTATACGGCAGCACTTGGAGTTGCAACGACTGAAGCATCAAGTTTGTCGATTTCTTCTAGAAACCAAAAGGCTGAAGCCTTAAGAATTCAACATGATGCTCAAAATTACTACCAATCAGGAATTACGAGCCTCTTTTTAGAAAGTAAAATTCAATTGGCAAAAGAGCTAGATTCAAAGCTCTCAGATGATGAGTCAGTTGATCTTTTAGTTGAGGCCTCAAAAATCATTCTTAAATAAAAAAAAAGGCCGGATTACCCGGCCTTTTTTTGAAATTTAAAGATTTATACCAAAAACTTCTGGAAGAAATTTTTGTTCTAAGTTCTGAGAACTAGTTCCAATTTTTGAAGCAATCTTAGCTAAGACATCTGCTTTAGCTTTTGAATCAACGCTTGCTGCTTGGATATCTTGCACGCTTACGCCCGTAAGAGTTTTTAGGTCAGATAGAAGAGCTAATTGGTCATCTTGAGTTAATTCACCATTACCGTGAGATAACATGCGCTCAATTTTAGATCCTAAAGTCACCATCGACATTGAAGTTTCTAAACTCACACTATAAGCAAATGAAACACGAGCTGCTTTTTCGTAAAACCTAGCTTTTTCTTGCTCTTTAGCAAGTAAGCTTACGTCCGTCGAACCAGCTTCGTCTTCATAGAGGTAACCAGAATTTCTTCCTTCGTAGTAACCAGTAGAAGAATGGTAATCAACGACTTCATAATCATTTCCATATGTATCTCCATTGTATCGTCCTGCAAGTACATCGCTTCTTTCAATCGATCTAAATTCCGAAGCCACAGCATGGTTATTTGAGTAATAGTCATAATAAACGATTGTGCGTACGTAATTTAAGCTTACAGCTTTATATTCGCTAAATTTAGCGTCCCAGATAACAAACCATTGCTCCTGGCCTGCTTGACTCGAGCGAAGAGTTTCATTTGTATAAAGTTGAACTGCTGAAGAGTATGTTCCATCAGTCGTATTAATGGCCGCAACGAATTCTGATGCCAAGATATTTGCAGAAGTTTTTGCTCCATAGGTAGATGTCGATGTTCCTCCACCAGAAGTTGATCCACCGCCTGTTGTTGTTCCGCCGCCGCCGCCGCCTCCGCCACCACAGCTAGCTAGAGCTAATAAAAATAGTACCGCTGATAATTTAAAAACTGATTGCAACTTTTTTTTCATGTGTGTCTCCCCTCTCTTTGATCCACTTTTTTTGATCTCTCAATATGGTTTATCAACACACTTTTTTTAAGTCGACTTATTTAGTTAAGCGGTAAGTCTTTGGTAGGTAGGAGTGAGAAAATCAGTAACATTATGGCACTGAAGACCTCTAAATGGTGATAGAAGGACTCCAACATTTGGCATGTGATTAGTTTTCTATTGTTTCTTGAATTAATTTTACTAATTTATCGTTCAAGATTTCTTTTTCAGTAACTAAATTGCGATCTAGCAGGTCGCGAACTTTACTCAAACTCTGAGCATCATTTAAAGCATTAATTAAAATAGTGCGGTTTAGATCATCAAGAGTTAAATTTTTTAAAACTTGTTTTGTGTAGATCTCTAATCTCTCGCGGTAATTTTTTCTAATAGCTAGCGACTTGGAATTAAAAATTAAAATATTTGCATTAATCTCTTTTAAGGTTTTAAATTCAACTCCCATTAGTTCCCTAAGAGTTACATCTAAAGTTTCTAACATCTCTTTCGATAAAGCTGCTCTTTGATCAATATTTTCTTTTGTAAGCATTTCGCTTACTAGAGGAACTCCATATCCATTTGAGCTAAGTCCTTTAAAATCTAGTTTTTGCGCTTCTGAGCTTTCTGCTAATATTTTTTTAATTTTCTCATCTTTAGTATTTATAAAAAGATCAGCTGCTTTTTTTCTAAATTGTGCACTTTTTGATCTTAAAATTTGTTGCTCCATCACTGAAAATGATGATGCTTTTATTAAACGATCTTTCAGCAGAGATATTTCAGCGTGCATATCATTAGGGAGTTCTACGATTGCCGCAAATTCTCTAAATGAGCGTAAACGTTCTGAAATTGTGCTTTCATCGATAAACTTTAGTAATGCTTTTTTATCTTTTTTTGCATTAGCTAAATTATGACTGTAGGCCATTTTTAAAGCGAGAAGCAATTGCTCAGTACGAGCTTTAAATAATTCTTCAGATCCGTTTTTTATTGTTAGAAATTCTAACTTGTCCAGATCTTCCAAAACACCTTTGGGGCTGAGCGAATGAAGGTTTTTCTCTTCCGATCTATCGAGTGAACTTTTTAATAAATCAAAAGATTCAACCGCACAATTATTCGTAATAAATCTATAAGCACCACGGTAATTCCAATGTTCTTCTAAAACTTTATTAATAAAATCACTCTTATCTTTAGAACTTAATTTTAATGGATATGAGACAACATCACGCAATTCATCTCCGTTGTATTCATCGAGAACATCAGCGAAATTTAAAATAAAAAGCATTGAAGGGTATCCGCCGAAAAGTCCTTTAACATAATTAAGAGTCGCATCTTCAACATTTGCACGGTAGCTGACAACCAAATGAAAAAGTTTATCCTCTAAACATTTTTTTCCATATGGAGTCGCAGGAATTATTCTGTTTGAAATGGGGTCAAGTCTTTCTGGGGCACAAATAATGATTCGAAACATTGAATGACCAAAACCAGATGATAATTCTTTTCCTGGTGCGGCCATTAGATAATCTATTCTATAAACGCGAGAGGTATCCAACTTTATTGGATAAAATCCTGAGGATGTAGACATCATAACTGTATTATTAACAGCGCATTGACGATTCGGATATGGATCCATTTCTAGCGATCTTTTGTAATAATCAAAAAGAGCTGGTTTGCGACAAGCAAACTCCGAATCCATTGTGAAATACTCCATATTAACAGCATACGCCTCAGCAATATTAACAAGCTCGTAATTATCAGCAGATCTCATCGGATCATTGTTTTTAGACTTAGTTATCAAAAGACCTTTTTTAAAACCAGCACGGCGAACGAATTCTTGGGAATTTGAAATATTATTTTGAAAATCATAGGCATGAGTTAATTCATGCACAATCGTTGAGATGGCCTGCTCATAAAGAGATTTGTGCTGACAGTTTATTCTTTTTGAATCTGTGGGACCTATAATTAGCTCGTTTAAAACAGCGCGATTAAGGACGAGTTCATTTTTACTTTTATTATACTCACCATAGACAAATGCTTGAGCACCTTTCATTGGTGCTCCAGAATTACAAATATCGGATGGGATATTATTATGTTCAGTTAAATTTTTAAATTTTAATTCAATATCTTTTGGCAAATTTGCAATCACTTTAACAGGTAGAATGTTCGTAACTTCCGCTAGCGCATAATTAAGTGCTATTTTTTCTTTTTCACTCAGAGATGTTTTGAGCTTTATAGGCAAATCATTAGACATGGCAACCTGTAATTCAAGTAATGAAAAAACAAGAACTACCAATGTGCTAGTGATCTTCATATAAAGCTCTCCCTAGGGGCGGATCTTAGTTTTTAGAGAATGTTTCGTTGACACCATTAATAGTAACAATCAAAGACGATCCACTAACTTTAACTGGTACTCCAGTTTTTGTTTCAGTGTTAACAATATAGTATATAGAGTTTTGTAAATATAAAATTCTAGTGCGTGTGCTTTGTCCAACTGAGGTAATGGTAATACTTCCGTTAGCGGCAATCGTAATGGCCGTATAACTATCATCTAAATATCCAGTCCAACTACCAACAAATGAATCAGCAGAAACAGACGTCAAACCATTTTGTGTTACAGGAGATGAAGAACTCGATGCAGATCCAGCCGATGAATTACTTCCACCACAACTAGTAATTAATGACATTGCAATAAAAGATAAAATTAATGATTTAAAAATTGATGTCTTTTTCATACTGTCTCCTATTTTTGAAATATATAGTGTTTCTAAGCAAGAAGCGCTCCAAAAAACATACATTGCTAATAGCTTGTAAAGTGATTTCGATAGTCTAAATTAATTACAATATTTAATGAAACTGCCTAAAAATTAGACAGTCAATCAGGCACAACCAGAAATCCGAAAGGTGTTGTCTACCATCATCGCAGGGCCTATCTCGCAGCCATATCAAATATATTAGTATGGGATATGCCCAAGCCCCCCAATGTTTCATTGCTAAGGATGGACTTTTCCATGAGTAATTGCTGCTCGGGCTGGAGTCAATGTTTGTCTTAGAAAAAATGAAAAATTTGAACTTAGAAAGCTTGTCAGTGCGATACGGGCCTTAGACGTTTAAAGTATTTTTTTTAAGTGTTCTAAAATTTCAGCAAGCGAATTGAAAATTTCTGCACTATGATGTTTAGCAACTGTTTCTAGAGGATAATTTCCGCGCAATAAAAAGGTGCGCGGACCACTAATTTCTAAAATATCAGATACTTTATCTCCCACCATGAACGACTGGGTTAAATCAATATTGTATTTCAACTGAGCATCTATCATCATTCCTGGTCGAGGCTTTCTGCGATCACTATTATATTCAGTACAATAAAACCAATCATCTACAGTCAGCGAAAGTCCAATGAAATGCTTATTCATTTTCTCATGGAGAATTTTTACGTCTTCTTCTGTGTACATTCCTTGAGCAACACCCGATTGATTTGTTAACACGATAACTAAAAAATTATTTTTATTAGCGTATTCAACCAACTCAAAAATACCCTCAACCCACTCAATGTCTTCAAAACGATAAATATAAGTTTTATCAATGTTTAATATTCCATCTCGGTCTAAAAAAAGCGCTTTCTTCATTCTCTTACCTTTATTGAGCAGTTAATTTTATAAGCGGCCGTAGTAAATTTATTCATCGGCTTTACTCGAATTTGCAAAACCATTTTTCCCATTACGATTTCAACAGAGCTTCCCATCTCTTTTAAAGGAAGAATCGTGCATTCTTTATTCATTTTAAAAAAGAGGTCATCGAATTTTTTAATAGTGATCTCTTTTAACTCATAATCTTGATGAAAACAATTCACTTGAATAATATCAGCATGACCAAACCCACAAAGAGCATAAAGAGAATCAAAAAAAAGTTCAGAATTTTTATTTTTTAAAAGATTGAGATGTTCTGAGAGCTTTATGGCCACTCGATAATAATTTTCATGAACAATTACTCGCATCTCAGGATTTAATTCCCCGGGAAGTTCTGTATAATTATCGCTCCAAATCCGATTAAATGATCCATGAAACTCGCTATCAATCATGGAATAAAGCTTATGCCCCATAACTAAAAAAGATTCATCAACCTCATTATTTAAGGCCTTTTGATGAATGGAGATATCTGAACCAAAGCCTGAAAAATACTTAGTAAAAAAACTTTTTACACCAGCGCTTTTGGTATTTACGAAACTATGATCTTTGGTCAATTTTAAACTTAGGGCAAGCTTTACTCCGTCTTTTGTAGTCCCAACGATATCAGTTTCGTTCCATGTTTCACTCTCATTTGTCGCCACCATCTTTCCAATGACATTCCAATTGATAAACTCCACTTCAAAAAAACTTTTGTCAGCCAATATTTTTTTAACAGTCGCTTGTGCCAAAGATGGCAATCTCTCTAATAACCTTGGTTCATGAGTTCTAATTAACTCCTCGTAACTGCCCAATTTAGATTTAAACTCTATTGGTAATGAAAGTAAAAATTGATCCTCTATATGCGAGAATCGAGCGAGCCCCTGTGCAACTAAAAACTCGAAAAGGTTTCCCTTAAACTCGTTAATAATGGCCTCTTTTGTAATTTGATTACTGTAGTCAACGATTTTCATTTTTGTCACTTAACTTAATAATATTTCTTTTCAAACAGTAGTTCTCTCTCTAGACTATTAAAAACTAGGAAAGCGCCAAGCTCACAACTATAGTAGCAAAGGCATCTCAAGGAAGAAAATGAATTCATTTCCTTCATTGCTTGAAAGCATACAAGATTTGAACAAAATTCAAATTGACGGACTCCTCTCTCTATCATCCAAATTTAAGCAACGTGAAAGCGAATCTAATTTATTTACTTATAAAAGACCGATCATTGCTACATCTTTTTTAGAAAACTCTACCCGCACAAAACACTCTTTTGCTATAGCTATTCAAAAGCTTGGCGCTATGTATATAGATTTTAATGCAGAAACGTCGAGCCTTAAAAAAGGTGAAAGTTTGGAAGAAACCTTTCTGACATTATTTAATCAAGGGGTAAACATTTGTATTTTTCGCTCAAGTGTTTCATTTCAATTAAGCCAATTTAGAGAAATGCCACCGATAAAAATCATAAATGGCGGTGATGGAATAAACGAACATCCAACTCAAGCCCTGCTTGATCTCTTTACACTCTTAGAACTCTCACCAAATCTTGAGGGAAAAACCCTCGCTATTTTTGGCGACAATGTTCACTCTCGCGTAGGTCATTCATTAATCAAATTACTTCCGCTTTATGGAATGAAAATTATTCTTTGTGGACCTCACCACTTTTTACCCCAAAAACAAGACCTCCCTTTTGGAGTTGAGTGGTCTGATAATCGAGACGAAACAATAGCGAAATCTGATTTTCTATATTTATTGCGAATTCAAAAAGAACGTCATGATGAAAAACTGCACGATGCAATTGATAATTATCACGAGACATTCGGAATCAGTTTAGATTTGTTGAAAAAAATGAACAAACGCATCCCTGTTCTTCATCCAGGTCCAGCAAATATCGGAGTAGAACTCGACCAAGCTCTGATAAAATCAAATCTATATAAAGGATATGAACAAGTACAAAATTCCATTCCTGTAAGAATGGCGATCATTCAATCAATGCTCGTAAACAACGATAAAAATATTGGGAACGTAAATGGAGAAAAATTTTAATCTCTCACTTAAAAAATCACGCGCTTTTCTTCATTTTGAAGACGGCACGAAATTTCAAGGCTACGTTAACCGCGATAGAACCGACATTGAATTACAAAAAGGAATATGGGGAGAAGCTGCCTTCACTACTGGAATGACCGGATATGAAGAAACTATTTCTGATCCATCTTTTTTAGGTCAGCATATTATTTTCACCAATGCTCATATTGGAAATTACGAAAAAAATCTAAATATTAATGTAGCGCAATCAAAAAAATCATTCGCGACTTGTATCATTGCTCGAAATTTTTCTTACAACGAATGTTTAAGCAAATTAGATGCTCCACTTTTTTCAGGTGTTGATACGAGAAAACTCGTGCGCTACTTAACTTCAAAAAAATCGAGCTCACATAAATCTGTTCTCTCACTTAGCGAAACAGCTCCATCTGAAAGTGAATTTCAAAAAGCTCAACTAATAACAGACGATCTTCCACTTGTTAGCCAAAAAGAAAATATTGTACATGTAGCTGGAATTAACCCAATTGTATTAATTAACTACGGAGTTAAACAGGCCATCATCGATCAAACAGCTGCTCTGGGATTTCCACTAATCACAGTTCCTCATAATATTAGCGCAGAAGCAGTTTTAAAATTAAATCCAAGACTTATTCTTTTATCAAATGGTCCTGGTGATCCAAGAAATTTCCGCGCTGAAATTTCAGTGGTAAAAGAACTATTGCAAAAACAAGTTCCTATTAGAGCGATCTGTTTAGGTCATCAACTAATTGCAGCGGCCTTAGATATTGCTGTTATTAAACTTCCTTTTGGTCAACGCGGAGCAAATCACCCTGTCATTGATCACACAAACAATAAAATTGTGATTACCTCGCAAAACCATGGTTATGCTATTGAAAGCGAATCATTCAACAAAAAGAAAAATAATAATCTATTAAATCGTGAGTTGTATATTCAGCACACATCGCTCTTTGATGATTCAATTGAAGGAATCGCAACGACTGACCATTTTGTGAAATCAGTGCAATTTCACCCAGAAGCTAATCCTGGTCCTCATGATGCTCATGAATTTTTTCTAGAAATAAAAGAATTCCTTGAAGGAAAAATCAAAACACCTGTAGATACAAAAAAACTTTTTCCATTTAATAAATTAAATACTAGGCTAAAAAAGCTTACTCCTTATAAACGCATACTTCTTATTGGCTCTGGTCCAATTAAGATTGGTCAGGCAAGTGAATTTGATTATTCTGGAACTCAGGCTCTGAAGGCACTTAAAGAAGAAGGAATTGATGTTGTTTTATTAAATTCAAATCCTGCAACTATCATGACTGATCCAGAAATGTGCACGCGAACTTATATTGAGCCCATTACAAAAGAAACAATTAAAAAAATTATCCAGAAGGAAAAAGTAGATGCAGTTCTCTCGACTATGGGAGGACAAACAGCCCTCAACCTATGCGTCGAACTAGAAGAAGAAGACTACCTCGCTCAAAATAACGTAGCTCTTTTAGGAGCCAATGTTGACACCATTAAAAAAACAGAAGACCGAGGCCTATTTGCTCTTGAACTAGACAAATTAGGTTATCAAACTGGAAAACGTTTTACAGCAAAAAGCGCCGAAGAGGCCATTACAATGGCCCAAGAAAAAGTTAAATTTCCTCTGATCATCAGAAGAGATTTTGCGCTCGGTGGAAAAGGAGCTGCCCTCGTTTATAATACGGAAGAATTAAGAGAAGTTTTTACTAGCGATATCAAATTTCCAGTAACAATGGAAAAGTCATTAGTCGGCCAAAAAGAAATAGAATTAGAAGTAATGGTGGACTGTAAAAGAAATGGTGTCATCATTTGCTCAATAGAAAACGTCGATCCATGTGGAATACACACTGGGGATTCAATTACTGTCGCTCCTGCTATGACGATCAGTGATCGTTGCATGCAAAAATTGAGAACCATGACATTGACTATTGCAAAACACATGGGTGTAGTGGCCGGTGGAGCAAACGTTCAATTTGCCATCAATCCAGATAACGAAGACGATATCACAGTCATAGAGATGAACCCTCGAGTTTCAAGATCAAGTGCTCTTGCTTCAAAAGCGACGGGTTATCCTATTGCTAAAATTTCAGCCCTGCTTGCAATTGGATACACTCTTTCAGAAATTTTAAATGATATTACAAAAGCTTCCCCCGTGGCGTTTGAGCCTACACTCGATTATGTAGCACTTAAAATTCCCATCTTTCCTTTTAGTAAATTTCCAAGCTCTTCTAAAACTCTGGGGCCACAAATGCGCTCAGTGGGAGAAGTCTTGGCCCTAGGTGGAAGTTTTAATGAAGCTTTTTTAAAAGCATTAAGAGCTCTAGAAATGGGCTTAGAAATTCCGAGTCTAACACAACTAAAAAGCACTCCGCTTGATATGGATTTAGTTTATATTAAGAAGCGCTTACAAACTGCTAATGAATTATCTCTGTTAACAGTTCTTGAAGCATTAAGAGCTGGAATGAGTGTGAACGAAATTCATGAACATTCAAAAATCACAAAATGGTTTATTGAACAAATGGAACTTTTAATTGTTTGTGAAGGAAAATTAAAAAATGAAAAAAATCTCTTTAAAAATCCAGATCATTTCTTAGAAATAAAAAAATTAGGATTTTCTGATAAACATATAGCCCTACTATCAAATAAGTCTCAAAAAGATATTTTAGAATACAGATTCCAGCATAATATTTTTCCAGTTTATAAAGCAGTCGATACTTGTTCTGGAGAATTTGCCGCTGAGACACCTTATTTTTATTCAACTTATGCTGAAGAAAATGAAGCAGAATCATTATCGCTTAATGGAAAATCAGTGGTCATTTTAGGATCAGGACCTAACCGAATTGGGCAAGGAATTGAGTTCGATTATTCATGTGTAAAATCATGTGAGCGCTTAAAAGAAAAAAATATCCAATCGATTATGATTAACTCAAATCCAGAAACAGTTTCAACGGATTACGATAGCTCAAATAGGCTTTATCTCTCACCGCTTTATTCTGAAGACTTGTTTGATATTTTAATCAATGAAAAACCTTTTGGTGTTATCGCGTCCTTTTCAGGACAAACCGGAATTCAGTTGCGTGAACATTTAGAAAGAAGTTTTAGATCAGACCTCTTTAAAATAAATTTTTTAGGACCAACTTGGAAAATTTTAGAGGCTACAGAAGACAGAAAACAATTCTACGAACTCACAAAAGAGACAAAACTCTCCCACACTCACTCTCGAGAAATTAGTGGAAAGAAAAATCTCGTCAACGCCATGATTGATATTGGTCTTCCAGTTATTATTAGACCATCATTTGTGATCGGTGGTGAGTCTATGTATATCTTCTACTCACACGAAGATTTAAACCAATTGCCAAAGGCCTTTAAAGATCAATTGCAAGATGGATCTGCCGTGTTTCAAGTAGAAACTTATTTAGAAAATGCAATTGAATACGACGTGGATTTAGTGCGTGACCAATTCGGAAACTTCTGTTTTGCCGTTTGTGAGCATATTGAATTTGCAGGGGTTCACTCGGGTGACTCGGGAATGATCACCCCCCCAGTAGTGCTTACTCAAAAAAATTATGATGAACTTAAAAACATTTCGTTTGCTCTGGCAAATAAATTAGAAATAGTAGGCCCCATCAATTTTCAATACGCCATTAAAGATGGAAACATTTATTGTATCGAGGCCAACCCAAGAGGATCTAGAACACTGCCTTTTTTAAGTAAGGCCTATAATATTTCAATTCCTAAAATTGCCACAGATGCCATGCTTGGCGATCGCATTGAAAATTGCGAGCAACCTGTTTCTGAATTTTTTAGCGTAAAACAATCTACTTTCCCATTCGATCGCTTTGTTCAAGACAATATTCTGCTTGGACCAAAGATGAGATCAACTGGTGAAACAATGGGAATTGACCGCGATAAAGAAAAAGCAATATTAAAATCTTATCAAGGAAATTATCCCAACCTTGGATCAAAGGGGAAAATCTTAATCAGTCTTGCAGACAATACAAAAGATACTATTCTTCCTTATATTAAATCACTTTTTAAAATAGGTTTCACTTTTGTTGCCACAAGTGGAACTTGTGATTACATCAAAAAACAAGGAATTCCTTGTGATCTAGTTAAAAAACTAGATGAAGTAGGACTTACGATATTAGAAGTTTTGAAAGACGAATCCATGAAAATTGTTTTTAATACTCCTCAGAATCAGGGGCAATCACAAAACGATGGCGAGCATATAAGAAACTCAGCTATCCAATATGCGATCCCTTGCTTTACACGACCCGAAAATATTAGAGCTGTCGCCGAGGCTTTAATTGGAACTCATGATTCAGAAATTACTCCCCTTGCTCTTCAAGAAATGGGATCTCTAGGAAAGTATAAAAGATGAGTTTAAAACAAACAATCGTCGCTCTCGATCAAATGAGTCTAGATGAAATTGATCTTTTTTTATCTCGTCCAGAAAATACACTACCAACTGTGAAAATTGGATTAGAATTATTTGTTAAATACGGTGCTGACCTTGTTCATAAAATTCACCGGGATTATAAAAAGAAAATATTTTTAGATTTAAAACTTCACGATATACCAATCACTGTTGAGCGGGCAATTCATTCCCTCAAAAATCTACCCATAGATTTTTTAACTATTCATATCAGTGGTGGTGAAGAAATGCTAAAGGCCGCTTTAAAAGAGGCGCGACTAAGTATTCCAGAATGCAAAATTTTAGGAGTAAGCTTTCTTACATCATTAGAAGATGCGGATTTAGAAAAAATTTTTGGTATCACAAATACAAAAGAAGCTTTTACGAGGCTCTTCAATATTGCGGACACCTCTGGAATTGACGGGGTAATATGCTCACCTCACGAAATATCTCTCGTCAAAAAGCATTACCCAAGACTCTTAGCAATTACTCCTGGAATTCGATTTCGTGATGAAATTGATAATCAAAAAACTCAGGATCAAAAACGTGTGGCATCTCCAAAAGACGCCATTAATTCTGGTGCAGACTTTGTGGTGATTGGCAGATCTCTCACCAAGGCCCAGAACCTTGAAGAACGACTCAAAGAATTAGCGAATTAATTTTTTTAAGTTTTTGTTTTTTGAAAAATCTTTATAACACTCAGACTGACTGTATTTCATTGGTAAATAAATTGATTGCCCATCTACTTCAATAGCTAAATTTGTAGTGATATATGAAAAAACACCGGCAAAACTTTCTTCATCATATTGAGAACTGTAAGCTGCCCATAGGCGAACAATATGCCCTCCAATCATCTCTTTTGGACTAGATCCAAAACAATTAAAAAGAACACCATTAACCTGACAAGCCTCACTCGGCATTTTGAATTGGAGATAATCGCCTAAATCCGCAAGCAAACTTGCTCTATCACTCAGAGTTCCCAAGTCATTAGGGGTAACAACTCCATTATAAATGGGCATGAATTTTACTCCATTATGATGAATGAGTTGAAAATCGACAACCCCATTATAAGTCTCAGCAATCATCGAAGTTGTTGGTATTTCAGTAACGCACCCTAAGTTTAATACGGCTGCATTTGCTATGAATGAAGAAATAAAAGTTAAGAAAAATAATAACGACTTCAATTTAAACTCCTATGTATCCCAGTATGCATCTTCCAAACTTTCTTCTCGAGCTGGAAGACCTTTAATTAAACGAGGTGAATTTTGTTTTAACACTTCAAAACTAGCGCGATTGCAATACTTACTTACTTGGTGAATCGATGAATAGGTTAAAAATCGTCCTACATGCTTTGGTGAATTTGGAGTCACTTGGCGGTGATAAGTGTTCGAAGCAATATCATGTAAAATCGCCGAAAGAGCTGCGTCACCAGCGCCATTGGTGTTTTTTATTATTCCTGGTCCTCCCATATAGGGATTAATGTGGGTGTAGACTTTCATTGGATTTTTACAATCCACTTTCATCATGGCCCGTGAATATTCAAATTTATTGTATTCTGCAATAGATTTAGAATGAATAAAATCTTTAGTCTCTCTTTTGTACTGATCATCAACATGGGCCGCTAAATAGAGTCCGCGAGGACCCACTGTCATAAGAACCATGTCGCAAAGATCGAGAATTTTTTTGCATGAGAGCAATGGGTCTTTATCTCCAACTAACGCTAAAGCTTCATCTTCGTTCATGGCCGTAATAGAAACATATTTTGAAATAAAATCTTGGAAGAATTTTTGGCGAGAATTTATCAATGTGCTTGTTCCTAATGAAAGAACGACGGGCACATTGTTTTGTAGAGCAAATTCACAAGCCGCTACATTAGCTTTATACATTGACGAAGTTTCATCTCGGAGCGAATAAGCAGAAACCAAAAGAGCTGATGCCCCTTTAATTAAATCTTCTGGAATAAAATCTGCAGAAAGCTCATTCATAATTCCTTTTCCAATGGCAAACGATCGTTCGCGATCTGGAGTCAGAAGACAAAAGGCCCTGCCCATCGGTCCATCAACAGGTTTTAAATAAGAAAAATCGACAAATGAATTAGTAGTGCAAATATATTTGAAGGCATAGTCACCCACGGAGATATTTTTAGAGATGGCGCCTAAAGCAACCGACCGAGAATCAGAGAGCACACTATAATTATGCAGAGTATTTCCAATGGCCCCACCAGCATATTCTCCAATTATAGCATTGGATTTTTTTAATTCATGATAAATTTCTTCAACTATTGCATCAGGAAGCACCGCTGACTCACCTTTTACGATGTTAAATTTTTCAAGAAAGGAATAATCAACATTGGCTTCGATATCGACAATTAATTGGTCAATCCCAACAACGTAAACGCTGCCTCTTTCTGAAAAATCTACATCAAACGGAATTCGGCCTGATTCGTTAACGGGGAAGTAATGCTTTGTTTTTCTTTTGCCTGGAAATTTCAAGAAATGCCCCTTATAATTTATCTAATGCTTAAAAAATTGAATGCCCTTATTTTAGGATGTATTTTTTTATTCGTCACTCCTATAATGGCAGTTGCGGAAAGTACCAGTGATTTACTGGTTGGAACTCACTTAGCGCGAGTTATTATCCCTCGAGCTGTTGTATATTCTGATGAAAATATGAATAGCCCATTAGGCTATATTTCCAATGACAGACTAATTACAGTCGGAAATCCAAGAAAAAAAAATCCCGACCTCGTCCCTTTAATCGTTTATGGCCGATTGGCGTTCATAGAAGCTAAAAGTATCCATTTTGAGAACGAATCTATTGAAACGCTAAATGCAAAACGTGGTGCTCCCAGAGAACATAATATAGATATTATTTTGATCAAACCTGAAGAAAAACTCTCAGAAAATAACTCTGCCTATTTTGCAATCCATGAATATGGTGCGGGAAATGATACTAAAAACCTTTATTCTGCAATCGAAGGCAATGAAAAATCTAGTATTGTTGGTTATGATATTTCCTTAATTCACCGCCAAGTAAATGGAAAAATGTTTTGGGGTGGAGCTTTTGAGTACAATACAATTACCAGTTCCAATATTGATCTAAGTTTTTACGTTCTTAAGCCAATTTTGGGTTATACACTAATGCGAACATCTCTTTTTTTATTAGATCTAAATCTCTCATTCGATTTCACTGTTGGCGCACAATTAAAAATAAAAAGCAATTTAGATACTGAACCTAATGCTTTTATCTACGGACCAACTTTTGGAGGAAAAATTGTTTTTTTCCCAAATAATAAATATCATTTATTCGGTGTTATGGCCTATAGAAATTATAAGGTTTTGCAAATTGAAAATGTATACGATAGCAACGAAAAATTGATTAATGGAATTGGATCAATAAATGGACTTGAAATAGGAGTTGGTTTGGCATTTGAAATTTAGCTCTACTCCTGCAATAAAACTTTATCTGAGTCATCAGAATTTATTTTACCTTCTTTAGCTTTTTGCAAATTATACTTAATTTTCTCCTCCGGAGAATCAAATTTTCCATCATATTTAGGAGCTAAGATTTGTTCCTCTTTTTTTACTTCACTTTCCAAATCTTCTTTCATTCTGCGCTTAAGTTTTTCCGAAGCCGTCTCTAATAAAAATTCATTGTCCGAGGAAAGATTGGATCCAAATTTTTTATAAGCATATTCATAAAAAGGTTTCAGGAATTTAAGGTTCGACTTTCCTCTTTCTAAAAATAAAATAATAACTCTCACGAAGTCCTTATTAGTTAAATCATGAGACCATGCCGCATACAAATACATCATTCCTTGTTGATCAATACGGCGTCCGTAAGAAATATTTTTATATTGAGCATAAATTGGAATTGCCGAATCAGCCGTACTACTTTTATATACCGTTTCTTTTAAAATTCGATTACGCAAATTTTCTGCAGCTTCATTATCGTTTTTACTAACAATCGTTAATGAGTATACAATACCTTTTTCAATGATATATAAGCGCTCTTGCTTCAGTTTTGGATCATTGCTTGGTAATTCTATTAATCCATGTTTTGTTATTGGATCGAAAGCAATTTTCAAAATATTCGAAGGAAAAAGATGAGCTCGATTGTAAAGAATATAAAGATTATAAACAAGGTCACTATAAGAAACTTTTCTAAGGGTTAAAAGTGATTCATAAAAACTTTTTCCAAAATTAGATGGAAGAGAAAGTTTTTTAGAAAAAAGATCATGCCAAACTTCTTCTTCTGACTTGCGAGCTATATGATTTTTAAATATTGGCAGCAAAAATAATTTTTGATTACCAGATATGGTTTCAAGCTTAAATGCTTTCTCCAACATAAAAGAAAATAATTCAGAACTTTTCCCATCGACAAAACTGGCCCCGAGCCTAGGCCCGGTACTTTCTATCTTAATAGTTGGTATTAAAGAAAAAATAGGATGATTAAAAGGAAGTGGCATTTCAAAATTTGAAAAATGAAATGTTGCAAAGAGTGCTTTGTCGATATTAGCATTCTCAATTTGTGAATAAACAAAATCCTGGCCATCATAAAATACGCCCGGACTTGGTTTCATTTCCAAAAATCGAGTTTGAACACCTTCCGTTAAAGTTAGGGTGTAAATATGATAAGGAGCAATTGCAATGAGGCAGCCACCGGCCACTATCAATAAAAGCGCAATACTCAAGATTATGACCTTTTTTATCATAAATTCTTATCGGGAGAAATTGCTCCTAAGTTAACGAAAATTGATAGACGCCTAGGCAAATATTCGCCTCAACTATTTTTACTAAGATCCGATAAGTATAATGATTATAGCGCCCCTGAATTTTTTAAAGGTGAGAGATTTTATGAAAAAAAATATTTTATTAGTCCTAGCTCTTGCAGGTACGCTCTCTTCATGTGACTCACCAAGAAGCCAAAGGGCCTTAAGTAGTACTTCATCTAACGGACTTACCAACACTAATCCTGGCTCAAGTGCCTTTGTAAACTTGACCGACACAGGAAGTGCGACAACAACAACAACTACAACGACTGGCACAACTTCTACTGTTCCGAGCGATGCTACTAAATGTAAATTTTCTACAGATGGAGCGACAGGATTTGAATCTTCGAGTACCCATTTAGGTGACTATACACTTTGCCAAAGTTCAACTGATAAAAGCGTCGTCTATTTCCAACTTAAGACTCCTCCAACAGGAAACAATGGAGATGTAAGCATTTGTCTTATACCAACAACTAGCAGTGGATCAAACTCTATCTATGTAGGAAACCCAATGTGCGGTTATTTTAAAGATCCAAAAGCTGTTAGGAAAATCACTTTTATTAAATACGCTCAATATTCAGGGGCAACTATTAATGGCGTGATTTTCTTTAAAGATTTAAGTTGGTACTACAACTCACCTTTTAATGCTTATGTGATGACATTAGACGCTTATAAAACATGTATGAATATGTTGGCGTACCCATATTACAACAGCAATTATTGTACAGCCTTCAAAAATGTCGGGCAATACGTCTACAAAACTTTTTAAGTTCAATTTTAATTTTTTAAAGGTCCAGCGATTCTATTTCCTGACCTAAATTCTAAGTACAAGTCCATATCATTAGTTGGGAAAGCTAAAACAGGAAATACGCTGACATCTTCAGTACTTTCAGCGCTTACTCTTTTTAAGCAAGAAATAATATAAAAGAAATTACTCTGATCTTTGATAAAAGATTTTATATAAGTAAAAAATACATCGCCTTCTTTATCTTTGCTTTCAAAAACTTCATCTGGAGTTTCTAAGGTCTCTTGAAAACAAAATTCATAATTTGTAAATTCTTCAAAGGAGATATCAGAGTCTAATCTTTTTGTGAGTAGATCTGCTAGCAAACTTGATTTTTTGCTTTCAAGCAATTGCATGAATTGAAAATCTTCTTCGTTAAAGGATTCTCCTGAAATGCTCTCAACTTCTTCAATAGCATGCCTTTCGTTTTCAATTATCTCAGATTTTTTTAAACGAAACTCCTGCAAATACTCTTCAGAGCGAGTAAGTGTTTTAAAAAATATAAACGACGCTTGCTTGTTATAAACTGTGCAAAGAACGATAGCACTGTAATCTTCATAGTGACGAATATAGCTAAAGAATGATTCACTTAGCTCATTCTCAATTTGCCAAACTTCACTTGGAGTATGCAAAACTTCTTCAACTAAAGTTTTATCATCTTTTGTCTGATAAATAGCTTCTCGGTCAATACTCAATTCTTTTCTCGTTTTTTTATCTAGATTTTCAAAATGCTTTACAAGAGGATGATAAAAATCTTCAATGCATGTTTCTGAACAAAAACCTTTCGTAGAATGCTCTTCAACAAAAAGAAGTTTTTGCAATTGCTTAACAACAGACTTACATTCAGTGCAAAAATAGAGTGGTTTATTAAATTTCATTAAAGATTAAAGTTTAAACCAGCAAACAATGAATTAGAATAAACTCCGTGCAAATCAAACAATTTTGCAGAAGCTAGATTTTGATCAAGCTTAGCTTTGTTTGTTTTAAAACGGGCCCCTAATTCAAGATTCACAGCTGGGACAAGTGTTAAGTTAAGTTTAGGAGACAAAGTTGAAAAACTAACACTTTTTAATAGGTAATTCGCACGACTTTTATCATTTGACTCTGCAATCTTAAAATTTTCTAACTCAATTTCAAATTGAATATCATTTGAAACCATCCAGCCGCCACTCACAATAATGCGGTGAATGTTTCCAATTCCCATATCAGCTTCTTTTTTTGGTGCTCCAGTTAAAGAAATATCATAACCAAGCCCCAGGCCGAAAGTTCCAAAACGTTTAGTCGTTTCAACTCCAAATATTTTATCTGTTCGAGAGCTGGCCAAATCAGAAGTTCCAGCAAATCGACCACCACCATAAAAATCGAATTTTGCTTCATCAGCAGGTGAGCCAAAACGCAGCCAGTTGAAACCAATAATCGCTTTAGGATTTCCGCTTTGAGATCCAAGTTTTTCTTGGGCCTGCCAATAAGTAAGATCCAAATAAATATTAAATGGTGTTTGCACGTGAGTGTTTAAATTAAAAACACCAATTTTATCAGCATCAATTTCCATAGATTCATAATTAGTAGCAAATGAAAAATCTGATTTCCATATGAGTGATTTAGACTCAGAGCGAGCCGCATTTGGCATTTTAGAAGTTAATTGATTTGGCATTGCCTTTGGATTGGGATCATTAACTGTTTCACTATAATCAACCAACGCATAAGCATTGAAAGATAGTAAAAAAAGAGTTGAAAGCGAAATACTAAAAAATGATTTCATTTATTCACCAATCCTTGGGCGCAAAAGTTTTACAGGCCTTATGCCGGACCATCTTCATGAGGTCCTCATATAGAATAACTGCAATTTGCAAAAATTGCACCCCCTACAATTATGACCGAGCAAATGTGACAGTTATTATATTTTTTTAATAACACTTTGATTTTAGGAAAAATGGGGACCACTGGAAAGAGTTACCCTCTCCTATTATACAAGCTTCTTCATTTATCATTAAAACTAGATCTAAATATCGTGGAGGAAGTCTTGGAAATTCACTATCGCCCTGAAGAATCAATGAAAGCTTTAATACAATTAGGAACACAGGGGCACTTTCCTCTTTTTCACAATTCTTGGCTATTAGATCCAGAGATGAAAGAAAAAAAATTTCATAAAATTACAGGTCTTGAGCGAGCAAAAGCAAAAAAACTTTTTCAACGGGTCTCTAAACATCGTCAATTAGAACATAAAAAAACAGTTCTTTTATCAATGGAAGATGAAGATAGAAAACTTTTCATGAAAGCATTTTTAAAATTAGTTGAAGGAAAAATCCTCGATCAAAAACCTGAGATCCACTAATTGAAAAAAGAATTCATTCTTTTTAAATTTTTTTTGCTCTTTTCTTCACAAGCTTTTGGTGAATACAGGGTCTATCAATATTATGTGCGACCAAAAACTCAAAATATAACAGTTGTTGAATCAGAACTTGTGACATCCACCCTTAACCCTATCGCTTATCTGGCCTACCATGGCGGTGGTGAAACTTTAGAAGTCAATCTTTTGCGTTCATGGCAGTGCATGGGAAACACCTCTCATCTTCCTGTTTGTACGATCAGTGAAGGCAAAGAATTATCAGAGGCATCCGCTACAATTCCAGCTCTAGGAGTTAAGTAATGAAAGTCAGTGACAATAGCTCCGCAAGTACTGCAGAATTTGCACGAAAAATGGATGAAAAAATCCGCAATCAAAATGCGGCAAAAGAAGCCGAACTCGAAAATGTCAAATCTCTTTATGATAAAAAAATTGAAGCTGCCAAATCTTTTGGTGAAGAACAATACGTGAACAGCCTCAAAAGAAATGAGGATATGCTCATTGGAGCAAGCCATGAATATGAAGAAAAATTAAATGGCTACAAAGAAAATTTAGAGCGCACACAAAAGAGTGTGGCTTTTGAGGAAATGGCCATTAAAAATGACCATGAAAGTAAAATACAAAACTCAAGAGAGCAGTTTATGAGCAATATACAAGAGCAATATAAACATGCTGGAGAGATGCAAGAAGATATTCATGCTCAAACTCAAAGTAATGTTCAACTCATGTCTGATAAATCAAGGGCCGGGAAAAATCACCTTGAAACAGCGACAAGAACCAAACTCAATGCTCTTTCGAATGACTTTAATCAAAAAGGAATAAATGACGAAAAAAATTATAGAGCTCAACTAGAAGCTAATATCAAAGCTCATGATGAAGAAGTCCGAATTCAACAAAAAGAACTTAAAGATGTTGTTGCGAGAGATTTAAAAGACAATAAGCTCATTGAGGAGGAAAAAAGCAATGTCCATAAAGCTGAACTCTCCTATTTAGATAATCATCAAAAAGAAATGATGGCCCAAAAACAAAATGATTTTAAAATTCGTTATGAGAAATTAGTCAAAGAACATGATGCTGTTCTAGCTGATTTGAAAATCCATCTTGAAAAAGATGTCAAAAGTATTGTTAATCAAAATTCGGAACAAAAAAAATTGATTACTAGTAAAATTGACGATAAATTTTATCGAATTGAATCTCTCACTCCTTCTGTAGTAGATCTGGAGAAGGAAATGATTGTTTCAATTAAAGTTCCAGAACATGAAAAAGAAAATGTGAATCTCTCGGCCCATGGCAGAGACATTAAAATGACTTTCACTAGACGCTTTACGGATTCTATGGAAGCTGAGGATGGATCAACTAATAAATCCACTCGCAACGAGCTTTATAGTAAAGACTTTAATTCTAAAGATATTTTAAACTCTAAGTCCATTACTCAAAAATATGAAAATGGCACTCTTCAATATAAAATCCAAAAACTCTAAGCTTAATCTTCTGGTAAATCACGTTTAATCGATTTGCTTTCGATTTGGTGATAATGCATTTTTTCAACTTGAACAATATCGCGTAACTCTTCACTCATGACTCGCATTTTTTTAGGATGTAAATAAACATAAAAATCAATATGGCGTTGATTTTTTTCTTTATCCAGAATCTCTTCATGAAGTTCATCAATACGGTCAGTTATATTGAATACAATTTCTTTAACAAAGTTTTTAATATCTCCATTAGATAAAATCTCAATATGAAAATAACGGTGATTTTTTGTCGATTCGAAGCCCTGGTAGATTGGGCCCAGTAGCCTAAGTACAGAAAGAATTGTTAATGTAAAAATTGTAGCGATAACTGGAAAACCATAACCAATTGTCATCCCAATAGCTGCCACAACCCAAATCGTTGCAGCTGTTGTTAGACCAATTATATTTCCCTTATCTTGCATAATCGCGCCGGCACCTAAAAAACCAATACCTGACACAATCTGTGCGGGTATTCTGGCTGCATCGTAATTGATCCCACCACCTTGGTCATGCCCCAACATAGAGATAGCTGTATACAGTGTTGCACCTAAACAAATGAGAACATTCGTTTTGATCCCTGCATTCTTCATCTTCTGTTCGCGGTCATAGCCCACCAAACTTCCCAGAATCAGCCCGGTGACAATCTTAATTCCCATCCCGAGATAGGCGTCCACTTGCCCTAAGTGTTCAATAAAAACTGTCTCTGCCGCTACCATCATTTTAAATTCCTTTTCTCTATTTTATCGCTATAATTAATTGTTAGCTAATAATCTATTATAAGATCAAATTCCTAATTATGAAAAGACCACATCTCGTTCATTTTTTGGCCATAGTGACTGATGACTCAATCAACATCAAGGCTTCCATTACTATGAAAGAGAATTTGATTGCTCAAAATCTCGATCTTGATATCCCGACACCTAAATTTCCCATTCAGGCCTTACGTCTTTTGAACGCCTATCAATTCACCATGAAAATTGTTGGGGTGACTAAAGATCAGAAAGAAATTTACAAAAAGTCATTTGAGTCTGATTCATTCGGAAATTTTAACTTTAAAATTCCTCTTACAAAAGAGCGCGGAGACATTGAGATTCTACAACTTTACGAAGTTAAAAAACGACCAGGCCTTGAACTGCACTTAGGAACCTATATTCCGCTAAGAATATTTTCTCCAAAAAAATTGATCATCTGTGATTTTGATAAAACCTTAGTAGATACAAAATACTCAACTACTAAAGAAGTTTATCGCTCATTAACTAGACCGATAGATGTAAATCCCACGGTAGCGAGTAGCGTAAATCTCCTACACCGTTACATTCGTATGGGCCATCACCCATTTATTCTTTCGGCGTCACCCCATTTTTATGAAGATTCTATTCGCGACTGGCTTTATAAAAATAATATTTTTTCTGCTGGAATATTTCTTAAAGATTACCGTCACTTTTTTTCTTTTCTTGAAGGAGAACTCACTACCAAAGACTTAAAGTCTCAAGGTCTCTACAAGCTCAATCACCTCTTAGATATTCTTCTGATGACTGGAATTCCCGACGAGTTGGTCTTGATGGGAGATAATTTTGAATCTGATCCAGCTATCTATTTAACGCTTTCAAAAATTTTAAGAGAAGACATTGACCCATGGGTTATTTGGAATAGCATAAAAGAGCAGGATATTTTTCAATTAAAGAAAAAGCAAAATTCCCAATTTTTAAATAAGATCTATCAGCTTGATAATTTGCTAACTCGCAAAAGAAAAGAGAAGAATACTAAAAAAACTGCTATTAAAATTTATATCAGAAAAAGATTTAAAAACGACGAACTTCACCCCCCGGAAGCATTCCAGCGGCAAAAGAAATTAATTGACCTCATTGAGCTTTATGATGGCCTTTATCAAGATGAGTTTGAAGCACTCAAACTCGCTCAAGAAAAAAGTGTAAATGGCGCTGATAAAACAATATAACCTAGACAAATATACAACCCATTTCTATGAAATCGACGGGCCTCTACGCTTGATTTAAACATTCCTTTTGTAAGCGGAAGTTCAGCAAAATCAAATTTGATAATTTCTAAATAAACTCGTAAAACAGCAGCAATTAGCATTGCTATATTTAACCATTGATTGCTTGCAATTCCATTTAAGCTTACAATATCAAACATAACAAGTACCTCATAAGGAATGAAAGTGTATGGACCTCGTCACACTCATCGGCTCTATAGACGAAAATTTTTATCAATTGGGACTCATGGATCGCGAGGCGGCAAAAGATGTCCACCGCGATGTTAAGCATATGCTCTCCACTCCTTGGGGAGCCGTGAATAAAGCGATAGAAGAAGTGGCAAAGGTTGCGCTTAAAAATTCTCTCCTTAAAAAGTCTGAGCATTATAATCACCTAAAGAGTTATGCAGACGGTTTGGGATTATCTCTCGAAGAAGCGGCATATACGATGTTGGTTCCTGAACTCGTCAGTTGCATAAGCAAGTGGGCACCAGGATTTATTAAAGGAAATTTAGGATGCTCAAGTTTTTTCATGCGAAATGAAAAAAATGAAGTGGTTCATGGCCGAATCTTAGATTTTCCACTACATGGCTCATATGATTTAAAAGAGCGCGCCATTTTATATGATCTTAAAGGTATGCCAAAAACTTTGGGCTTTGGAGCTAGTGGAATTCCCTATCCCTCCATTACGCTGATGACAGAAGATGGAATGACTCTTGCTCTTCATCAAAAATTCACTAATGTTTTTAATAAAGACGGACTTTCAATTTTTGAATTAATTTTTGATCTTATTAAAAATGCCAATGACAAAAAATCAGTACTTGAATATTTACGGACCCACGAAAGCATCACTACCTGGTGCCTCTATATGTCTTTTAAAAATGGCGATATCATTGGTGCAGATCTCATGGGGAAAGAATTATTTATCACCGAACATACGGTTCCAGAAAATGGAATTCTTTATTTTTGTAATCATTTAGAAAACAGAGAGATTAATCAAGAAAATATGCTACCGACCGGCTTTCACCAATTCAATTTAATGCGTGAAGAGATTGCAGCAAATAAAATTCATCAATTCGTTAAGGCCAAAAAAGAAAAAACTGAAATAGAACTAATTAAAATGATGGCCACTCCCTATGAACAAAAAGTTAAGCATAAGGGTCATTATGAAAATTATAAAATGGATACAATAACTCCTTCGAGTTTAACGGTAATGACGTTAAATCCAACTGCTGGAACCTCTTACTACATCGACGGAGAGGCCCCAAAGCTTTATCGCGATAATCTCATACTCCTCTCCAATGCTTTCGATCATCCCGAACAAAAAAACTTTAAGGGCAAAAAAAATCAAAAAAACGTATCAGAGGATTATTACAAAGGGATTCAATCTCTGATGAAAGCGCAAAAGGGATTTGATTTGCACGACGCTCAAATGATTTATCATCACCTGCAATTTGCCATAGATCATCTTGAAAATTATCCAGAAAAAGGGATCGCAGAATTTTATTTTTTAGTTGCCCAATACATATACGAGACTCATCCGAAAGTCATGATGTCCATTTTGCACGATTTCAAAAAAATGGAAGGACACTTGCCACAAACACTTAATGATCACTGTCTTCTTTTTATTGGGCGCATTGAGCGCATTTTGAATTCAACAACGTCTTTGGAAGAAGACAAAATAATTCATCCAAAACTGAAAGCTATTTATCAATTTGAATTTAAAATTCCAAAAACAATATTTCACATATCCACCAAAGGGATGATTGTTCCTCGAATTGATATTTTAGATGTGATCTATGCTTATACAACATAAAAGAGGGGATGAATTTATCTTAAGAATAGGCCCAATATGGGATCGATCTTTACTATTATTCTTCCTCAAGTAGAGAAAAAAAGACCAGCAATACTGCTGGTCTTTTTTTCTCTCTCGTATCTAGATATAAATCATTATCTTGAACATCTCTTCCATTGTAATTGGTATAGGATACCAGTCTTAAAGTCAGCAGAGTCAACTGTTGCTATTGCTTGATCGTTATAGCGGTTAGTTTTAACTAACATAGCTGCGTTTACTCTCAAGATTGTATCAGCTCCACATGGTGACCAAACCTGAGCATTGATGTCTAGTTGGTTTGAAAATTGGTAATCTGTATCGGTTTTACCCAAAAACATTTTATCAAATCTTGGCCCCACTGATCCAGCTAAAAAATATTCTGCAGTCATACGCGCTGAAGCTTGTGCAGGCAACGATACGTATCCACGGTAGTCAACATTAACGACTGAAACACTGAATCCTTGTGGAATATGAACTGGAATAGCGACGTTACATGATTTTCTTTCTAGTGTTCTAGCAGCACCACCGGCCTCTACCACAAATTGATCAAAAATAAGTGATAATGATTTAGCATCCTGACTTAATACAGCTGATGCAGTTCCGGCCGGACAACCATTTCCTCCGTAAGCAGGAGTTCCTAATTGAATATCATCGGCGTGAACTATTGAAGATCCAGAAATAGCAAGAGCTAATAGAGCTGCCTTTAGTAGTGTTAAATTCTTTTTCATGTTTTCCCCTCATTGAAAATTTTTAAAAGCGTTTTGCTTTCGTTAATCTTTTTTTAATGGAATATTTTTTAATAAGAAAGATCAAAATGCATATGTGTTGACTTTAACCGCCACTTGGTTGAGATCGATTTTTCAACATAACCACCTGGCGATCAGAATGAAATGAATCTGTTTTTAGTCTTGTGAAAGATCCCCTTCTCCTCTATTTCTATTTCTCAGGGGGATAATACTTATGAAGAACAAATTATTTTTTACACTAGGAATGTTTGCAACCATCTCTAGTGCGATGGCGGGAAATTTTGAATTCCAAAATATCAGAGTAGGTGGGTCAGGTTGTTCATCTGATTTAACTCAAATTGTGACAGCGCCTGATTTATCATCAGCGAGTTTAATCTTTCAAAGTTTTGAATCTCATGTACCAACTCCTCTAAATCCAAAAGGTGGCGGAACAAGTATTTCAAGTTTAAATTGTAATGTTTTTTTAGATATCAAATTACCAGCAGGACAAAAATTAGATTCCATAGAAATATCTTATGATATGCGCGGACATGCATTTTTAGACCGTGGAGTCGCCGGCAGTTTTAAAAGTTATTTAATAAGTAGTTCTGGTCTTGGAACTGAAAGAACCCAAGGGCAACAACTGATAGCTGATAAAAATTGGCTCAACACAAGCATAGATCAAGAAGAAGATTTTTTAGTGCAAACAACAAAAGTTATAAGTGTGTCCTCACAATGTGGAAATGGAGCAGCTGGAGATCGAGTTTCTCTTCATCTACAACACCAATTAGGAAGTCAGATTTTGGCAGGAGACAATAGAACAGAAGGAACAATTACGATGGATTCAAGTGATATGAAAGGTGGAATTCGATTGCGTGCAACGACTTCAATCTGTAGACCAACTCCAGGTGGAAATGGCGGTGGCGGCGGAAGAAATTGCAGAGTGATTCGTGTCGGTGGACGATCACAAACAGTTTGTCAGTAACTCACAAATAGATAAAGTGGTGCCATTTTGGAACTCCTTCATGGCACCACTTATGTAAAAAATACCAATATATGAATGCAAGAACTTACTCTTTCTCGCACGAAACAGTTTTTTATTTTGAAAACAGATTAGTGCTGTTACAACCAGAGAATATGAATCTTTCACAAACCGAAAATTCACATTCTAGCGTCAACCAACAACTAAAATCTTTGGTGAGCTCCTATTTAGATAATCACAAAGGTTTAACTCTCAATGCACTGGCCACTCGCTCAGGTGTTCCGGCCACGACAATGAGACGACTAATGCAAGAAGATCAAAGACAAGAACTTGCACCACACTCTGTACTTGCGCTTACCTCTTATTTATTAAAAGAAAAAAAGATCTCTGCTCTTCTAAAAAAAGTAAATGGCCCAATTGCGGAATTACTCAACCGCTCATTTGATCAATTCATCTTTGATGATAAGTCTGCACCTCACGAACTCCATACTGATTTAAACAGTCTCTTTCGTGATAAAACTGTTTACCTTATCTACAAGCTTGCCGCTAACGCCTGTGGAACGAGTGTACGAGAAATTAAAAATATTTTCGGAATTCTTGGAATAGAAAAATTAAATGAACTCGTCGAACTTAATTGGATCATCATTGATGAAAATGAAAGACTTCACGCGCGTGAAAAGAACTTTTCAGTTGAGCTCGCTCTTGCTCACCAACTCACTCACTCATTAGTTGATTGCTACAAACCAAAAGACGCTGATAAGGGATTTAACCTCTTTTATTCACTTTCTGAAGGAATGAATGAAGAAGGGATAAATTTGATAAAAGAAATTGAAAAAAATGCTGTTAAAAAAATATTTGATCTTATGAGCGATAAAAAACTTCAGGGCAACATTCCCTACTATTCTGTCGTTTTATCTGATGTAATTGGCCTTACGCCCAATAAAGAAAACGCCCACGAGGCAGGAGTTCTCCAATGAAGACAATAATTATTTCTTTTCTTTTTATTTTTGGCATTATGAATCTGGCACCCGCAGCAGAACTTTCATCTGTAGAGGCTATCATTAAATCGGGTCTACAAGTAAAAATGGGTGAACTCACAGGAGCTGGATCTAAATTTTCAATTAAAAATTTAGAGGGATTAGTTTTGCCTGAAGGCGTTTTACTTAAAGCAGACTGCACTGGAATAATTGTTAAAAATTCTGCTGATCCAAAAGTTTCAGATATAGTAAAAATAAAAATTCAAAATGGAGAAATCCCTGCTTCGGAATTTGTAGGATTTGTTGTTAAGTAAAAATTTATTCCTGTTGTCGTTAAAATAAAGACGACAGGAATAGATTTTATTTTCTGTCTTTTAAAGTCGCTTGAATCGCTTTTACTGTATCGCTTAACTCTTCAACATTTACTTTTATCTTTTCAATGTCTTTATTTTTAAGAGCGAGGATATCCGCTTTTAATTTTTCCATTTCTGTTAAGTCGTCTTTAGAAACTTTAGCCTCTTCCTTCGTTCTCGATTTTTTCTGCTCACCAAGTTTTTCAGTCATGAGTTTCGCTTCATTTTCTTTTAAAACTTTTACAATTGAATCAAGCGATTGTATTTTTTTTGCGTTTTCATCTAATTTAGCTTCCATCGCCTTAACTGATTTTGATAATTCAACTAAGTATTTATCTACGGTATCAAGTCTTTCTAGTTTATTTAATCCCGTATTATCTGTTGTTTCATAAGACTGCACTTCGGCCATCGTTAAAGAGCTCGTTGCCACAAAAAGGAATCCAATAATTATTCTTTGGTAAGTTTTCACTGCATTAATCTCCAAGTATTGGGTATTTTATAAAAAAATTACCATCTTTTTTAAAAAATGCCCAACAAAACCAATTCCTGACTAACGAATTCAGATAAGTTGTGCTACTGTAGGCCATCAATTTTTATAATATAAACAGCTGAATTCTTTGTAAGGAGTTTTTCATGAACATGAAAAGAGCACTTTTAAGCCTTTTGATTTTTACGGTATCTTTTGCGGCCTTCGCTGAAGAAAAACTAGGAACAAAAGAGAACCCAGTCAAAATTTATTTCACACCGTCAGTTGACGCAAACTCTATCGCAACAAACTCAGATCATTTTTTAAAATTTATGGAAAAAGAAACTGGATTATTTTTTAAGTCTGGAATTCCATCAAACTATATCGCTGTCGTTGAAGCTTTCGGCTCTTCAAGAGCAGATATCGCCGTTATGAATTCATTTGGTTACTTACTAGCAAATACAAAATTTGGAGCTGAAGCAAAATTAAAAACACTTCGTCATGGAAAAGACTATTACGCCGGCGCAATCTACGTAAATGTTAATTCTGGAATCAAATCGCTAAAGGATTTAAATGGAAAGAAATTTGCGTTTACTGATTCATCTTCAACTTCTGGATACTTATTTCCTCTAAAAATTATGAACGATAATAAAATCAAACTTGGTAACACTACGTTTGCAATTAAGCACGACAACGTAATCACTATGGTTTATCAAGGTCAGGTAGACGCTGGAGCGGCGTTTTACTCAGACGCATACGATGGAAAAATTAAAGACGCTAGAGAAAGAGTTCTCACTCAATTTCCTGACGTAGAGAAAAAAGTAACTGTTTTGAAAATCACTGACCATATTCCTAACGATCCGTTCGTATTTAGAAAAGGAATGCCAGCTGATATCACTAAAAAATTCATTGATGGTTTAAATAAATACCTAGCAACTCCTGAAGGAAAAGAAGCTTTCAAGAATATTTATGCAGTCGATGGTGTAGTTCCTGCTACAAACAAAGACTATGATGATTTAAGAAAAGTTCTTAAAGCAACAAACACTGATGCTGCTAGTTTAGTAAAATAATTTATTTCTTTTAATTGCTTGAGGACGAGATTGATATGTTAGAAATCAAAAATCTTAACAAAGTATACCCCAACGGATACCATGCTTTACACGACATAAGTTTTAGCGTGCCTAAAGGTGAATTCTTAGTTGTTATCGGACTTTCGGGATCTGGTAAGTCAACTATGCTTAGATGTATAAATCGCCTACATGATCCAACAGGTGGAGAAATTCTTTTTCATGGAGTAGATACTACAAAATTAAAAGGAGCTTCGCTTAGAAAAATTAGATCTGAAATAGGTATGGTATTTCAACATTTCAATCTCATTCCAAGACGCTCAGTTATGGCCAATGTCCTTTCTGGAAATTTATCTCGCACAGGAATTTTCAAATCTATTTTGGGAATTTATTCAGCAGAAGATAAAGCTTTAGCGATGAAGTATATCGGTATCGTGGGACTAAGTGGTAAAGAGCGCAACCGCGCTGATAATCTCTCCGGCGGACAACAGCAACGAGTTGCAATAGCTCGCGCACTTATGCAAAATCCGAAAATTTTATTAGCTGACGAACCAGTGGCTTCACTAGATCCAGCTACTTCTCACTCAGTTATGCAGTATCTTAAAAAAGTAAACGAAGAATTAGGAGTGACAGTTATTTGTAACTTGCACTTTCTTTCACTCGTCCGTCAATACGCTCACAGAGTTGTCGCCCTTAAGGGTGGTAAATTAATCTATGACGGAAAACCGTTAGAGATTAGCGAAGAGTGGTTTAAAACTATTTATGGCGAAGATGCTGTTGAAGTAACTATTAACTAATTCCAGAAATTTTAGAGAAAATCATGCAAAAGATAATAAAGAAAAAAGCTAACAAAAAAGTTCAAACGATTAAAGCGTTTATTCTAGATTCCCTATCATGGGCCTATATCGCTTTAGTTGGTTATAAAATTATTTACGATAAAATAATCATTGATAGTCGCTATCCTGAATTTACTTGGAATCAGCCATTATACTCACTTTATTTTGGTATCGTGATGGCCGCCCTTTTATTTTTAACTCCTGCTTCATTAGGAAGAGGTCTTTTCGGACTTATAAAAATTCGGGATGACGAATCAGCAACGAGTAAGCCATTTGCTTACCTAGGCTATTTAATAGTTGCGCTCACATTTCTTACTGGATTTTACGTTTCACAAGTTTCTATTAAAGAATTTTTTTCTCAAAACGGTCTAGATGGAGCAAAAAGAATTTTCACTGCACTTTTTCACCCAAACTGGGGAATCTTTGAACAAGGACTGTTTGCGGCCATCGAAACAATCTATATGGCCTTCATAGCTACTGCTATCGCTATCCCCATCGCTTTTATTTTAGGTTTTATTGCAGCAAGGAATTTAATGAGTGGTAATCCACTAGCATTCTTCTGCTATAGCGCTCTTAGAGCATTTTTAAACATTTCACGCTCAATTGAACCATTGGTTTGGGCGATTATATTCTCAGTATGGGTTGGTATCGGACCATTTTCAGGGATGCTTGCACTTTGCTTGCACTCAATTGCCTCTTTAACAAAACAATACTCAGAACAAATTGAATCGATAGACGATGGACCTATTGAAGCCATTACTGCAACCGGAGCTCACCCAATTCAAGTTATTTGGTTTGGTGTAGTTCCACAAATCGTATTACCTTATCTTTCCTATACAATTTATCGTTGGGATATCAACGTACGTATGGCGACGGTCATCGGTCTAGTTGGTGGCGGTGGTATCGGAAACCTTTTAATGCAATACCAAGGTCAAGCAAGATGGAGCGAAGTCGGCCTGCTTGTTATTTTAATCGCGGCCATAGTCTGGACTATGGACTGGGCATCATCAGTTATTAGAGAAGCACTTAAATAAATATTCAAGCCTCCTTTTCGGAGGCTTTTTTTATTTCCAATCACTGACACCGTATTTACTTAATATTGTTTTTAATTTTCCACTTTTTCGCAAATTAGACATCCCATCAGATATAAGTTGGGCATATTTTTTTGAATTCGGATTACTTGGGGAAAAGGCTACGAATAAATCAGGATCATTAGCGACATTCTTACTAACTATTTTAAAATGATTTTTAAATTCTGGCATATCTTTTAAGAGATAATTTAACACATTAGGATTTTCTACAAACCCATCAAGACGTTTTATATCAGTCATTCGAATTAATTTTTTTAGAGCATCATTTCCCGAGACAATTATATAGTTTGGATTTTTCTTTTGAACTTCATTATCTATTTCGTTGCCATAAGAATAGGAATTAATAAGCCCAATCTTTTTTCCTGATAACGACTTTACGTCTTTGTATGACCAGTTATTATCTTTTATTACCCAAAAATAGTTAGAATTAAATCCTGTTGGAACTGAAGGCAATACAAAGCCCACAACATCCGCACGACTTGCTCCAATAATACCAGCAAACTTTCCAGTTTTAGTTTCTGAGACTGCACGAGCCCAATTGATTGTTGTATAGTTAACTTTATGGCCCTCACCTTCTAAAATCACTTTAGCTATTTCCACCATAAAGCCTGGTGAGCTGGAGTTAGATTCGCAAGCATATGGACACCAAAGGTCTGAGCTTAATGATATATCATCGGCCCAAAGCGTGCTAGAACATAGCATCGCTATAGAACAAAGTATTTTCTTTTTCATTTCAATCCTATTATCAATTCTTAGGCAACATTTAATTGATTACTTTTCTTTCTTATCGTAAAAACAAACTGAGTATTGATTACTTTATCATTATAATAAAAATCTCCACCATGCTCTTTGACGATCCCTTTCGATATACTTAAACCAAGTCCAGTTCCTTTACCTACCTCTTTAGTCGTGAAAAAAGGATTCATTATTTTTATCTGTAATTCAGTGGAAATTCCATTACCACAATCAGTAACAGCAAACTTAATAACATCATCTAAATCTGAAACTTCGAGAGTAATCCATTTATTATCTAATGGAGAAACGGCATCAACTGCATTATTAATAAGATTTACTAAAACTTGAGAAATTTGCACTTCTCTGCCATGAATAATTCCAACATTCTCAGGCATTAAAATAGTAAATTTAATATCTTGAGATTTAATTTTCATTTCAGTTAATATTTTAATTTCATCAATCATTTTGGGAAGCGAAAATTCAATCATCGCATCACCGTGACCATCTCTAGAAATAAGTTTGAGCCCAGTAATAATTTTTACAATTCGCTCACTCATTAAAGTTATCTTTTCTAATGGCTGCTCAATACTTTCTCGATATTCTTGGTCAACATGTGTTAATTGGCGTTTTATTTTAAAAACCTGTCCGTTTATCACCATTAGAGGATTATTAATTTCATGCGCAATATCTGATGCAATTTCACCGACAGCAACCAATCTCGAAGCATTAATATTTTTCACAATTTGACTTTCTAACTCTGAAGTTCGCTCTTCTATTAACTTTTCTAAGTTTTCAGTATGATTTTTTAAATCGTTATTTCTTTTATTTATCAAAGTTGATGTAAAATTAAGAGCATTTCCAATTAGCTGTAATTCAGAAGAAATATTTATATATTCTCTTACTTCATATTTTTCATTTTTTAGTTGTTTTACGTGCTCTAATAATTTATTTAATGGATTTGTTAAGTTTTTATCAAAGAAAAAATAAATCCAGATGCAAGTAAGACAAATTAAACAACATGAAATTGAAAAAATGCGAAACAAGAGACCTCGATAATTTTCAACAGTTGCTTCAGTTGTGAAGACAATTTGGACAGTTCCTAAAATTTCGTTCGCTTTTTTGATTTGTGTAATTCCCACTTTCGTAAAAGGTCTTTTCGCGTATTCATCAAATGAAATATGACTGGAGTTAATTACTGGAGCTTGAAATAAAATATTTCCAGACGAATCAATCACTCTCACCGCTGTTATATTGCCATAACCATTAAGTCCAATTAATGATTTTGAAACTTCTTCAATCTGTAATTGATCAAAATTCCATAATGGCTCAACAAAGGAATGCTCGATCATAACCTGTCGCTCTTTGAGCTCATTTATTAAAAACTTCTCATTCAAACGAAAAGTAAAAAAATAAACGCAGGCTAAAATTGCAAACGAGCTGATTAAAGTAAACGCTAACGTTAAAAACGTTAATTTTTTGGACAGGCCAATATGGTCGATATAATCCATCATCATAGACTTGTCGGCGGAATGTTTAAAATAAGTAAAACTTATTCCTAACAAAACATGTCTTTTTATCTTTAAGTAAATAAAATTACACAGAATCAATTGTCAAAATGTCTCAAGTATTGAAGAATTGATTACTATTTAAAAAATCTACTCCTAAGAGGCGTTCAACTATGAAGACAATTTTAATAATTTTGTTTATTGCCCAATTTCAAAATCAGGCCTTTGCCAAAAATTTCGTATACTGCTCAGAAGGCTCTCCGAGTTCATTTAATGCGCAATTAGTTACAGATGGAACTTCTGTTAATGCAACAGCAGCGACTCTCTATAATAACCTAGTAGGCTTTGAAGAAGGGACAACTAAAATTATCCCAAGTCTTGCATCGTCTTGGGAAATTTCAAAAGATAAATTGGTTTATACTTTTAACTTAAGAAAAGGGGTTAAATTTCATACGACAAAATATTTTGCACCAACGCGTGACTTCAATGCTACTGATGTCGTTTTTTCAATTGATCGAATGAGGGTAAAAACCCATCCCTTCCACGATGTGAGCGGTGGAAAATATGAATACTTTGATGGAATGGAAATGGGAAAAACAATAAAAGAAGTAAAAATTCTTGATCCTTATAAAGTTCAAATCACACTTTCAAATCAAGACGCAACTTTCTTAGCAAACATGGCCATGAGTTTTATGAATATTCTGTCAGAAGAATATGGATCAAAACTAGCTGGGGCAAATAAAAAATCGGATATTGATAATTTTCCAGTTGGGACTGGTGCTTTCCTATTCCAATCTTATGCAAAAGATAGTGTGATTAAGTATTCTAACAATCCACAATTTTGGGGAAAACACGGAAATATCGACAAACTTATTTTTGCTATCACTCCAGATGCGAACGTTCGCCACCAAAAATTAAAAACAAATGAATGCCAATTCGTTAATGAGCCAAGTCCATCTGATATAGCTGAGATGAAAAAAAATCCTGCACTAAAAGTAATGCAAGATGCAGGTTTAAATGTTGGTTATCTTTCAATGAACGTCACTAAAAAGCCATTTGATAATCTACTTGTCCGCCAGGCAATTAATCACGCACTTAATAAAAAATCATATATCGACGCTATTTATCTTGGGAACGCAGTTGTTGCAAAAAATCCAATTCCTCCAACGATTTGGTCGTATAACGATTCTGTAAAAGATTATGAATACAGCGTAGAAAAAGCAAAAGCACTTCTAGCTAAAGCAGGACTGGCCAATGGATTTGAAACCGAAATGTGGACTCTTCCAGTATCTCGTCCCTACAATCCAAACGGAAAGAAGATGGGTGAGTTAATGCAAGCCGATCTTGCAAAAGTTGGAATTAAAGTAAAACTTCTATCCTTCGATTGGCCGACATACTTAAAAAAAGCAAGCCAGGGTGAACACCAAATGTTGCAAATGGGTTGGACTGGAGACAATGGGGATCCAGACAATTTCCTAAACACACTCTTAGGATGTGGATCAATTGCTTCTGGCAGCAATTACTCTAAATGGTGCGATCAAAAATTCAATAAAGATGTAGTTGATGCAAAAACGACAACTGATGTGAAAAAAAGAACTGCTCTTTATAAAGACGCTCAAAAGATTTTTAAAGAACAAGCTCCATGGGCAACAATTGCTCACTCAACTGTTTTTAAGGCAATGGCAAAAAATGTTAAGGGATACAAAATTGATCCACTTGGACACGATAATTTCACTAACGTATCAGTAGAATAAATGAAATTTTTTCTTAAAAAATTTTTAGACTTAATACCCACTCTCTTAGGAATAAGTTTGATCTGCTTTTTTATGATCAGACTTATACCTGGAGATCCGGTTTTAAATTTAGTTGGCGAGCGCGGAGTTGATCCGGTTCGCTACCTAGAAATGAAAAAATCGTTGGGACTTGATCTCCCGATCATTCAACAATTTTGGTACTTCTTAAAAAATGCACTTCACGGAAATTTAGGGACATCAATAGTTTCTAACAACTCTGTTTGGTCAGAATTTATCGAACGTTTTCCTGCTACTTTTGAATTGGGAATGGTCGGACTAATACTGGCGACGCTCATTGGTATACCAATGGGTATCTATGCAGCCATTAAAAGAAATAGTTTTTTTGATTATTTTTTAATGAGTGTATCACTTATTGGCTATTCTATGCCCATTTTTTGGTGGGGACTTATTCTCATTTTAGTATTTTCGGTAAAACTAGGCCTTACTCCCGTATCAGGCAGAATTGATTTAGTTTTTGATATTCCAGTTTTTTCTGGTCTTTATTTAATCGATACTCTGCAAACAAGTGTCCTTCGCGCTGAAGGTTTAACTCCATTTTGGAGTGCACTGAAACATTTAATCTTACCTGCTACTGCACTTGGTACAATCCCTCTTGCCGTTATCGCACGCATGACGAGGTCATCAATGCTTGAAGTTTTAGGTGAAGATTATATTAGAACTGCAAAAGCTAAAGGGATGAGTAAAACTCGGATCGTTTATATCCACGCTCTAAGAAATGCTCTGGTTCCTATTGTTACCACACTCGCACTTTTATTTGGATCAATCATTACAGGTGCCATCTTAACTGAGACCATTTTTTCATGGCCCGGGATTGGTAAATGGATTGTTCAAAGTATCACTTCAAGAGACTATCCAGTTATTCAAGGCGGAGTTCTCATTATTTCTTTCATCATCATTATGACT
The DNA here is from genome assembly GCA_947446575.1 of Bacteriovoracaceae bacterium. GTDB lineage: Bacteria > Bdellovibrionota > Bacteriovoracia > Bacteriovoracales > Bacteriovoracaceae > Bacteriovorax. The sequence continues at coordinate 3,968 of CANFHC010000008.1, read as the reverse complement.
AATATTTTTGTTGATGTAATTTATTATTTCTTAAACCCTAAAATGCGAAACTAAAATCTCATGAAAATATTTTTTAGCGAACTTTATTTTGAATTGAAAAAAAATCGTGGTGCCATGATTGGTGTCGTTGTTATTATTATTAGTGTTTTTATCGCGCTATTTGCTCCACTTATTGCTCCTCATAATCCGACAGAAATATTTGCAGATGCCCTCAGACTTCCACCTGTATTTGTACAAGGCGGCCGTGCCGGATATTTTTTTGGAACAGACGATATTGGACGAGATCTTTTAAGCCGTCTTATTTACGGATCTCGAATATCTCTTGCTGTAGGTTTCAGCGTCGTCATTATTGCCTTAATCAGTGGAACATTTTTAGGAGTCATCGCAGGATTTTACGGTGGATTCACCGATCGAATCATCATGCGCTTAACTGATCTCATCATGTCTCTTCCGAGTATTTTGTTCGCTATAGTAATTGTAGCCGTCTTGGGCCCTGGAATTACTAATGCCATCATTGCAGTTTCAGTAGTAGCAGTTCCAAATTTTATTCGCATCATACGCGCACAAGTCATGGTAGAAAAAAATCGCCAATATGTTTTTGCCGCAAAACTTTTTGGGGCGAGCTCTTTTAGAATTATGTTTATTGAAATTCTTCCTAATTGCATGGCCCCGTTAATTGTTCAGGCGAGTTTAGGATTTTCCGACGGAATTTTAAATGTCGCCGCCCTAGGATTTTTAGGTCTTGGTGCTCAAGCGCCCATGTCAGAATGGGGAACGATGCTCTCAGATGCTCGCAGTTTTATCGAGTCAAGCCCATGGATGGTTACTCTTCCGGGAATCTGTATTCTTGTAACTGTATTATCTTTTAATCTTTTAGGTGATGGACTCAGAGATGCTCTCGATCCACGTCTCAAAAAGCAGAACTAAAATGAACGACACATTATTAAATGTAGAAAATCTTAATATTTTTTTTAAATCAGATAAAAATCCTGAACCCATTCATGCAGTTCGCGATCTTTCATTTTCTCTTAAGCAAGGAGAGATGTTAGGTGTCGTTGGAGAATCTGGTTCGGGAAAAAGTATAACGAATCTCGCTCTCATGGGGATCTTAGGCGATAGTGCTATTATTAAGGCGCAAGAATGCACTTTTAATAATAAAAATTTATTAAATTTAAGTGAAAAAGAATGGCAAAAAGTTCGTGGAGGTGAAATCTCTATGATTTTCCAAGATCCAATGACTGCTTTAAACCCATTTCTTACAGTAGAATTTCAATTAGTCGAAACGATTCTTGCCCATATTGATTGCTCAAAAAAAGAAGCACGCGAGCGAGCCATTGATTTACTTTCACAAGTAGGAATTACTTCTCCTGCAGATAGACTCAAGGCCTATCCATTTGAGCTCTCTGGTGGTATGGCCCAAAGAGTAATGATTGCCATGGCCATTTCAACGAGTCCCAAACTTTTGATTGCGGATGAACCCACAACAGCTCTGGATGTAACGATACAAAAACAAATCCTGATGTTGATTAAATCACTACAAATTAAAAATAATATGTCAGTCATTCTAGTCACTCATGATCTTGGAGTCGTAAGCGAATTCAGCGAGCGCGTGCAGGTTATGTATGCTGGAGAAATAGTAGAAACAGCAGAGACTAAAAAACTTATCACGTATCCGCACCATCCTTATACTTATGGTTTACTTTCTTCTCGCCCTGGAGCGATTGAGACAAAACCAAAAAGTGAACTTCCCTCTATTCCTGGAATCGTACCAGCATTTCATCATAGACCAGCAGGATGCCAATTTAATCCGAGATGCACTAATGCTCAAAATGATTGTTTAAATCAAACTATTATCATTGAAAATGGACTTCGATGCTTACATCCAATGGCGGAAAAATAATTATGTCAGAATCAAATCTCCTAAAAGTTTCAGGCCTTGATAAAGTTTACGACATAAAAAAACTAATGATGCCGACACTAAAATTAAAGGCCCTTACAAATATTCATTTTCATGTTGATAGAAAAGAAACTCTTGGGATTGTTGGAGAATCAGGCTGCGGAAAAAGTACTTTGGCAAAAGTGCTCACAAAATTAGAAGCTAGAACAAACGGAAATATTGAACTTATTGGAAAGCCTTTTGATAGTTTTACAGGTGCTGAATTTCACTCTGCTATTCAAATGGTGTTTCAGGACCCTTATCAATCCCTTAATCCTAGAAAAAAAGCAATCGATATCATTGCAGATCCACTCGTTATCAATACGCAAAAATCTAGCGCTGAGATTAAAGATCTAGTTTTAGAAATGATGAAAAAAGTTGGTTTAAGAGAAGAGTTTGCCACTCGTTACCCTCATCATTTTAGCGGTGGTCAAAGACAAAGATTAGGCATCGCTCGCGCTCTAATGCTTCAACCTGAAATATTAATTTTAGATGAACCAGTTTCAGCTTTAGATGTTTCTATTCAGGCTCAAGTTTTGAATTTGCTTTTGGAATTGCAAAAAGAATTCTCTCTTGCCTACTTATTCATATCTCATGACCTCTCAGTTATTCAACACATGTCAGATAGAATTATGGTTATGTATTTGGGCCGAGTAGTTGAGTATGGAACTCGCGATCAAATTTTTAATAATCCACTACACCCCTATACAAAAATTCTTCTTGAAAGTGCGCCTCAAACGAATCGTCGAGAAAATTCAGAACATATAACTGTTAAAGGTGAACTCCCATCTGCACTTAACTTACCTGTGGGATGTGCGTTTGAACCAAGATGTCCTTATGCTCAAGAATCATGTAAAAAAAGTGTTCCACTTTTAGAAATAAAACAAGGCCGAGAGGTTGCTTGTTTTGTTGCTCAATAAATAACATGGTTGAATTTCAAAAAATTTAGAACCGTGAGTAATAATCATTCCAAAAATTTAGTGCATCACTCGCGGCCCGTGACTTGTCACCATATAAACTTTCCAATCTTCGAGAAAGTGTTTTTAGCGTGTATTGAGGAATTAAAGCTCTTCTTTTATAATTGTCATAAGTTTTTAATTTTAAATCTGGATTAATTAAATGAAATTCAGGAAATGCTAAAAGTTCAACTTCGGAAAAAAAATAGTTCACACCTATAATTTTTTTAATAGGCAATGTTGAATTAAAAAAAGTAGCCTCTGCTCTTACATCGCGAATAAAAATGGCCGAATCAAGATGCATCTCATGAGTAAGATCACTATAAACCATCGCATCTGCTTGAGCATTGTCACCAAACATAAGGATATGAAGAGATTCATTTTCTTCGACGTTTAAAGTCTTTTTTTCAGCTTCAATTATGTCTTTAATAACGGCGTGTTTAAAATCGTACGTTGAGCGCTTTTCATTTAACGTTTTAAGAGTCGAGCGACCTATTGGAAACTGATTTTTCTGAATCCACTTATCTGCATTAAAAGTAAAATCTTTTGCAGCAGAGACATAAAAAAATCTAATCGTTCCAAGATTTTTTTTCTCGTTATTTTTTATTTCATTAAAAAGATTGCGCATATCTAGGTACGGTACTTTTTTTAGAAAGTGATAGATTTGCTCCGGAGCCGTTCCCACAGAATTGGCCTGTTTAAGTGTATCGTCGATATCAGAGATGACGACTGTTCTGGCAAATGTCACGAAGGAATATAAGAACAAGCAAAAAAGAAATAGTAAAGTTCTTCTACACATTAACATAATCACTCTCCGTAGCGATTTGACCTTTATTTTCTAAACACTAGCTTCTATGATAAACGCCTATTGGATTCTTGTAAATTGAAGGAAAATTGACTATGGGACTCATGTATATATTCCCTGTTGGCACTGATGAAGTTGATCGCACGGAAATCATATCAAACACTAAGACCAATTCATCAACCATTATTTTAAAATCTTATGGGCTACCCATGATTTTTTGGGGATATCTTGCGGCAGGTTTGATTGTTTTAGGAAGCATGTGGCTTGCCTC